>VGRX01000206.1 GCA_016875215.1 Deltaproteobacteria bacterium
GGCAGGATGCTGCCTGACCTGCTCGAGGTGGATCTGTCCCGGAACGATGGGGTCGCACTGTTCGGGACGTGGGCCGCCAGATAGGGAGCATCGGCTTGGGAGGCCCGGATACCCGGACCCCGCAAAGCCAATGGTTTCAAATGGTTGCGATCACGACGCCGCTTGATTCCGACCGGCTTGTGACCAAATTGTGACCGGTCCGTTCCCCGACCGGGATCGCTGTGTCCAGCGCGAGCACCGCCTTTGCCTTGTGCTCGGGCGACAGGTGCGAGTACCTCAAGGTCATCGCGAAGGTCTTGTGGCCCAAGATCTCCTGGATGGCCCTCAGGTCAACCCCCGCCATCGCAAGGTAGCTGGCCGCGGTGTGCCGCAAGTCGTGAAACCTGAAGTCCGCCAGCTTGGCCCGCTTGCGGGCGGTCTGCCACGCCTTGTTGACGTCGGCCCGCCTCTCCCCCTCATCGTTGGGAAACACCCACGGGCAGTCGCCCGACCGGTGCTGCTGGTGCTGCTGCAACACATCCCGCACCGTATCCGTCATCGGCACCCTCCGAGCCTCGCCGTTCTTGGAGTCCGCCACCCGGATCGTGCGCTGCTGAAAGTCGACGTCTTCCCAGGTCAGCCCCAGGATTTCCCCGCGGCGCATGCCCGTGTGCAAGGCCACAATCACGATCGGCCGCAGCTTGTCCGAGCACGCGGCCAGCAGCCGCTCGGTTTCGTCCGGGGACAGGTACCGCACCCGGCCGGGCGGCTCCCTGAACTTATGCACGCCCTTGGCCGGGTTGGCCGCGATGTAGCCCCACCGGAGGGCCTTGCCCAGCATGACCTTCAGGCACTGCACCTCGATGTTGACTGTGCGAGGGGACACCTGCTGCTTGCGCTGCTGCTTGTACTTCTCGACCTGGAACGCGCTGATTTCCGTCACCTTGCAGTCCCCGAGGAAGGCCCTCAGGTGCCGGATGCACAGCTCGTCCCGCTTCCAGGACCGCTTGTTCGCCTGCGACCAATCCAGGAATTCCTTGCACAGACCCGCCAGGGACTTCGGCGGCGGGGCCTTGCGCTTGTCGAGGAACTTCCCCTCCGCGATGTCCGCCCGGGCCTTGTCGAGGGCGGCCTGCGCCATCTTCTTGTTCGGTCCCACCTTCACCCTTACCCGCTTTCCCGAGGGGTCGTAGAAGTCCACGTAATAGGTATTGCCTCTTTTATACACACTCATGCCTCACCTCCTCGTGAGACGCGCACCGGAACCAGTTGTCAAAGAGCGGCAGCGGCTCGCATGGCCTGGCTGGCCTGGCCGCTCCTGCTGCGCACACGAGCGTCCCATCGGGAGAAACCGAGGTCAACCGGAATTTCGACCCGACCCACTCTTCGAGCTTCTTCTTGCGTGTCCCACCTATTTCGCATCCAGACATTCCACGCTACCTATTCCCCCCCGCTGGCGGCCACCAACCGACCTCGGTCTCATCGCCGCATGCGGTGCACCGCACTGGCAGGGCAACGCTGCCGATGACCCCGCAAGTCCTGCATTTGAAGTTGTCCCCCAGGCCCACCTGGGGCGTGCCATCCAACCGCCGCTTCAGGCCCTTGTAGGCAGCGACAAGTTCGGCGACTTGACGTCGAAGCCTCCCGATGGAGGCGGGAACAGACGGCGAGTTCAGGTCCTGCTCCTTCAGGCGGCACCAGGCCTGGGCAGCCTTCTCGATCTGTTCCGGTGGGGCGTGCAGTTCTACGACAATGGACACAAGCGTTTGCCCGGCGTCGAGCAACTCGAAGACCGCAGCAGCGAGGTCGCCTTCTGTCCAGACCGCAGCAACCATTGGGGGGGCGGTCGGATCGCCCCCGCACACCTCGCGGTCACGGGACGCTGCCACCCGGGCGATCTCTCCCGGATCGAACAGCCGCTCCCTCGTTGCCGGATCGATTGCGGGGTGAAGTTCGCCGCGCTCTTCCATACGTCGGACGGTGGAAATACCCACCCCCAGAGAGCGGGCCGCTTTCGCACGCGTCACGCGCACTCGCGCGGATTGCACTTCAACATTATTTGATCGCGCGCCTGTCGGCAGGGCCTGCGGGCCGCCTGCGGCAGGGGGAGGGGCAGCACCCCTCAGGGGGGACGCATTGGTCCTGGTGTTCTGTTTTCCCGCCATTCTCGACACCTCGTTGGTTGTGAGGCCGGGGAGGCTTCCCGTAGCGGGCAAGCCTCCCCGGGCAGCGAAGAACTAGTCGTCCTCCTCCTCGTCGCTGCTCTCGTCGTCGTCGCAGCCGTCGTTCGTGATCTCGACGAACACGGCCCCCTGTGCATCGACCGAGTCGATTGTGTATTCGGTCCCGTTGACCGAGAGCCCGTCTCCCGGCATGACGGCGGACCGCCCGAAGATCTCGTTGATCTGTTCAAAACTAAGTCGCATGGTTTGTTCTCCTTGTTGTTATTCTCTAACCCACACAACTACACCAAACAGATGGTTCCCCCCTGGAGGGGGACCGCGGGCAAGGGACCGTGGGGACTTGTTGCGCCGGAGTGCGCCCCGGAACGCTACCGGTCGTGAACCGGCTGAACCATATTCTCTTACTCTTCTTCCTCTCATTTGAAGAAGGAACAAAAGAGAATGCAGTGACATCTGGTTCATGCGGTTCACGGCAGTTCCCCCCGCCACTTCCGGGCCCGACCGTGAGCCCGCGGCACTTGCGTCCAGGTCACAATCCCGGCAGAGGTCTTCTTGATCTCACGGAACTTCGCCCCGACGCCCCACGCAGCATGCAGGCTGGCGGTCTCGGTGGTTGACATGCCGAGGTCCGATACCACGCGGCGAATCCACCCGGCGGCGTCGTCCACCACCGGTCCGGCGGCCAACGCATCCAGAATGGCGGAGAGTATTGGGTTCGCTTCGCCCAGGACGCGGAAACGTTCGGCCCGCAGCGAATCGAATCCCTTCTCGAACCGCGCTCGCTCCACAGGTCCGCCGACCACTTCGGCGATTTCACCTCCGTAGTAACGGAAGTCCACCAGGCGATCCTTCGAAGCCGGCGGATTCCCGGGCAGTCTCGGAAGGAGTGCGGCGATTGTGCTAATGAGTTTCCACCAGAAGAATGGCCGGGCTTCGTCCACCTGCTCCAGCAGCCGGTTCTCCGACAAATGTGTCCCATCGGGTAGGCCCGAGAACCTGATGGGAATGGAGCGGTCTAGCAGGTCCCCCCGAATCCCCCCGCCGGAGACCGTTGTCAGCATAAGGAATGTATCGGGCCGAATTCGGCACACCTGCGCCTCGGTATACAATTGCCTGGTCTGCAGTTCCACTTGCGTCACTACGCTGCAAAGCAGATCGCACGTCTCGTCCGGAAGAACTTCCATGTTGTCGAACACGATGAGCGGCGCGTTGGCGAGCATGGCGAGGGCATCGCGACGGCAAATCGGACGCATGGTTACCTCGAACTTCGGGCCGAAGAGGAGGCGCCCCACTACCCTCGCCATGAACGTCTTGCCGGTTCCCGGAGGGCCAATGAGCAGCAGGAGCGGACGGACAGGAAGTACGTGACGGAGTACTTGGAGGTACAGGTAGCTTCGGAGAACCGCCCGCACGTCTTCTGGTGCTGTGTTCGGAGGAACAACGACAGCAGCCACGAGGAGGTCGAGGATCCGGTCCGTGTGCTGGCCAATGCCTCCATGGACTCCCTCTGGAGGCATTCCGAAGGAGGTTGCGAGCGGGATCGGCGATAGCAATGCATTCCCACCCTTGTGGACTTGCTGCCCCCAGGGGACCTTCTCAACCTTGCTGCTGTTGCGCTTGACCACCCACACATGGTTGGAGCCGTCCAGCGGATCGATGTAATGTGCTCCGTCCTGACCGGGGTGCGAGACAAAATGTGGGGCAACAACGAGGGGGCTCCCGGCGTTCTCCGTTCGGCTCGGCTTGCTCATGGCTGCACCTCGCGCCCCGGAGGCATCTGCCGCGTTTCTTCGATCAGATGTTCGAGATCCTCCATGGCGATCATCCGGCGCCTGCCCAACTTGTGGGACCGGAGCCGACCGCCGGGGCGAGTTGTCCAGGAGTAGATGGTCCAGGGGCTAACCGACAGCAGGCGGGCTGCCTCCCAGACAGAAACAAGTTGTTTGCTTCGAAGTTCTTGCATTGTGATCCTCCATGTTGCATTATCAAGTAGACCAATGAGACCACCTGGTCTCTTTGTCCACCATTAAAGACACTTCAGAAAATGGGGGAAAGAAAATGAAAGGTAGAAAAGGTCGGGACAAGGGAAGCACGCAGGAGACGAAGAGGAGGTTTGCCGCAGTAGTTAGACAGTTCGAAGCGGGATTTCGGCGCAAGGAGGCGGAACGGCTGGTTGCGTGTTACGAACAATTACCCAATTGCCCGTGCAGCGCAGCGTATGGCTACGCTGTGCGAAAGAGCGGGCGCCCGTTGGATAGCAGGGGACCCAAAGTGACTGACATCGACGGGAATGACCCCGAGGCCATCTTGTTGGCGAAGGAGGAAGCGAAGCACGCCAACTCCGAGGTGGGGAGTGACTCCTGCGAGGCCGACTCCATGAAGCTTCGCCGACTTACGGCTTCAGTCCGCAAGGCTGTCACGAACTTTCGCTTTCGACTTCGGAGTTCCGGACCATCGTACAGGGGGACGGTCCCGGGCGTTGATGTCACCGGTGGCGTGCGATCTGGTGATGTTCCGCATCAAGGACGATTGTTCCGGATCTGGACGGCCCCGGAATGGCCTTGGTACGATCAGCGAGTGCTTGGGGACCCCTGCGTATGCGATCTGCCACTGCGGGATGGCACTTCGGTTTCCGCCGGTCGAACGCCCAAGGCTCCGTCCGCTCCGCACCGCCACTGCCGCCGGTGCGGTCTCGTCGCGCCGGAGGGCGACCCGGTCATACGTCCCGTCATTCGCTACCATCCGGTGTCGCTGACGGCTAAGTTCTACGGATGGGCGTGTCAGGAATGCGTAGACGAAGTGCTCAAGTCGTTCCCCCCGCCCTGGGACTCTATCCCCTGGAGCCCGTTGACTTGATCGGCCGAAAAGCGGGGCTTTGTGGCCCTGAGGGCCTTCTCAAGCCCTCGTGTGCCCATCTTCGTCCCCTGGGTCTTCCTCCCTATGGTTCCGTCGCTCTCGCAGGTTGTTGGCCGGGCCACGGCAACCAAAGCGGTGGGCTGTGCCTGAATTGCGGAATTCGGACTCCGCATCCCGCACCGCCGATTCCGCACGGGCTGAACTTCCCCTGTTCAGCCGGAACGCTTCGCATCGACCAGCCGTCGGACCAATTGGGCGAGGCGCATGAGAAGCTCCCGTCCCTCTGGGCCCGCTTCCTGGAGGAATTCTGCAAGTACATAGCGGGCACTGGCGGAATCGACTGCGTCAGTGCCTTGCACGTCGCGGAAGAGTTCGTCGACGGACACGCCGAGTGCCTCCGCCATGCGCTGGATCGTGACGACGGACGGAGCCGTGCGCCCGCATTCGATCTTGGACAGGAACTCGTTCGAAATGCCTGCCCGCTCGGCAAGTTGGGCCTGGGTGAACTGAGCAGAGATGCGCAGTTCTCGAATGCGTTTTCCGATGTGGGCGAGTAGTTCCTGGCGTTTCAATTAGCCCCCGTCCCGGTCGAACCGACCGTAGCGGACCGGCCCCGGAGTGTCCATGAACTGAATGGCAAATTTGAACTTGACAAACAGGAAGGTTCGGGCCAGCATCCTAGTCAAACGCCCCGAGAACGCCTCGCAATGCGGGCGGGGAACCTGGAACTTCGGCGGGAGAAGCAGCCGTGGGGCAACCAATGAGAATCACAAGAGGAGGGTCGTGATGAAGGGAATGTGCGTGCTGATCGTGTTGTTGGTTGGGCTCGCGACTGGGTGCGATTCGGGCGGCGGGGACGATGAACCGAAGTTTGAGGTATACAAGGTCACCTGCGCTGCCGCGTGCAGCGTGGACGGCGCCGTTCAGGAGTTGCCTGTTCCGTTCCCGAACATGTGCCTGAGCGTCGAATCGGATCCTCAGGAGGCAGCAGAGGGATTCTCCGCTGGCTGCCTCGAAGGCCTCGTGGAAGACGGATGTGACGCCGACAGTTCCGCCTGTGCCTGCATCGTCGAACCGATCGAGGGAGACTGCTCGAAAGAAGGGCCCATGAAGTAGTCGGACGCGTGGCGGACGGCACCGGAGCCGCGTACTTCGCTGCTGGGCAGTCAGTGTGCTAGCCCCCCCGCACAAGCGACGGCCGCCGCTATTCCTTGGCTGATGCTGGGGACTCCGGGATTCTCCAAGATGATGGGAGCTACCTACCTTCGCCCGCAACGCCACAGGTGATGCGAGCCGAAATCACATCCCCCGACGCCGGGGAAGCACTCTTGCCTCCGACACCGCACCCCCTCGCCGCCGAGCAACGAGGCGAATGATCGGCCACTGGTCAAGACACTTGGTCTGAGATATTCTGTGGCCGCCAGTCCTGGGGGCGGCAATGATGCGGAGTGACGTTTTGGCTACGAAGCACGGCTCGTGGGCGGATGGCTACCTCAGGTTTGCGGCTGCCGACCCCAAGCCGGCATTGTTGGAGCCGGGGAGAGTTCTGCTTGGGGGGAATACTCCGTGACTGCCGTGCAGCGAATCAAAGCGAGCACCACTGTCTACCCTTTCAACTACTATCGGGCCGCCGCTCGCACATTGTTGGAGGAGGCAAGGGAGAATCCGGAAGGCAGCACTTTCAAGTTCCTGGCGGCAATGCTCTTCTCGGCCTTCGCACTCGAATCGTACCTGAACCACCTTGGCGGCCTCCGGTGCAAAGGTTGGGATGTCTGCGAGCGCCGTCTCGGACCGAAGGAGAAACTGGTTCTCGTGGCCGCACACATAGGAGCGAAGCCCGACCTTGGGCGGCGCCCGTTTCAGACCTTCGGGGAGTTGTTCAAGTTCCGAGACCTGAGTGTCCATGCCCGAGTTTCCTCGACAACGGTGACGGGATTGTGGGCGGAAGACAAACCGGACAGCGAGAGCATCTTTCTGCGCACCAACTGGACCGAGCAAATCACGCTGGACAAGGCTGAGCGGTTCTTTGAAGATACTAGAGCGATGTTGGACTGGCTGTACAGAGAGAGCGGGTGCCCGGGGCCGGTCCCGGGGACGCTGGAGCAAGGGGAGCGCGAGAAGTCCCCCGTTGAGGGAGAAGTCGATGCCCACGAGGGTTCCGAGCATGAAGGCGGCGGTCTTCGTTCCCCTCCACGCCGGTCCAGGGACTCCAAGGGTAACAGGAGGTGAGCTTGAACCCCACGCATTTCATCAAGACTTGGAGCGAGTCGGCGTTGCGGGAGCGACAGGGCTCGCAAGCGCACTTCCTTGATCTGTGCGAGCTGATGGAGCACGCCAAGCCGCACGAGGCGGACCCCGCCGGGGAGTGGTTCTGCTTCGAGAAGGGCGTCAGCAAGGAGGGCGGCGGGGAAGGGTTCGCCGACGTGTGGAAGCGAGGCTTCTTCGGTTGGGAGTACAAGGGCAAGCATAAGGACCTGGAAGCCGCCTATGCCCAACTGCTTCTTTACCGCGACCAACTGGAGAACCCGCCGCTGCTGGTCGTGTCGGACATGGACCGAATTTTGGTTCGCACCAACTACACGGGCACCAAGGCGGCCACGTACGAGCTGTCCCTGGCCACCCTCGCCGAGCCGCGTTCGCTTGAGATTCTCCGGGCGGTCTTCCACGACCCGGCCAAGCTGCGGCCAGGGGCACCTTCAAAGGCCATCACCGAGCAGGCGGCCGCACGCATCGGAGAATTGGCGGAGGCCCTGCGCAAGCGCGGCGTGGAGGCCCGACGTGCCGCACGGTTCCTCGACCGGATGGTGTTCTGCCTTTTTGCAGAGGATGTCGGGCTGTTGCCGGACGGCCTGCTAACTCGCGTGCTGCGCAACACGCTCGACAAGCCGGACGTCCTGGTTCGCTCGGTGTCGGCTCTGTTCGATGCCATGGCCAAGGGGGGGCTCTTTGGGGCCGACGAAGTCCGCCGCTTCAACGGCAACCTGTTCCCC
>VGRX01000207.1 GCA_016875215.1 Deltaproteobacteria bacterium
CCCCCAGAGATCCACTTCCTCGTCGGCAAGAGCTGTCTCAGGCTCCAGGACCCGGACTGCACCCTCGATGCGTTCCGCCAGGCTGCCGTGATCGCACCCGACAAGCTCGAGTACCTGGAGGCCTACGCCAACCAGCTCTTCGACATGTCCCGGGACGCCACCGGGGCGAAGCTCCAGGACTACCTCAAGGAGGCCCGCAAGTACTTCGACTTCATCATCAAGCGCTACGACGAGGACATCTCCATCCCCAAGGACAAACGCAACGCGGACGTCTTCTTCAACCGCGGCCGCATCCTGTTCGAGACCGGTCACTACGACCAGGCCCGAAAGGACCTGGAGAACGCCATGTCGCTGGCTACCCATCGCACCGACATCCTCGTCACCTATGCGGACACGCTGTTCAAGATGAACCGCTACGACGACGCACTCAAGTACTACCAGGACATGATCGACGGCAAGAACGACCCGGCCCACGCCTGGTTCTACACCGGCAGCATTCACATGGTGCGCAACAAGACCGAGGCGGCCAAGCAGGCGTTCCTGAACTGCATCGGGCTGGAACCCAAGGCCTATCCCGACGCACACCGCTACCTGGGCCGCATCTTCGCGGAAAAGGGGATGCGCCAGAAGGCCTACTACCACTACAAGACCTACCTCGACCTGGTCGGCGGCAACAGCCCCGCAGCCGAGGAGGTCCGGGCGGCCATCCGCAAGCTCTGAGCGGGCTTGCCGGGCAGGAGGCTGCAGGCTGCAGACTGCAGGCTGCAGGAGAAGCGGGAGGTAGCAACCTGGCGGGAGGTCGTCGAGGCAGGCCATGCTCAAGCTCGTCGTGAGTGACCTCCATATCTCGGCAGGAAATCCCCCGGGAGAGATCAACCCCTACGAGGACTTCCACTACGACTCCGCCCTGGCCGAGTTCCTCGAGCACCATTCCGTCGGCGAGTACGAGAAGCGCAACATCGAGCTTATCCTGAACGGCGACTTCCTCGACCCGCTCAAGGTGGACATCCACGGCCAGTTTCCCGATCGGATCACCCAGGCCGTCGCTGTCCAGAAGGTCTCCCGGATCCTCGAAGGGCATCCGGTCGTGGTGCGCGCACTGCGGGCCTTCCTGGCCAGGCCCGGCAAGTCGATTACCTACATCCTGGGCAACCACGATCTGGAGGTCGCATTCCCCGCGGTCCAGGAGCTGTTCCGCAGCGTGGCCGGCGCCCCCCGCTACCAGGACCGGATCCGGTTCCGCATCTACGAACCCCACTACGACCTGCCCGGGGGTGTGCGCGTCTGCCACGGCAACCAGTTCGAGGCGCTCAACCGGGTCGATTCGGACTCGTTGTTCCTGACGTCGCAATACCCGGATCCGATACTCAACCTCCCCTGGGGGTCGATCTTCCTGCTCAAGGTGCTCCTCCCCGTCAAGGCTCAGCGCCCCTACATCAATCTCGTCCACCCGTTCACACGGTATCTGACCGGTGCCATGGTGACCGACTCGCGGGTCGCAGTCCCCGCATTCGCAAGGGCCTTCTATTACTTCCTGAAGACCCGCTTCTTCGAGGCCCATCGCCGCGCTGTCTCGTTCCGCCATACCCTGCGGATCCTGCGGGAGGAGGCCGTGATGACCCCCGATCTCGAGGACGTGGCGATCGAGATCCTGGACGAAAACCCCATGCTGAACGCCATTATCATGGGCCACTCCCACGGGGCCAAGATCCGGCGCTATCCGCCCCGCGGGGCCATGTACGTCAACACCGGGACCTGGACCAAGCTCATCAGCCTGGACCTTGGGGACCTCGGCGTTCACACCCGGTTCACGTACGCCATGGTGGACTACAGGGACGGCGAGGACCGCCCCCGCATCGGGCTCTATCGCTGGTTCGGCGACCAGAAGCCCTGGGCCGAGCTGCGCTACTGATCTTCTCTCAATTGATTGGTTTGCCCGGGCGGCCGGGGGGGGGGTCGTCGTCCTCGTCCTCCTCGAGCTCCTCCAGCCAGCCGGGCAGGATCGTCGAATTCTCGGCATCCGCGTTCTGCTCGACCGGCTGAGAGACTTCGTCCAGGAGGTCGGCCAGGAGATCGTCGTTGTCCGAGTGGAGCTTCTCGAGCAGCACCGCGGGGTCGAACCCCGCAATCCCCAGCGCCTCGAGGCTCGAGGCCGGGTAGCGCCCCACCATCCGGCGCAGCATTTCCGCCAGCTCGTGCTTGGGCAGCCGGTCCAGGTCATCCAGCCACCTGTCGAGGTCGAGGAACGTGTCCGGATGCTCCAGCCAGGTCAGGACCAGCGCGACCGAGTGCCGGCAGAAGTACGGAGCGTCGCAGGTGCACAGCTCCTGCAGCGAATGGCGCCGCGCATCCACCGAGCAGCGGATCTGCCGGCCGTCCAGGTAGAACATGCACGACAGCTCGTTGCCATCCTTGAGCCGCTTGAGCATCCCGGGTGCGTTCACCAGCTCGCGACCGTGCAGCATGACTTCGGCCGACGCAATTGCCTTGAGTCGCTCCAGCGTGAATCCGGCCCGCTTCCTGCCGCTCGAACTGCGCTTCTTCTCTCGACCCGCCATGTCCCGAACCTCCGACTTCCCGCAGGAGTTTACTCAGCCTGCGAAACATGTAAACCCCTTCATTCCACCCCCGGGTAGGACCCGGTGCCATCACGCCGCGGGCGGACTCACGGGCACTGGCCCGGAAGCTGGACGGTCCCCAGGATGGGCATCGGGTTCTCGTCCGGATCGTTGCTGTAGATGAAGAACTGGTTGGAATCGCCGGCCAGGTTGCCGTCCTTGTCGCAGTACTCGATCTGGAACGCAAACGGGGAGTAGCCGGGGCTTCCGGCCGGAGGCAGCGTGGAGCCGGGGCCCGGGAACCCGGACACGGTCCACTCCGCGGACGGCTTCTCGAAGCTCCCGCTCTGGATCACCAGCGGCTTGTCCCCCGCATTCTCGATCGTGAAGTCGTGGGCGAAGCAGGTGCTGCCGCAGCCCCAGTTGCCCCAGTTGATCGGCAGCTCGATGTCGGGGCCCGACTCCTTGGGTTTGAAGATGACCGTCCGGGACAGGTGGTCCGGGTCGCTGCTCCAGACGTTCAGGACGGACGGTGTTCCCAGTGCATCCCCCTGCGGCTGGTACACCAGGTGCCCGTCGACCTGCTCACCGGGCATCAGGACCATGGGCATGCTCCCGGGCATGCCGGGCGTGTCCCATACGAGGTTGATGAACGGATTGCCCCCCGGCTCGATGAACGCCTTGACCAGGTTGAGCTGGTTCTGCCCCTTGCTGCGGATCGAGAACTTCACGGTCTTGCCCTGCGGCGGCAGCACGTCGAGCAGGTAGTAGTCCGGGTTGTAGGCCATCTCGTCGACCATGATCACGACCAGGGAGGCCAGGATCTGCCACTTCTTCTTGTAGCACTGGGTCCCCGGAATGCAGCACGGATCGGGCCATTGGCAGTCCGGGGGCTCGACGGTGTCAGGCTTTGGCTGCGCCTGGTCCGGCGTACTCTGCGTGTCCCCAGGCTGCACGTCCGGCTTCCACGGGGTCTGGTCGCCCCCCCTCCCGTTGCCGTCGTCCATCGCGTCGCCCGCCAGGCCGGTTCCGTCATCCGCCGTATCGTCCCCCGGCGGAATGGTCTGCCCGTCCTTCGTCCACCAGGGCTTGCCGGGAATGTCCGCCCCGTCACCGCTGCCGTCCGATCCGCACGCGGCAAGCACCAGGGCCACGAGCACCCAGGAAACACAACGAAGTCCCTGCAACATCTTCGGCCTCCATGTTGGCGCACACAGTCTACACCGTGGACCGGGACGATGCCAGGGGGACCTGCCGAGAGGGACCTGCCGAGGCTGTGGAGGGGGCGCACCGGTTCCAGCATTCGAACCTGTCTCTCATTCGCTTCCTCCCGGGGGAACTTGCGCCCGGAGCTGCATCTCGCATCGCCGCCTCTCCGGATCCGGATTGCACGATTCTCGTGCACGATTCAAGCGGGGGCCGTCCTGGATCACCCATCGAGCCGGATCGCAAACGTGCTCCCCTTGCCCGGCTCGCTTTCCACGGTCACGGTGCCGTGGTGGAGGTTGACGATGTGCTTGACGATGGACAGTCCCAGGCCTGTGCCTCCCTGGCTCCTGCTGCGCCCCTTGTCCACCCGGTAGAACCGCTCGAAGATGCGCGGCAGGTGCTCGGACGCGATGCCGCTGCCGTGGTCCGTGACCCGGATCTCCACGATGCGGCCGGTACCCGGGACCAGCCTGCCGGGCCGCCCATCCGGTGACTCCGCCGCCGCAGGGACGCCCGATTGCCTGACGTCCGGTCGGGCGGCCGTTCCGCCCTCGGTTCCATTCGATGCCGTGACCGTCCGGGCCGTCAGCTCCACGGTGGTCCCCACGTCGCTGTACTTGACCGCGTTGTCCAGCAGGTTGGTCACGCCCTGCTCGAGAAGCGGGGCGTTGGCCTGGACCGTCAGCCCCGGCGCCACCGCGACGTCGATGCGGATGCGCTTCGTCTCGGCCGCGTTCGAGCAGGTGACCACCGCGGCCTGGAGCACGTCGGCCACGGGAACCGGCTCCATCGCCACGTCCTGCCGCCCCTCGGACAGCTCGAGCCGGGACAGGGCCAGCAGATCGTCGATGATGTTCGACAGGCGGTCGGACTGGCGGGCGATGATGTCGAGGAACCCCGTCGCGGCCTCCGCGTCGTTCATCGCCCCGTCCCGCAACGTCTCCACGAAGCCCTTGATGGAGGTGATCGGGGTGCGCAGCTCGTGCGACACGTTGGCCACGAAGTCGGACCGGACCTGCTCCAGCTTCTGGATCTCGTTCTTCTGGTGGGTGATGGTGCGGATCCTCTCGTCGAGCTGGCCCGCCATGCGGTTCAGCGCCTCGGCCAGCCCGGAAAGCTCCTCCGACCCTCGCACCTGGAGGCGGTGCGTGAGGTCACCGTTGGCGAACCGCTCCGCACCGTCCTGCATCACTTCGAGCGGCCGCGTCACGCGACGGGCCACGAGGTAGCTCAGCAGGGTGGCCACCAGCGCAACGACCAGCACGGCGAAGGAGACCTCGGCCACCAGCCCTTCGAACGCGGCCACCAGCGAGGTCACCGCCCTCGAGACCCGCACCACGGCAACGACGCGCAGCGTCGGCGTCCCCTCCGGCACCGGGCGGGTACCCTCCCCCACCTGCGCGGCCACGGCCACGTGCATGATCTTCCGGCTCGGCTTCTCCTCGCTGGGGCGGATGCTCTGTCCGGAGCCGCTCTCCATGGCCTGCCGGAACTCCTCCCGGTCGCCCTGGCCCGCCACGCGGGCCGGGTCGTCATGCGAGTCTGCGATCACTTCCCCGGATGGGAGGACCACCGTCACGTGGACCTGTCCCTTGGCCCCTTCCTCGCGGGAGAGCCGCAGCAGACCTTCCCGATCCCCCTTCTCCACGAGCGGGGCAGCCAGCTTCGCCAGCAGGCGCGCATCGGCCTTCAGGCGCTCCTTCGTGTCATCATAGAGGAACGAGCGCAGCGAGATGGCCGCGTACCCACCCACTGCCACCAGCGCCAGCACTGTGACCAGCACGGAGACCGGGAACACCTTCCAGAGCAACTGTCGGCGGCGGGACATACCCCCCCTACTCCTTGAACCGGTAGCCGACGCCGCGCACCGTCTCCACCAGGTTGCCGGCATCGCCGAGCTTGCGCCTCAGCCCGACCACCTGCACGTCCACGGACCGCTCGGTGACCGCACAGTTGTCCCCCTTGACCGCGTCGATGATTCGGGTCCGCGTGAACACCCACCCCGGCCTTCGGGCCAGGTGCGTCAGCAACGCAAACTCCGTCGCGGTCAGGTCCACCGGAACCCCATCCACAAGGACCTCGTGCTTCGTGGTGTTGATCACGAGGTTGTGCCGGGTGATCAACTCCTCCTTGTCCTCGTCTTCCGGGCCTTCCTCGTATCGTCGCAGCAGCGCCCGGATCCGAGCCGTCAGCACCCGGGGCGAGAACGGGTTGGTCACGTAGTCGTCGGCCCCGAGCTCGAGCCCCGCGACCACGTCCACGTCATCCCCGCGGGCCGTCAGCATCAGCACCGGGATGCGGGCCGTCTTCGCATCGGCCCTCATGGTCCGAAACACGTCAAGCCCGTTCATCCCCGGCAGCATCAGGTCGAGCACGAGCAGCTCGTACCCGTGCGCCCGGACCCGTCCCAGCGCATCCTCCCCCGAGCCCACGCACTCCACGTCGTACCCCTCACGGCTCAGGTTGTAGAACAGCAGCTTCTGGATGTCCTCCTCGTCGTCCACGACCAGGATTCTCTTGCGGTTCATGTGCCTCCCGGTCCAGCAGTTGGAGGGGCTGCGAGCCCGATCCCGTGCCGTGGGCCGGAGACGCTCCCCCATCCCACGGTCAGGATCCACTATGCCACAGGCACCGACCTGCAACAATAGCCCTGGCCAAGCCACCCGACATGAGTGATAACATGGTCCCGGAACGACCGGGTGACCGGGAGGAGGGGAGATGGCAACCGTGTTCGGCAGGTACTGGTTTCCCGCCGTGCTGGCCGCGACGCTCGTGGCGATACCGGAGGGTGCCAGGGCGGGCGAAGGACCCTCGCCAGAGGAGCGGCTTGCACAGCTTACCAAGGCAGAAGCGCTCACCATCGAAGGCAAGGGGTTCATCCGCTACTGGTACGACATCCGGGACGGTGATGCCACCACCGAGGGCGATGCCGAGCCCCACGCCAACACCCTCGAGATCTGGCGGTTCTACTTCGGGGCCCGGGCCAGGCTGGCCCCGTGGCTCTCGATGCGGATGACCGCAGACGTCGGACCGGAAAAGGACCACGAGACCGCCGAGGCCGGGGCGGCCGCGGACGGAACCGGCGGGCACAAGCACGAAGTCTCGGGGCAAAGCAGCTACCAGCTCTTCCTGAAATTCGCGTGGCTCGAGGCGAAACTGGCACCGGGCCTTGCCCTGCGGGCAGGGATCGTGGACAACCCGCACAACGACTACGTCGACGCTCTCTGGGGATACAGGTTTGTGGCCAAGAACCCCGGCGATGACTTCAAGCTCTGGGACACGGCCGACCTGGGAGCGTACCTGCGTTACGACCTGCCGGCCCGGTTCGGCAGCGTGGCCGCCGGAGTGTTCAACGGCGCGGGCTTCAAGAACGCACTCGACACCGATGCCACCAAGGACGCAATCGCCCAGGCCGTGCTGATGCCTCTGGCCCCCCTCGGCGAATCGTTCGAACGGCTCCAACTGGCGGGCTTCGTGCAGGCGCAGATGACCAGGGATTCCGCTCGGGACCGGCAGCTCACCTGGAGTGGGTTTGCCGGCTACCGGGATGCCTGGTTCATGCTCGGCTACATGGCCATGGGGCGGGACAACGACCTGGCTGATGGGCAGGACTTCTCCGGGATCGGGCATGCCGTCTATGCCCGCTTCGACACGCCCTGGAAGGTCGGCGCGTTCGGGCGCTTCGTGCGCTGGGACGCGGACGGTCTCGCCCGCAGCACCGCCGACGTCACCCCCGGGGACGGGGGCGAAGGGACCGGGTCGGGCAGGAGCGGAGAGGCCGGTCTGGCCGAGGAGCTCGACCTTCCGGCCGAGTACGAGGCCCTGGCGGGCATCAGCTACTCGCCGATCAAGCTATTCTCCGTGGCGGCCTCCGCCGCACTCACCTGGAGCGAAGAGGTCAAAGACGGGGAAGACGTGGAAATGGGTGTCAGAGCGCTGCTGAGCACGGAGATCAACTTCTGAACTGCCAGACGAGTCAGAACCGAACAGGATCCCGTGGAGCGGCAATCAGCATCCGACTTCCGTGCTTGCGACACAAAGCCCCGACCACGCGGGAGGGGCAACCACGGATGAGCACCGATTCTGAGCTGTCTTCCGTGCTTGCGACACAAAGCCCCGACCACGCGGGAGGGGCAACCACGGATGAGCACCGATTCTGAGCTGTCTTCCGTGCTTGCGACACAAAGCCCCGACCACGCGGGAGGGGCAACCACGGATG
>VGRX01000208.1 GCA_016875215.1 Deltaproteobacteria bacterium
ATGGGGTCGGGGTTGTCCGTGTTGGTACAGTAGCCGCCGGCCAGGTTGCAGGTGTCGATGGTGCAGTACTTGCCGTCGTTGCAGGGGCTGTCGGGATCGGGAAGCGCGACGCTGCAGCACTTGCCCTGTGCCGTGAAGGTCCACTCGTTCGAGCATGCGCCGAGGGCCAGGTCGCACTTGTCCGTGGTGCAGGGGTTCGCGTCGTCGCAGTCCTGGTCCACGAGGCACGGGGTGCACTCGCTCTTGGTCTGGTCGCAGAACTCGAAGTTGCCCGCGGCACAGGCACAGTCGTACTTGCTCATGCAGCAGTCGGGGTTGGTGCTGTCGCCGAAGTGGCACTCGTACTTGCCGCCGCCGATGGAGGTGCACGCCTCGACCGAGCAGGGGTTGCCGTCGTCGCAGGCCGGGTCGCCCGGGCCCGCACAGGGCTTGGCCACCTTGACCGTGACCGAGTCCACGGCCTCGCAGAACGTGAGCGCGCTGCCGGTCTGCACCAGCTCGCACGACAGCTCGCGCTGGCCGTCCGGAACATCGGGGAACATGTAGGTCAGCCCCGTGGTCGAGCCGTCCTGCATGCCGTCGATGTAGCAGACGATGGACTTCCCGTCCTCGGGATACGGTGCCCAGTTGGTGACCGCAAACGTCACCGTGATCGGCGTGACGGGAGTACCCTTGTTGAAGTACTTGCCGTCCAGCGGATCGATGATGGTGAGCGTCGGGTCGGTCCCGGCAGGGAGCGCCACCTGGACCGGTGCGGCATCGAGAATCTCGAGAATGCCGTCCACGGTCTCCGCGGTGGAGAGCCCGGTGTTCTGCGCTTCGGTGCAGGCCTGACCCGTGAAGGCCAGGACCATCCCCAGTGCGACCAGAATGCGCCAACAGTTAGCCCCGCTTTTCATGTGACCTCCTGAGACGATGCTCGGAGACACCCCTGTAGTCTCGTCGCATCGGACAGAAACGTTCGCCGTCCGGCCCCGATCGTTCCGGCGGCATGCATCCGTATCTCGCTGAACCCCTTCGAACACCCGATTCCCTCCAGACCCGGCGCCATCGCTGCGCCGCTTGCGGCTCGCACGCACGCAGGCCCCCTTGGGGCCATGTGAAAGCAGTCCGCAAAGACCCGGCGAGCCGCTATGCAGGTATCGTGCCATTCTCACGGCGTTCCCTCTTCCCCCTGAATCTCGCCGGACCGACAACCGGAACTTTCCGGAATCACTGCCTTTCTTCCGCTGTTCGGCGGGCCGCTCCGTTCAGCGGCCCGACCCCGTCGCTCCCTGTGCGGGCCGCGGGCGGTGACAAATTACGGCAGTGTCCTGCATGTCATAGTCGTCAACCCTTCTCCCGAGCAATGTACAAGAAGACGGGCGTACGCGCAAGGATTTGTTCGCGCGCCGCCCGTGAGGCGGGCCTGCGCCCCGTCGGCCCTGCGTGGACCGGTGCGCGGTCACGCGCGGCCGATGGAGAACAGGAACCTGCTATGAAAATCTTGCACGGGGCTGCAAGCTTTTCGCTGTGCGGCGCCTCGTGGCGAACAGGACCCCTGCGGACAGGAGGAGCACCAGCAGCACCCCTGCGGGGAGGTGCGGCCCATCCGTAACCCGGCACCCGCAGGAGGGGTCCGGCTTGAAGCTCGGAGTGTCGAACTCGACCGTGGTGGCATCGATTTCAAACTCCACGGCTTCGACGGGCTCCACCGGGTCGGGACAGCCGACAGCGTACCACTCCCCGCCGCAGCAGAAGCCGTACTGGACCGACTGGTCGCCGCAGAAGCAGGGGGCCGAGAGGTAGATCCCCTCCTCGCACTGGGCGCAATCGTGGCAGACCACGCAGATGCGGGGGCCGGAAACGTTGTCCCCCTCGAAGCTCTCCACCACAACGGACTCGACGTCCACGTAGACGTAGGCGTGGTACTCGCCGTCCGGCGGGCTCTCCCACACCGGAGTCCACTCGATGCACTCTCCGGGAGAAAGCCCGTCCACCTCCTGGAAGTAGTCGCCGATGTCGCCGACCATGGGCTGCTTCTCGCGGTCGCGGAACAGGTCGACCCGGAACTTCTCCTTGACCGGTTTGGAGCCGGTGTTGCAGACCTTGACGTGGTAGAGGATGTCCGTCGTCGCCTTGCAGGTGAACGTCGATGCCTCGAGGTTGGGGTTGCCCGGTATGATCGGCTCCACGACGACCTCGATGGGGCCGCATATGTTGTTCTTTGTGTTCGTTTCGTATTTTGCCAGCTCATCACATATATCAAGGACAACCCAGGAGGTGTACGTGCCTGCCGGGATTCCATCCTTGCGCGACCAGAGGAACTCGGCCTGGGCCAGCCCGTCCGGATCGAGACTCTCCTGGAACCGGAAGTAGTCCCCCTCCTCCCCCGCGACGTCGAAACAGCCCGGAGGCTGAGCGGTGTCGAAGAAGATGTCGATGTCGAACGGCGGAGAGGGGTCGGAGCCCTTGTTCGAGACGTTCACGGTGTAGCGGACCTGCGCCTTGTCGTCCTCCTCCTCGAGGACCCAGGTGATCTCCTTGCAGAAGATGTCCGGGCCCGGCAGGTCGACGATCACGTCCGCACTGCAGTCGTTGTTCTTCTCGTCCGCCTCGAAGATCTCGGAATCGCAGTCGGCCCGGAACCAGGCCTTGTAGTAGCCGTTCTGGAGCGGCGGTCCGCTCTTGGCAAAGGGGATCTCGCCGCCGACCGGAAGGGGGTCCTGGTAGGAGATGACGACCCCCTGGCCGGCCATGACGTCCGGGACCTCGTTGAGCCCCGGCTTGTCCGGCTTGTCGAAGAAGATGCACAGCTTGTGCTGCTGCCCTGTCTCGATGTCGCTGTACCCCTCGTTGACGAGCTTGCCCTGGTAGATCGGGATGTTCCCCTCGAGTGCGATCCCGCACTGCGGGACGAGCAGGTCGGGCTGGTCCGCGATCTCGGGCATGAGGAACTGCTCGGTGAAGTCGCAGTTGTTCGCGTAGGTGGTCTCCTTCACCCCCTTGTTTCCGTTCACGACGCAGACCGGCCAGTGCATGCCGGCCTCGACCAGGGGGACGGGAATGAGGATGGTCTGGGTCCCGCCCGGCGGAATGCCGGATGAGATCTTCCCGAACCCGCTGGGATCCTTGAGGAAATGGTCCTCGCATTTCGCGGAGGCCTTGTCCATGTGCACGTCGACGAAGGTATCGATATTGGTCTCGGACATGCCCTGGTTGGTCGCGGTGGCCGTGACCAGGACGCCCTCGGAGTTCTCGGGGTCGATCTCGACCGAGCAGCTCACCACGAGGTCGGCAGGGTCGGCGAGGCACCAGAACTCGTCGCAGATGAGGTTGTTGTTTTCGTTTGATTCTTTGCACCCGTCGAATATCGAGTCTAGAAATAGCATATAATGATATGGAAGCACATTTTCCGGAACCTTGGTCGAGCCCTGGAAGGTCTTGGCCTGCCCCGGCTTGATGTTGCCCGTGATCTTGCTGTCCCAGGTTTCACCGCCCGCGGGGTTCACCTTGTAGGGATGCTCCGAACAGGTTGCGGGGTAGTTGGACCAGAAGTCGGCCCACCAGTTGCCCGGGCACTGTGCGTCGCCGATGTTGATGAGGGTGACCTCCCATTCGACCAGGCACTGGCTCGGCTCCCCCTCGGGCGGATGCACCACGATATCGACGGTGCCGGTGAGGTCGGGCAGGGCCAAAGCCAGTGGGGGATGCGCGGCCAGAACGGCCAGGGCGACCAGCGCGGGCAGGACGCGGCGGAAGGGCCTGCACCAGATGGAGGAGCGTGGAACGAGGACGGAGAGACGGGCCATTCGACACCTCTCGAGGCAAGAAGCCGTGCGTAGTATAGCAACAGCCGTGCCAGGGAACAAGAAAGGGGCGGAGAAAAGAAGGCTTGCGCGCACGGGTGGGGCAATGTAATATCTTTCGACGCGGATGAAATGCCGTGGCAAGGGGGCCGGCTGACGGTCCCGGAGAGCGGCGCCGCAAGGGGGAATCATGAGGCAGCTCGTTTGGTTGCTCGTCGCTGCGGTCGCATCGGTGCTGGTATCGTGCTCGGGGGAAGAGAAGGCAGTGTCGCTGTCTCCGCGCGTGTCGGGCATGACGACCACGTCGATGGCGCTGTCGGGCCCCGGGGCTCCGGTGGAGCTTTCTCTCGGAGAGACGGTGTACATCCTGGGTGAGAACTTCGTGCCCGACGGCGAAGGGCGGATCGAGCTGGCCTTCGAGGGCAACTTCGAGCGGATGGACGGGATCATCGAGGCCTCGTCCTTCACCGTATCCGCAGTGCTGGATGCGGAGCTGACCTCCGAAGGCGAGGTCGCCGGGATTCCGGTTCCCGCCGGCACCCAGGTGCTGCGGCTGTCCCGATTCGGGCCCTACGAGGTCCCGTTCACCAAGCTGGGGAACCAGACCGGAACGTTCAAGGGGACGCTGTCGGTGCGCAACCTGGACGGCGAGGGGGGAGTGCTGGACGAGTCGGACCCGACCCACGTCACGTTGAAGGTGAAGCCGTCGATCGCAATCCGGAAGCTCGAACCGTTCGTGGGGTTCAACCCGGACGGGACGCCGGTCTTTGCCGGTTGCGGGACGCCTGCACTGCGGGCGTTGCAGAATCTGCCCTACGCACTGGAAGTGGAGGCGGTGGGGTTCGAGCCCGACTTCTTCGTGTACGAGTTCCAGGGGGTGAACGGGAAGACCACCGGCACGCTGAAGCTCAGCCACCCTGCCAAGGGCCGGGTGGACAGCATCGGTACCCCGGAGAGCAAGCAGATCCTGGTGTTCAACGAGGTCCCGGAAGACATGTCCTTCTACTATGCCGGGATCCGGGTGACCGCGACGGTGAAGGGGAAGTCGGGCGACTTCGTCGAGACCGCGCTGCCGATCTCGGTGCACCGTCCGATGGAGTTCCACCTGGGGCAGTCGAAGAGCCGCCCTGCGGAGTACTATGAGCCGGACGCCGTGAGCGGGTGCATGCCGGGTGCGATCGGCAGCTCGGTGACCTACCAGGAGTCCCACTCCGAATCGCGGCAGAACGCGGTGTCGGTGTCGGTCGCCAAGTCGTGGAACCAGAGCCACGGGGTCGGGGTGAGCCAGACCTGGTCGCAGGGGATCCAGGAGAGCTCGTCCGTGACCAACGAGGAGAGCGAGAGCTGGAGCCACTCGGAATCGGAGACGCTGGAGGAGTCCTACGGGGTCAACTACGAGCACTCGGAGAGCCAGAACGCTCAGTTCCATTCCGAGGACGGCGAGTCTTGGGAGTGGAGCTACAACCAGGGGTCGTCGAACGAGCAGATGCAGCAGGATACCGCCGAGGTCTTTGGCGAGGTATCGGTCGGCGTGGAGACTGAGGTGAGTGCGGAAGGGAGCATCCCCGGGTTCGCCAAGGTCGGCGGCAAGGTCGGGACGTCGGTGGGAACCACGGTGGGTGGCAGCAAGGGAACCGTGGTCGGCCAGACCGTGGGCATCAGCTCGAGCAAGGGAGCCAGCATGGGTGGCAGCCACACAGACGGGCAGTCGTTCGGGAGCACCACGACCGACTCAACCGGGGAGAGCGTGAACAAGGGCTATGCCCTGACCAGCCAGGACGAGGTGGGCAAGAGCACGTCGAAGCAGGAGACCACGGGCACGACGAAGGTGTACGACTTCGGCGGGGCCACCTCGATGGAGGACGTGGTGTCGGTCGGGAGCGAGGAGAGCTGGAACGAGACCTGGTCGACGACCCAGGAGGATTCCACGCTGATGTCGTACTCGGGCAAGATCCCGGTTGGACGCTACGGTGTGTGGTACCGGCAGACGACCCGCTACGTGCGGCAGGCGCAGGTCTATTCGTACAACCTGTGCGGCGTGCGCGAGCTGATGGGCAACCTGACCTTCAACGAGTGGGCGTGGGCGCCGGCACTGGCCATCGGCGACGAGTGCGGCGGCAACGAGATGCCCAGACCCGACTTCCCGCAGGCGCAATGCATCGTCCCGCCTTGTAACTAAACAGGATCTTCTCATCCGGTCTACATGGTCGCCTTTCTAGAACACTAGGAAGATGTTGCCCTGGAGGGTCCAGGCCCATTCGGCATCGTCTCCGGGGGTGTTGGAGATGAGGAAGTCCTTGGGCCGGTCCAGTGCGGCGAAGGGATAGAGGAAGCCGAAGCCGCCCGACACGAGGAAACGATTGGTCTCCTCGTAGAACAGGTGTGCATCCAGCTCGAGGCCGAGGTTGGCGGAATCGCCCGGGTAGGCTTCGGGCTGCAACGCGATCGCGTAGAGGCCGGAGAGCAGGCCGCCGAACGCGCCGTCCTCGGTGGGGATGATGTCGAAATCGAAGTGGGGACGGAAGTAGGCGCTGTTGGTGACGGTCCCGAGCACCTGCCGGTAGAGGAGCAGATCGATGGCGTAGTTCCGGTTGAAGGAGAACGCGGAGTACCGGTTGTCGGCGCCCCAGGGGTTCTCCTCCCGGCCGGTGTACCAGGCCATGAGCTCGACGTCGTCACCGGAGGCCATTCCGGCGTCGAGGCCGAAGGAGACCATTCCGAGGGTGAAGTTGGTTTCCAGGGCGCCACCGTACTGCAGGACGTCAATGGCGGAGGTTGCGCCCTTGTCGTCGACGTCCGTGAGGGAGCCGATGACCGCTGCGCCCTCGAGTGCCGCGTAGTAGCGGGTCTTGGGGTCGGGACGCCAGTCGAGGCGGAGCCAGAGGTCCGGTGTGAGCAGCCATGCCGACCGATCGACGAGCCGGAGTCCTCCGAAGTCCTTGTCGGGGTCGACCGCGATGGGCGTAGTGCCGTCCTTCAACGCGGTCGCCGAATCCTGGCTCCTGTAGGTCAGGTAGAGGCCCCAATCGATCTGGGGTTTGCCGGAGAACAGGCCCTTCCTGCGGTTGATGAAGTCGTCCCGCGACTCGGGGCGGGAGTAGATGGCCAGCTCGACCTGGTGGATGTCGTCCTTCTGCTCGACGTCGTAGGACTGGCCGTAGGCGTTCTGCAGGCCGTAGGAGACGGGCCCGGAGCCGAGCCAGCCGTACCCGACCATGATGTTGAACGCGCTGAAGTCGTATCGCCAGGAGAAGCGGTCGAGGTAGTTGCCCCACTCGGCGTCGAGGGCACGGAAGCGCTCGATGGTGGTGAGCGCGGTATCGTTGCGGTCGTAGTCGCCCCGGCTGGTCAGGATGCCCAGGCCCCAGTCGTACGCGTAGCGCCCGACCTTCAGCGTGCCGAGGTTGAAGGAGTCGGGGCGAAGCGGGTCGTCGAACGCGATGTGCCACTCCGCATAGGCCTCCTTGACCGAGATGGAATCGTTGAGCGCATTGATGCCTGCGCTGGGGGGCACCTGCGTATTGGTGAAAGTATCGAGCGGAACGCTGGGGCCGGGGTACCCGCTGTAGAAGCCGCTGCCCCCTGGGGACGAGACGTTTCCCAGGTACTCCGGGGTTGAGCCGAGGGTGAGGTTGTCGAGGAGGTCCACGGTGGTGCCGATCCGGATCGTATCGGAAAGCCGGAAGACCGGGGAGAGGCGAAGCCTGAGGTTCGCCGTGCCGAGGGTCTTTTCGTTCTCGCCCGAGAGCTTGTCCTCGAAGGTGGCGGAGCCGGGGTTGTTGACGTAGTTCCGCTTCAGCGCGGGGAGGAAGAGCGAAGTGGCGGTGTAGTCGGTTTCCGAGGTGGCGGCGTAGGTGCCCAGATCGGCCTCTCCGAACAGGTCGGCCCGGAAGCGAAAGCTGCCGTGCCAGTCGATGGCCGGGTATCGTGTCAGCGGGGGCGTGATGAGCGCTGCCCGGCGGCGGGCTTCTTCGCGCACCTGGTCGATGAGGGAGGGGGAATCGACGGTCTGGACCGGGGTGTCGGATTCCTCCTCGACGACCTCCTCGACGACCTCGTCCCCGGCTGCCTCGAGGGCTTGCTCCGAGTCGTCGTCGGCTTCGACGGCCTGCTCCTCGTCGGCTTCGACGGCCTGCTCCTCGTCGGCTTCGACGGCCTGCTCCTCCCCGTCGGGGG
>VGRX01000209.1 GCA_016875215.1 Deltaproteobacteria bacterium
GGGGGCCGAGGTGGACCCGATGGTGTGCAAGGGGTGCGGTACGTGCGTGGGCGGCTGCCCGGTCCACGCCATCGGCCAGCGGAACTGCACCGGGGCCCAGATTGGGGCTGCCATTGGTGCCGGGGGAGGTGTCTCATGAGCCAGGCAAAGCTTCTGGGCTACTTCTGCCAGTGGGGCGGATACGCGGCAGCGGAGATGGCCGGAGTGGCCGGCTCCCGGTTGCCGGAGGAGCTGCGGATCGTCAAGGTCGTCTGCACCGGCCGGCTCGACCCGGTGCACCTGGTGACCGCGCTGTCGAGCGGGTACTCGGGTGTCGCGGTGGTGGGGTGCGAGAAGAAGATCTGCCGGTACGAGACGGGCAACTGGTTCGCGCAGGGCCGCGTCGAGTGGGCGCAGATGATCCTCGAGGTGCTCGGCGTTTCTCCGGACCGGTTCCTGATGGGATTTGCCAGCTCCGAGAGCCGGGACGGGCTCTCCGCTCTCCTTGCCCCGTTTGCGGCCCGCGTGCGTGAGCTGGGGGCGGTCGGCAAGGCCGAGAAGCTCTCCGCCGAGGCGGTCAAGGCGATGCTGAAGCTGGCCGGTCGGATCCTCGGTTCCAAGGAGATCCGGTGGCTCATGGGACAGGAGCTGATGCTGGCCAAGGCGGGCAGGGACTGCTTCGGCCGGCCGTTCGACCAGGCCGCCTACCGGAACCACGTGCGGGCCGTGCTGGAGCGGGTCATGGCCGAGGCGAAGATCCTGGAGACTCTGCGGGACGAGAGCAAGCTGATTGCCCGCATCGCGGAGGCGATCGAAGCGTCGCCGGGCCGTACCCTGAAGCTGCTGACGGACATGGTGGCGGGCGGTTCCGTGGAGCTGGAAAGGACGGAGGAGCGGTACCCGGTGTACAAGGCATCGCGTGGACGGTAGCGTGGAGGTTGCTCGTGACTACTAGCAAGATCGGAGCGGTCTGTGTTGTCGGCGGCGGCATCGGCGGGATGCAGGCAGCGCTGGACCTGGCGAATGCGGATTTCCGTGTCTACCTGGTGGAGTCCAAGCCATCCATCGGCGGCGTGATGGCGCAGTTGGACAAGACGTTCCCGACCAACGACTGCGCGATGTGCACCGAGGCGCCGCGTCTCGTCGAGGTCGCACGCCATCCGAACATCCGGCTGCTCGCGTTCTCCGAGGTCGAGAAGGTCGAAGGACAGGCCGGGCGGTACAGCATCACGGTGCGGCGCAAGTGCTCGTTCGTGGACCCGGACAAGTGCACCGGCTGCGGCATCTGCGCCCAGCACTGCCCCGCAGGTGCGATCGACGCGTACAACGAGAAGCTGGCCTCCCGCCGGGCCGTGTACCTGAGCTTCCCGCAGGCGATTCCCCGGGTGTTCACGCTGGATCAGTCGGTCTGCGTCGGCTGCGGGTTGTGCAAGAACGTGTGCGGCCCCAAGGCCATCGACTACCAGCTTGCCGACAAGACCGAAACCATCGAGGTCGGTGCCGTGATCCTCGCTCCCGGCTTCGAGCTGTTCGATGCCAACAACGCGGGCGAGATCGGCTATGGACGGTATCCGAACGTGGTCTCCAGCCTGGAGTACGAGCGGATCATGTCGGCCAGCGGCCCGTTCCGCGGGCACGTCATGCGCCCGTCGGACGGCAAGGAACCCAAGCGCATCGCGTTCGTGCAGTGCGTGGGCTCCCGCGATACGCAGAACAACCACTGCTCGAGCGTGTGCTGCATGTACGCCACCAAGCACTCGCTCATGACCCGGGAGCACATCCACGACGCGGAATGCTCGGTCTTCTACATCGACATGCGGGCGTTCTCCAAGGGATTCGAGGCCTACTACGAGCGGGCCAAGCAGGCCGGCGTGCAGTACATCCGCTGCCGTCCGTCGTCGTTCAAGGACGTGCCGGGGACCGGAGACATCCAGGTCCGGTACAACCTCTCGGGCAAGACCGAGGAGAAAGTGTTCGACCTGGTGGTGCTCTCCTGCGGGCTGTCGCCCAACGCCCGGGTGAGGGAGCTGGCGGGGAAGTTCGACGTGAAGCTCGACGACCGCGGGTTCTGCGAGTGGGATCTGTTCACGCCGGTCCAGTCGAGCCGCGAGGGGGTGTTCATCTGCGGGCCGTTTGCGGAACCGAAGGACATTCCGGAGACGGTCATGCAGGCCTCCGCAGCAGCCGGTGAGGCCGCTGCCCTGTTGAGCGAGAAGCGCGGGGAGCTGGTGACGACGAAGGAGTTCCCCCCCGAGCGCGACGTGCGGGGGGAAGAGGCGCGCATCGGCGTGTTCGTCTGTCACTGCGGTACCAACATCGGCGGGGTCGTGGACGTCAAGGGGGTGGCCGAGTACGCGGCCACGCTGCCCAATGTCGTGTACGCGGGCAACTTCCTGTATTCCTGCTCTACCGACACTCAGGAGATCATCAAGCAGCTCATCAAGGAGCACAACCTCAACCGGGTCATCGTGTCGGCCTGCACGCCCCGCACCCACGAGCCGCTCTTCCAGAACACGTTGCGGGAGGGCGGGCTCAACCCGTTCCTGTTCGAGATGGCGAACATCCGCGACCAGTGCTCGTGGGTCCACATGAACGAGCCCCAGTTGGCGACGAAGAAGTCCAGGGACCTGGTGCGCATGGCGGTGGCCAAGGCCCGGCTGATCGAGCCGCTGTCTGCAGGCAGCAAGGCCATCTTCCGGGATGCGCTGGTCATCGGCGGCGGGGTCGCAGGCTTGACCGCAGCACTGGGGCTTGCCGACCAGGGCTTCGTCACCCACCTGGTCGAGAAGAGCGACCGTCTCGGCGGCAAGCTGCGCCGCATCGGCCACCTGCTGGACGGGACTCCGACCGCACCCAGACTGGCCGAGCTCGAGGCCCGCGTGCTGAGGCACGGCCGCATCAAGCTGTACCTCAACGCGGAGGTCAAGGAGGTCAAGGGCGCGCTGGGCTCGTTCGTTTCCACCGTCAAGACCGCAGACGGCCAGGCCCACACCGTGGAGCATGCCGCCATCATCGTGGCCACCGGCGCCGAGGAGTGGACGCCGGACTCGTTCCTGTACGGGCAGAACCCGGCGGTCATGACCCAGCTCGAGGCGGGTGAGCAGATCGGATCGGGCAGGTTCGACAACAAGACCGTGGTCATGATCCAGTGCGTCGGATCCCGCGATGAAAAACACCCCTACTGCAGCCGGATCTGCTGCCAGAGCGCAGTCAAGCACGCACTGGAGCTGAAGAAGCGCAACCCCGAGACGCAGATCTATGTGCTCTACCGCGAGCTTCGCGCCTACGGCCACCGGGAGCGGTACTACAAGCAGGCCCGTGAAGCGGGCGTGATGTTCCTCCGCTTCCCGGACGACCGGTATCCGACGGTTGCGGCCGGAGCGAACGGCGGCCTCAGGATCGAGACCCGAGACGACTTCCTCGGCATGGACGTGGCCATCGATGCGGACTTCGTGTTCCTGTCGGCCGCAGTCGAAGCGCCGGCCCAGAACAGCGGACTGGGCCAGATGATGAAGATAGCGCTCAACGAGCACAAGTTCTTCCTCGAGGCGCACATGAAGCTGCGCCCCATCGACTTCGCCACCGACGGCGTCTTCCTCGCAGGGCTTGCGCACTATCCCAAGACCGTCGACGAGACCATCAGCCAGGCCATGGGGGCCGTGGCCCGGGCCAGCACGATCCTGTCCAAGGAGGCGCTGCCCCTCTCCCCCATCGTCAGCCGCATCCTCGATGTCAACTGCGACGGGTGCGCCTACTGCGTGGACCCTTGCCCCTACAAGGCGATCACGCTCGTCGAGTACATGTACCAGGGGGCCGTGAAGAAGACCGTCCAGGTGGACGAGACCGTGTGCAAGGGGTGCGGGACCTGCATGGCCACCTGCCCCAAGGGAGGCTGCGTGGTCTCCGGCTTCAAGACCGACCAGCTTCAGGCCATGCTGCAGGCGGCATTGGAGCCAGGCTGAGCCTGCACCCCATTTGGGGGCCTTGCCCCCTACGCTCCCGTTGGTCGCTCCCCCCGTGGGCCGACCAGGGGCAACGGAGCAACTCGAAGCCGAGTTGCTGAGGAGGAGGGAAGATGTCCGACTACGAACCCAAGATCGTGGCTTTCTGCTGCAACTGGTGTGCCTATGCCGGGGCCGACCTGGCGGGCACGTCCCGGATCCAGTATCCGCCCAACGTGCGGATCATCCGTGTGATGTGCTCGGGCATGGTGCACCCGAACCTGATCATCGATGCGCTGACCAAGGGGGCGGACGGCGCAATGGTCTGTGGGTGACACCTCGGCGACTGCCATTACCTGGAAGGTAATGTAAAAGCGAAGGAAAGAGCAGGCGCCATCGAGCTGATGCTGCAGGACTTCGGGCTCGAGCCGGAGCGGTTCCGGATCGAGTTCGTCTCGTCCGCGGAAGGGGTGCGGTTTGCGGAGGTGGTCACTCAGATGACCAACGCGCTGAAGCAGCTTGGCCCCAGCCCGTACGCAGTCTACTAGGCACCGGAGGTCTGCAATGAGCGATGTGCCCGTGATGGAGATGTTCGACGGCAGGAAGTTCATGTGGGACGGGGTCGAGTACGACACCAGCGAGCAGGCCGAGCAGGTCGCTGCCGGCTACAAGGCCGAGCGGTTCGACACCCGCATCGTGGCCGTGGGCGCGAAGTTCGCCATCTACTCCCGCCGCCAGATCTCCGAAGTCGTGGTCTCCTGATTAGGAGGCTGCCCCAAAACTACTTCGCCGTTACGACCGCATCCATTACTCCCGTGCCGGGGGCAGCGTGAAGGTGAAGCAGGCCCAGAGGTCCTTCTTCCCTTCGACCCAGATGGTCCCGCCGTGCAGCTCGACGGCTGCCTTGGTGATGAACAGCCCGAGGCCGGTCCCCTTCTCCCGGGTGAACATGGTTCCCTCGAGGCGTGAGAAGCGCTTGAACAGCCGGCCCCGGTCCTCCTCGTCGATTCCCGTGCCTTCGTTGAAGACGGTGAGCCGGTAGTGGTCCTCCCTACGGGTGCAGCCGAGCACGATCTTCCCCTGCCGACGCCCGTACTTGAGCGCATTGGACAACAGGTTGCCGTAGACCACGGAGAGCAGGTTGGGGTCGCCGTACACGATGCAGTCGGCCGGGACTTCGACGGTGACCTGCATGTCGCGCTCCCGGATCTCCTCGGACATGTTGTTCACGAGGGGGCCGACGACCTCGGTCAGCAGGGTGACCGAGCGGGGCTGGAACGGCAGTTCCTTGCGCTCGATGCGGGACAGGTTGAGGTAGTTGTTGCTCATGTCCACTGCGACCTGGACCTTCTTCTTGATCTTGGAGAGGATGATGGCCTCGCTGTCGGAGATCCGCCCCTTGAGCCCGTCCTCCATCATCTGGAGCGCCATGAGCGCTGCGGCCAGGGGGCTGCGCATCTCGTGCGACACGAAGCCGAGCAGGTCGAGGTAGTTGCGGATGGTCCGCTGGAGCTCCCGGTTGGCCGATACCAGCTCGGTGTGTGCCTCGTGCAGCTTGCTGCCTCGTTCCTCCAGCTCCTGGGCCATGCCCCGGAAGGCGCGGGTGAGCTCGCCGATCTCGTCGGACGTGCGGACCAGAGGCACCTCGATGTCGAAGAAGCCGGCGCCGATCTCGCGGGTGGCCAGGGTCAGCCGCGAGAGCGGCCGGGTGAGGTGCCTGGAGAAGAAGAAGGCCAGCACCAGCACCACGGCAAGACCGATGGTCGCCAGGACGAAGAAGCCGGCGACCATGTCCTGCTTGATCCGGCCGTATCGGGCCCGCAGCTCGCCTACGTAGAGCATGCCGATGATCTCGCCGGTGAGGGACCGGATGGGGTCGTACGCGCTCACGTACCAGTCGTTGACGACGAATGCGGAATCCAGCCAGGGTTGGCCCTTCTCCAGCACCGTCTCGTGAACCCCCTCCGAGACCCGGGTCCCCACGGCCCGATTCCCGTCCGCGTCCCGCACGTTGGTTGCAACGCGCAGGTCCCACTGGAAGATCGTGACCGTGCCGACGTCGCGGCCTTCGAACTTCTCGTCGCCAAAGACGATCTGGCGAACCTTGTCGACCATGTCGAAGTTGCGGTTGAGGAGCGTTCCCCCGTACACGATGGCCAGCGGCGTGCCGTCCGGGTTGCGCAGGACCGCGCACGAATGCAGCGCCATGCCCGCAGTCTCGGCGGTGCCCGCCCTGGGCAGGGCCTTGGGGGTCTCCCTGAACTCCACGTAGGCCTTCTCGGTCAGCCCCTGCCCCTCGCGTTCGAGCCGCTCCTTCGGGATGATGACGGTCCCGCCGCAGCTTCCCCGGGCCAGCCCGATGTCGGACAGGCAGCAGCTCCACACGTAGTCGTCCGCCAGGAACGGAAAGCGGCCGCGGGCGATGACCCGGCCGGACGGATCGGTCAGCCCAAGGTAGTCCAGCCCCCATTCCCGGCGAATGTTCTCAAGCGCTGAGCCGGACTCCCGGAGCCAGGCAGCATTCCCCCCTGCATCGGCCTGCGCCCCTCCGGCCCGGAGCGAATCCGGAATCTCGCGGACGACCGGATTGCGGGCCAGCAGGGCCAGGGTGCGCGTGATGCCCTCGAGGTTCGTGTCGTAGACGCTCCAGGCAGCCTTCAGGTAGGATGCGATGCGCCGTTTCGCCTCGTCCATGAGCTGCTGGTCCACGTGGCGAATGCCCACGGCGAACGTGACCATCCCGAACAGGATGAGGGTCGAAGCGGTTGCGATGAAGATCCTGGCGGTAAGACCGAACCTCGACAGCGGCATCCCCAACCCCCTCCCCACCGACGGCCCCGAGCGGGACGGCCCCATTGGTACCATCCCGCCCGGGGTTTGTCCACCGTCTACCGGTTCAGGAAGCGCTTCATCGTGTCGGCCCACTGAGTCGGAGTGGCACCGGCGAGGAGATCGGTGGCGAGGCTGGCGCCGTCGAGGCCGACGGCCCTGCCGGAAGTCTCGGCGAGCAGCGACCTGACCTCGGCCCGGAGGTGCTCGACGGCCCGGTTCCCCTTCAGCATCATCGGGGCCTCCTGCTCGATCCGCTCGGGCTCCACTGCGAACAGCCAGGCGTTCTCGTACGGGTCGCTCATCTGGCCTGTGCCGATCGTCTCGACCAGCGCCGGGTTCGAGAACACGACCTTCCCGGTCACCGGGCTCGGGACCGGCACGCGGCTACCCCCCTTCTCCACCCAGCAGGCGGTCTCGCCCTGCTTCACGACCGTCCCCTCTTCCGGGAGCACGACCTTGTCCACCTTGCCGGCGAGCCGCAGCGCGAAATCATCCAGCCCGACAGCGAACTGGCCGGCATCGAGCGGCCGGACCCAGGTGTGGCCCGGGTTGTAGTACACCGTGAAATCCACCTCGAGGCCGTACAGCTCCCGGCGGGCGATGCGGGTCAGCGTCTCCTCGAGCACCTTGCGGGACGGCGCAGCGAGCTCCTGTCCCTTGCGGCGGATGTTGTCCACTCCGGCGACTGCCAGGAGCGCCTCTGCGTTCTTGAGGTAGCCCTCGGGGGCCTTCTGGAACGCCTGGAGCGCCTTGTTGTTCCAGGAAGAGACCACCCGGGCATCATCCCACGCCAGGGGGTGTCCGAGTGCGGCCATGCCGGCAAGGACGGCGAACACGTCGCCGGCGGCCATCCGGTCTTTCGCAAGCCCCTCCTCCAGTCGGGCCTTGAGCAGCCTGGAGGTCCCGCGTGCGGCCAGCTCGCCGACCATCCCCAGGCTCTGGGCCACGACCGCCGAGTGCCCGATGACCGACTCGGTCACCACCGTTCCGCCGAAGTTCTTGCCGAGCAGGGCCGTGGCCAGGTTGGTCACGTCGCAGCAGAAGTCCACCACCGCCTCGGGCAGGCTCACCCTTACCGGGGCATGCCGGGT
>VGRX01000210.1 GCA_016875215.1 Deltaproteobacteria bacterium
CCCCGTTTCCCTCGTTTGCGGCCACGAGCGTTCCCGTTGCCGCCTGCGACCACCATAGCCGACTGCAACCCCGGCGGTCAACGTCGGCTGAGCGCCCCGACAATTCCGTTGCACCTGTCCCGCAAGACATGCAAGATCGATTTCCCGGCACGTGTCGTGCCGAACGGAGGAGAACCAAGAGATCTGCGATTGCGGGTCGTCGCAAGACGGTGGGGGAACTGACTCGTGTTTCGCCGTTCTTGCCGTAGCGAGGCCGAGCAACCGTCGAAGCAGCGCAAGGAGCGGGAGGGGACAGTGGGAAGGACTCTGTGGCCGGTTGCCGCATGGCTGCCGATCGTCCTTGCGTGCTCGGGCGGAGGGGGAAGCCCCGGTGCCGACTCCGCGGGTGCGGACGGGAGCGTGTCGGACCTCCTGGCGGATGGGCTGGCGAAAGACGGCGATTCCTCGAAGCCGTCCGGGGACATCGCCGAGGCGGAGGGGGCGGCTGACGTCCTTCCCGTTCCCGACGCCCCCTCGGACGGACGGGCCGAGATCGTGCCTCCGGTCTGCATGGAGGGCACCGGGGGCTCGCCCATCCTTGCGGACCCGGACGAGACCTTCGATCTCGGTCCGTACCTCATGAGCCCGACCCCGACCGCCATGACCGTCATGTGGCGCACGCTCGATGCAGCGGACGGGCTGGTGCTCTTCGGCAAGGGGGATGCTCTCGACCGACAGGCCACTCACCCCGGCGAGGCAACCGTGCACGAAGTGGTCCTGGAAGAGCTTGAACCCGCCACCCGCTATGCCTACCGGGTGGAATCGGGCGGCATCCAGTCAAAGGTCCATCACTTCACCACCGCGCCGGACGCGGTCCAACCCGTCCGGTTCGCCCACTTCGCGGACAACCAGAACGGCCCCGAGATCTTCGCTCAGCACGTGCTGGCCATGGCGGCCTGGGGGCCGCACCTCCTTGTCGGCTCAGGAGACCACGTGCAGGCGGGTCTGGACGAACCCCTTTGGAAGGAGCAGCTCTTCGGCCCGGCCCGCGGTCTGCTCCACCAGGTCCCGGTCCAGCTTGTCGTCGGCAACCACGAGGAGAACTCGCCGTTCTACTACCAGCTCATGGCCAATCCCCATCCGGCCGACCACCCCGAGTGGGAATCCCATTTCGGCTTCCGTTACGGCAACACCTACTTCCTGGTGATCAACACCAACTACTTCCTCTGCCCCATCGGAGAAGTCGAGCTCCCCGACGGCCAGCACATGCGCGAGCTGGCCGAGTCCCCGGAAGCGCAATCCGCCACCTGGCGCATCGCCCTGGGGCACGAGAACGCCTGGTCCGAGTGCTGGGGGGACGGCGACTGTGGCTACGACGGCACGCTCTGTCTGCGCAACTACGTGGTCCCGCTGCTTGCCGACCGGGGCTTCCACTTCTACCTGGCCGGTCACACCCATGCGTACGAGCGGGGACAGGCCGCGAACATGGTCCACGTCATTGCCGGCGGCGGCGGCGGTTCGATGGATGCCTGGTGCAAGGACTGGCCGCAGACCTCGGTCGTCCACACAGCCCATCACCACCTGCGCTTCGAGGCGGGCTGCCAGACGTTGCGCATGGAGGCCGTCGACCTGGACGGCAACATCTTCGACTGGGTCGAGCTGGACAAGGATGCCCCCGGAGTGCTCCAGGATCAGGGCCCCATCCCCGACCTTCCCCCACCCACATTGAATTCGGATCGGTAGTTCAGTCCGTTTGGTGCTGGACCTCGATCTTCTTGATCAGCGGGCTGATGCCGCCGTCGCCGACGTGCAGGTGGACCTTGACCTCGAGGAACAGCCCGACGGCATCGGGGTACCCCGACAGGTCGAGCGGGAACTCCTCGGGAGGGTAGGGGCCGATGGCCGGATGCCATTCCTTCCCGGCCAGCTCCTCTTCGGTATCGGCTGCCCGGAACGATACCGCAATCCAGCCGTTGGCCGTTGCCAGGTAGTCCACTGAAACCAGCGACCAGATGCCCGCAGGCAACCCCTCGGCCGAGAACGTGTGCCGGTAGAATCCGGACGGCGTGACGAACGTGATGAGCTGGTAGCCGGTCATGTCGCTGTAGGTGTACGGGCCGCCACCCACCGGGTACTCGCCCAGGATCTTTTTCTCCAACGGGTCGATCTTTGTGGCCGAGTTGCCCGACTGGTTCACCGCCCAGACGAACCCCTTGTGGTCGATGCTGATCCCCACCGGGTTCTTCCACCCGCCCAGCGACACGGTCCCGTCCAGCGCCATCGTCTCCTGGTCGATGATCGCCACCGCCCCGGCGGAATCCAGCGCAGCAAACGTCTTCCCTTCCGCGTTCGCAGCGATCCCCCGCGGGTACCCGGGTACGGTGACCGACTTCCATTCGTCCGCTGCCGGGTCGTATCGGTGCACCTTGCTCTCGGAGAAGCAGCTTGCCACCCAGATCCGGCCCAGGCCGTCGACCCCGATTCCGTACGGAGCAAACTGCCAGCCGCCGTTGTCGGGCGTCAGCGTCTGGACCCCTCCGGTGGCCGGGTCCACTCGGATCAGCATGTTCTGGCCGCGACCCGACACCCAGATGATCCCCGAGGAATCGATGGCGAGCCCATAGGGGTTGTCCGGTATCGGGATCGTCTGGACCGTCCCGCCGCCGTCCGGCTCGAGCCGGAAGAGCTTCATCGCATTCCAGTCCGCGACCCAGGCATGGTTGTCCTTGTCGACTCCGGCCCCTCGAAGCAGCGAGGCTCCGGCCGGGAGCACCGAGAACTTGATGCACTCGTCCTGGCCCGCCGGCAGCACCTCGGTCCCTGTCACCTTGCCGTCCCCGTTCTTGTCCTCGGAGGTCTCCACGACGCCGTCCCCGTCCTTGTCCGGGCAGCCCACGTCCGACAGCAGGATCTTCACTGCGTGGCCGTCTCCGCGGCATGCGACCCAGACGTTTCCGTCCAGGTCCACGGCCGTCCTGGAAGGGTCGAAGCAGACTTTGTGCCGGCTCTTCTCCTTGCCGGTATCGGTATCGAGGCGCGAGACCGTGTTCTCCGGCGAGTTGGCGATCCAGATCGACGGGAATTGGAGCACCCCCTTCTTGAGCAGCAGGTATCCCTTGTCATCGGTCCCGAGCCCCTTTGCATGCTCCTCGTCCAGGTCGAACGGAGTTCCCTGTCCCGGCCCCGCACCCAGCTCGTGGCAGCCGGGGCCGCAGTTCTCGTAGACATGCTCCCCCGGCCCTTCGTCCACCGCACCGTTGCAGTTGTTGTCCGCGTAGTCGTTGATCTCCTCGGCACCGGGATACGAGTCCGGATCAAAGGGCCGGCAGTCGTAGAAGTCGGGCCAGCCGTCGTTGTCGTCATCCGGATCGCACGAATCACCGTAGCTGTCCCCGTCGATGTCTTCCTGGAGCGGGTTGAACGATTCCGGGCAGTTGTCGGGAGGGAACTCGATTCCGTCTCCGTCCACGTCCCAGTCCACGCAGTCGGCCATCCCGTCCAGGTCGTTGTCCGGGAATCCCTCGTCCGCGGTATCGTCGCAGTCGTCATCCACAGCGTTGCAGAGCTCTTCCTCCGGCGTCTTCCCCATGCACTGAGTCCAGCCGCCGCCGGTCTGGCAGAACTGCTCGCCCGGGCATTCGCCGAACTCGTTCTTGACCGAGCAGACGCGTCCCGAGCCGACGTGCTGCGGCCGGCAGTCGCAGGTCAGCGACACCGGGACGCACTGGGTCACCAGCACGTCGAAATCGACGGAGGGGAATTTCATGCACGCGTGGCTGGGCGGGCAGTCGGCCGCGGTCTCGCACCCGAGTCCGCACCAGGTTCCGCCCCCGAACTCGATGCAGAGATCCCCCTCGATTCCGCAGTCGGTGCTGCTGCTGCACGGGCGGCAGATCTCCCACCCCCGCGGGACGCATGCCTTGATCGTCTCGCTCGGAGAAAGAGCGGCCGTGGCACAGAAGAGCCCGACCGGGCAGGCCTCCCCGCACGGAACGGTGCATACCCGGCCCGTTGGACCGGCCACGCACAGGCCCCCGGGGCATTCGGCATCGGTCTGGCAAGGGGACAGGAGGGAGAACGTGGTCTCCGGTTCAGCTTCCTCGACCCGATCCGGAGCGGTCGGGGCCGCGTCCTCGACCAGGTCGGCCACGACCTCGGCAGGTACCGAGCCGCCCCCCGGCTTCGAGCACCCCGAAACCAGGAGCGCGCACCCCAGCACGACCGAAGCCGGAACCCGCACCAGGCCGGAAGCGCCAGACCAAGAGCCGCTCATCCCTCCCCTCCGAACGCCAGCCTGATTCTACTTCCCGGCTTCTCCGGAAGCAACTGCGCAGCCGCGCGGGGGGCCCGCATCTGGGTTCTGTCCATAAGGGACTGCCTGGGCCATGCGCTCGTTGACGTTGTCGTTGACGTCGCCGTCAACGGCGACGAACACGACCACCAGCCGGCCTACGGATAGAACCCAGGGCCTGCATCGACGTCCGGGGCGTCGACTCCCCGTTCGCACGCTGCTGTCGGGACCCGGGGGGGGACTGGGACTTCCCTACAGCGGCCACTCGGCCATGACGACCGAGTTGTCTTCCTTGTGTGCGGTGTACCGCAGGACCGGGCCGTCGAAGAACACGCAACCGGGCATGTCCTCCGTCTCGCAGATGATCTCCTTGTAGCCGAGCTTCTCCTTGCCGTCGAGCACCACGGCCCCCGACCCCGTTGCCAGTGCCCAGTGCTTCCCGTCCGGGCTGAAGGCCGCGGTCCCGGCCCGCGTGTAGATACCCTGCGACTTGCCGTCCAGGAACACCTCGACGTCGCCGACGCGAACCAGCAGCAGGGTGTGCCCTTCCGGCCCGAAGAGGAGCCGGATCGGATAGCCCTTCACCGCCTCCTCCACCCCGTCGATGATGACGGACCAGGTCTCTCCCCGGCGGGCGAAGTAGCCGAACCGCTTTCCATCCTGGCTGAAGACCAGATCCCTGGCTTCGTCGCAGGGCGGACCCTCCTCAATGCCGTTCACCACGAAGGTCTTTCCCGCATCCATGGCTACGTAGGCCGCGTGGCCGTCGGTCGGGCTCAGCACCGGGCCCGCTCCGAGACCGTCGTAGGCCTTGCCCGGCTTGCCGTCCACCACGACCAGGGGCTTCTCACCTTCCGGGGCCACCCAGGCCAGGTGCTTGCCGACCTTGCCGAACACCGGCGTCGGCCAGGCCTCCGACCCTGAGGAATCGGTCCGCTTCGGGAATCGGGCCAGCTCCTGCCCGTCGACCACGATGGTCCATTCCTCCCAGTCGCGTGCCGAATATGCGAGCCGCCCGTCAGCCCCGAACGACAGGCCGGTGACGAAGCTGTAGGGGCGCTGCTGGACCCCGTCGGCAACGACCGCGTACTTGCTATCCACCCGGGTCACGTACGCCATCTTCTTCCCGTCCGGGCTGAAGATCGGCGTGTCCGGCTCGCCGATGGTCGGGGTCTCCTTGCCGTCGACTACGATGCGGGGTTTGTCCGCGGTGGTTCCGATGTACGCAAACCGGCTGCTCTCCGGAGAGAACCGTGCCTCGTTCAGATCGACGCTTTCGAACTCGGGGCCGGGCACGTTGTCCACGACGATCCGTTCCCCCTTCTTGGAAACCAGGCGGTAGGCAAGCCGCTTGGAATCCAGGCTCCACTTGGCGTTCATCAGCGTGACCGCGCCGTGGACCTTGTCCTCCTTCGCCTCCCTCCCCGCAATCACGATCCGGCACTTCTTGTTGCTGCATTTTGCGTAGGCCACACGCGTTCCGTCCGGGCTCACCAGGAATCCCGTGGTAGCGGACCAGTCCGGATCCTTCCACTCTGCGATCTTCGTCTCCTTCACCACCGGTCCGGAATCCGGGGGGGCCAGCACCAGGAGCCAGGCGCCAAGCGTAAGTGCGAGCATCATGTTGTCCTCCTTTTCGGGCCTACTCCGTCAGTGTCGCACAGTCGATTGGGTCGTGCAAGACACAGATTGCGGAGGGCGCAAGTCAAACAGCAGGAATCCCTGAGCCACCCCCGGTGGTCGGGTGCGAGCATGCCGTTGTCTGTCTCTGGAGATGGGTCTATCATCGTGCCGGACTCGCTGGGGGTTCGCCTTGGACGTGCAGACCGACTGGTGGAAGGAAACCACGGTGTACCAGGTGTACCCGCGCTCGTTCCAGGATTCCAACGGTGACGGGATCGGCGACCTGGACGGCATCATCCGGCGCCTCGATCACCTGGTCGACCTGGGAGTCGAGACCCTCTGGTTCTCTCCGTTCTACCGGAGTCCCCAGAAGGATTTCGGCTACGACATCAGCGACTACCGAAGCATCGCCCCCGAATACGGCGACCCGGCCACGTGCGACCGCCTGATCCGAGAGGCCCACGCCCGCGGTCTCAAGGTCGTGTTCGACATGGTGCTCAACCACACCAGCGACGAGCACCCCTGGTTCCGGACGTCCAGGTCGAGCCGGGACGACCCGATGCGCGACTGGTATGTCTGGCGTGACGGCAGAGGACGCGGCGGGAAGCGTCCTCCCAATAACTGGCATGCCATGATCGGAGGGTCCGGCTGGCACCGTGACGAAACCACCGGCCAATGGTATTGGACCCAGTTCCTTCCATTTCAGCCCGACCTGAACTATCGCCACCCTGCTGTCCGGGCCGAGATGCTCGATACCATGCGCTTCTGGCTCGACCGCGGCGTCGACGGGTTTCGGCTCGATATCGTCAACGCTCTGTTCGAGGATGCCGAGTTCCGGGACAACCCCTTCGCATTCAAGCTCCTGCCCTCCGATGACGACCCTTCCATGCTCTTCCAGGCTTCCTCCAACACCCTGAACCATCCCGACACGCTGGCCTTCATGAAAGAGCTGCGCTGCTGCGTAGACGGATACGACCACCCGTCACGCTTCCTCGTCGGGGAGGTCAACGCTGCCATCGAGCAGGCGAGGGCACATTGCGGCGACGCGGCCGACGGCCTCAACCTCGTGTTCCTCTTCCGATCCCTGACCGTGCCGCTCCTTGCCCCGAGGATGCGGGCCCTGATGGCCGAGTACGAAAAGCACTTCCCGGACCCGCTGCTTCCCACCTGGGTGTTCTCCAACCACGACCGCTTGCGCCGCATCTCCAGGCTCGATGGCGACCTCCGGCGGGCGAAGCTGAACGCCGCCTGGCAGCTCACCGCCCGGGGAGTGCCGTTCATCTACTACGGAGAGGAGATCGGGATGCTCCAGCAGCGCCTGCCCCTGAGGACGGCGCTGGACCCCATCGCACACCGATTCCCGTTGCCCCAGTTTGCCGCCGACCTCCTGCGCTCCCGATTCAAGGAGTCGATCAACCGCGACGAGTCGCGTACCCCGATGCAGTGGGACACGTCCGCCAATGCCGGCTTCTGCCCCGCCGGCATCACCCCCTGGCTTCCTGCACCGGAGAACCTCGGGGGGCGCACCGTGGAGGAGCAGCGCAGCGACCCCGATTCCCTGCTCTGCTGCTACCGCCGATTCCTCCGATTGCGCAAGGAGCACGCCGCACTTCGGCGTGGACGCTTCGAGCTGCTCCCGGAATCCGAGACCGGGAAGCACGTGGTCGGCTACCGGCGCGAGGCTCCCGAAGAGACCCTGCTGGTCCTGCTCAACGCCTCGCAATCCCCGCAGCGTCTGCCCTCCGCTCCGACCGGGGAGATGCTTGCCAGCACCTCGGCCGCCCAACGTACGGGCGACTCCGAGCCGCTTCGTTCCCTCGCCCCCTGGGAAGGTTTTTTACTTCTAGAACGGGCCGCACCCACGGACCGGCCGGGACACGACAGCCGCTGTGACCCCTGACCCTACTGCATCTGTCGGTGGGG
>VGRX01000211.1 GCA_016875215.1 Deltaproteobacteria bacterium
CGGCCACGTCTTTCCGGGCGTCGGACGGCACGGCAACCCGGCTCAGCACGTCGTCGAGGAGCTTGCCGAACTTCCCGGGGGAGGAGAACGGCTCGGCTCCCTTCTCTGCGGAGATCGCCATGCCGGGCAGCAGCTTCCCGTCGCTTCCCAGGAAGCCAACCCACGGGAGGTCGTCGCCAATGGACTGCTGCTCCACGAAGGTGATGTTGGCTTCGGCCTCGGTATCCAGCTTCACGAGCACGAAACGGCTCATCCGGTCGTGGAGCGAGGGGTGCGACAGGACGTTGTCGAACAGCTTCTTGCACGGCTTGCACCAGGCGGCCCAGCAGTCCACGAGAACGGGCCTGCCGGACTTGCGGGCTGTTTCGAGGGCCGGCTCGAGCGATTCCGACCAGGAGAGCGCAGGCCTCTCCTGTTCCGGTGGGAGTGCCGGGGCCTTTGTCTCGGCACTGGTCTTGGCGCTGTGCGATGCGGTGTCCCCCTCCGCCGGGAGGTAGAAGAACGCTCCGGCCAGGACGAACAGGCCGATGGCAGTTCCCAGTCCCGCGGCCAGCCGGCCGAGCTTCCGGAGAGGGGAGAGGAGGAACGGTTGAGCCAGGAGCAGTCGGAATCCCAGTCCGAAGGAGAGTCCTGCGGTCAGGAGACCGGCGAGCAAGCAGAGGACACGAGGGGACATGGCGCACACCTCCCGAACAGAGGTAGGCTAAGGCCCGCTCCTTCGCATTGCAATCGAAAAACGGGGGCCAAACTTGACGCTTCTCCCGTTCCAACGGACAATACGATCACTTCATCGCGTGCGCACGTGGCCCGCATGGGCGTCGGTTGCGGGCGGGCCGGCGGCGGATGCGGGAGGCCATGGCATCGTGGAGGCCTTCATGGGCAGATGGACCAGGTTGTTGCTGGTGGTCGGGTTGATTCTCGTCGGGTGCGGTCCCTCCGGAGGAGGCGAGGACGCCGTCCTTCCTCCGCCCGACGTGCCGGACGTCCCGGATGTCACGACTCCCGACATCAAGCCCGACATCGTGGAAGTCGAGCCCGAAGTCGCCGGCGAGCCTCCTGCCCTTCTGGCGCAGCTCGCCCCATTGAAGGTCCCGTGCTCCTGCCCTCCCGGGGCTCCGGCCGGGTGCATCGTCACGAATTCACAGGCTGTGGTCGCGGTCAAGGCCTTCCAGTCCTCCGAGGCGGGAGAGCCGCCGAGCCCGTCGAACATCGCCGGGATCAAGCTGGTCTACGGACCTTCCGGGACCACGTTGGCATCGGTCAAAGTCCCGGACCCGGAAGATGGCCTGTTCAAGCTGAAGTTCGATCTCGCACAGCACGAGGAGGCGCTGCTCCCGGAGGGCGAGACCGAGGCTCCGGACGGTATCTACAACTTGGCCGTGGAGATCACTTCGAAGCTCAAGAAGAACAACGGCGATGACATCAAGAAGCTCCTGATCCAGCCCATCTACATCGACAGGACCGGCCCCAAGTTCCTGAAGAATCTGCTGGAGGAGCCGACCGCGCCGACGAAGTATGCGGACGAGCTCAAGCTGTACACCTGCACGATCGACACCGGATGCGGCCAGCCGACGGCAAAGTACTTCATGGGTGAGAAGGAGGTCGAGCCAAAGGGAGCGGTCACCCCGGCGGGCGAGCCCCCCTTCTGCGTGCTGACCACGTTCGACATCAACCAGTACAAGACCGAGTTCGCCAAGTTCAAGATCGTGGCAGGCGACTGCCTCGGCAACTCGACGTCGTTCGAGAAGGAGCTGGGCATCATCGGAATGCCGAACTACGAGATTCCCACGACCTACGGCATGCCGTGCGGCATGGAGTCTGCCCGGCTCGTGCGGACCTACGATCTGGACCAGAACTTCTTTCCCGACCTGGTGGTCGCGGGGGCGGGAGGCATTGCTGTTGCGTTCAACGTCGACGGCAAGATGAAGGAGCTCGACAGCTCTCCGTTCCTCCGTCCGGAAGAGGTTCCGGCTGCGTGTGTGGAGGAAGAGCCCGCTCCGGGAACGGGGGAAGAGCCCGCTCCGGGAACGGAGGAAGAGGTCGATGCAGGGGCGGTGGACGGTTCCGCCGAAGCGGATGTGGCGGAAGAGCCCCCCCCGGACGCAACCAGCGTGCTCGACCTGACCAAGGCCAACGTGATCGACCTGGCCGTGGCCGACATGAACGGCGATTCGTATCCCGACCTGGTCGTCCTGGCCAGCGTCTCGGGGCTGGATGGCCTGAAAGAGGATCCCGACCTGAAGTACACGAAGGTCTTCGTCCTGTTCGAGGATACGACGCTCTTCGTCGAGGGGGAGGTCAAGTACTGGGAGCCGAACAAGACATGGAAGGTCGAGATGCCGGAGTGGCACACGGTGACCACGGAGTGGAAGCTCACGCTCCTTCGGGTGGCGGATGTCAACGCGGACGGCTTCCCCGACGTGCTGGTGGCCGGGCCGGACCACACGCTCAGCGCCGCAGTGCTGCTTCACACCGGGGAGAAGCACCTGGTCGACGAGGCCGTGCTCGATCCCAAGAAGCCGGGAAGCGGTTCGCCCCTGAAGGTCTTCCTCAAGGAGCCGGTGGTCCTCATCGGGCCCGACAAGATCACGGACTTGGCAATCGGCAACTTCAAGGGGGCGGCCGATGTTCCCGAGATTGCCTTCGCCCGCGGCGACAAGGGGATCGTGACCCTGGTGTCGATCACCCCGCAAGGAAAGTGGGGGGCCGCGCAGGACACCATCCTCTGCTTCCCAGGTCCGGAGCGGCTGGTGGCGGGGGACATATTCGACGACCCGCAGGCCTCCGGCGTGGATGACATCGTGGTGACCTCGCCCGATGCCCGCGCCGTCTACGTGCTCAGGGCCGCTGCCAACGGCTACTTCAAGCCGGTCTGCCCGGGCAAGTTGGAGGAGGAGGAGGATTTCGGGTTGGCGAACGTGGCCAACGTGGTGGCAGTGAGCCTGTTCGATTCCGACCCGATTGCCAAGGGGACGTTCCTCTCGGTGGGGGGGGCCGTGGATTCCATGGTCCTGGTCGACCTCGTCGGGAAGTTCGGGTCCGGCAGCACGGACTCGGTCCCCGATCTGGCGGTCGCGGTTCCGGAGATGAACTACATCGCCATATTCAGGGGAGAGGACCAGGGATCCTTCTCCGAAGCGCTGTTCGTCAATCCGGGGCCCGAGCCCCGCGGGCTCATCACCGCGGACTTCGACAACGACCCCAACTCCCGCGACGACCTGGCCTGTCTGGTCGACGGGGGAAAACGGGTGGCCGTCCTGCTCAACCGGACCAACGACCCCGGCCGGTTCGATGCCCCGATGGAGCTGCCGATGCCCGTTGCCGGGACCTGGAAGTCCCCACGTCTCGATCCGACCCACCTGGAGGTGGGCGATCTCGATTCCAGCGGAACGCTCGACCTGGTCGTCGCAACCGAGCCGGAGCTCCAGAAGTGGGAGGAGATCGACGACCAGGCCAAACCGGTGGAGGACAGGGATGCGGACCTTGCCCTGATCCTCTCGTGGCTGTTCGTCACCCCGCAGGGCTTCGATTCGCAGGTGCCCGAGCTTCCCCCCCGGAAGTCGGCCGTGGACGTGAACTTCGATTCCGAGCTCACCGGGCTTTCCCTGGCGGACTTCAACAACGACGGGAGACCCGACCTGGCGGTTTCACAGGCGTCCGGAGCGATCAGCGCGTGCGAGGGGAGGACCTTCGACCTGCTCCTCGGTGGGTATCGGGTCCTGGCCACCATCTCTCCGGACTTCATCGGAAGCGACTTCCAGCACCTGGACTACTACGTGGAGGATGGGCCCACCGCTGCGGGCCGCTTCCGTCCTCTGGGCGGATTCGCCGGGCTCTCCAGTCCCTCCGGAATCGTCGCAGGGCGGCTCGACGACGACGGGCTGGCGGACGTGGTCCTGTTCGGGACCGACCCGAACAAGGTGGCAACCTACCTGACCCGCTGGGACGGCGAGTGGAACACATGTGCTCAGGGGGTGACCGGCGGAAAGAAGCCCTGGTTCACCTGCTCGCCTCCGTTCCCGCTTGCCATTGCGGACCTGGCGTGCTACCCGCCCGAGGGAGGAGAAGGGGGCGAGGAGGAACCCGGCCTCAACTGCCTTCCGCTGACCGGTGACGATGACTTCTGTATCGGCTTCGGTCCCAGCCTCAAACCGGCCAAGGAATCGGACGCGACCCTGCCCGAAGTCTCCCCCCCCGAGTCCGGCAAGATGCCCATCGCAGCGGTCGTGGGCGAGTTCTACAAGGACGACCCGGACGAGAAGGAATGTCCCGACATCGTGGTGCTGAACAAGGACACGGACAACGTGACCTACCTGCGAGGGACGTGCGCACCCAAGGTGTACAAGTTCCATGGGCACCAGATCCACGTGCTCAACGTCGGATTCGCTCCCGTGGACCTGGCCCTCGCTGACCTGGACCAGGACGGGCTGGCGGACATCGTCGTCGCGTTGGCGTCGGGGGTCTCCATGGTCTACGGCACGGCCGGCGAAGAACTCTTCGAGCCTGCCGAGCTGGCACCGGTCGCCGACGAGCCGGTCAGCCCGACTTCGCTGGTGGTGGAGGATGTCAACGCGGACACTCTGCCCGACCTGCTGGTCACCTCCGGCAAGGAGGACGAGATCAGGGTCTGGCTCAATGCGGGGAGCCGGGACTTCCTCGGTCCCTTCTCGCTGCCGGCCGGAAAGGCCCCCAAGCGGATCCGGGTCGCTGACCTCGACGGCGACGGCTGCAACGAGATCGCGGTCCTCAACGAGGGCTCCCGGACCACCACCATCCTGCGAAACCGGAGATGTGACCTGTAGGGAAAGGCCGTCAGCCCCTCCACGAGCCACGTAAGGCCCAGGTCGTAAGGCATCGCTCTCGGGTTGACTGCGGGGCGGAGCAGGAGGCTGTCAGAGCCCTGACCGTGAGGGAGGGGCCGCAACAGGCCTGCTCGTCAACCCCGCAGTGATCGGTCGTCCCGGCTGGCTGGCCGGGGCGACTTGGACTGCACGCAGGGCGGACGATTCGGGCTACGGGAGCACTTCCACTTCCTGGGACTCGTCCTCGGCGGAGGATCCCTCGGCATCGTAGTAGTACTTTGCCTCGGACCCGCCCGTCTGGGCTTTGACCGGGTATTGTGCAACCAGCGAGTAGGAGACCTGTGTCGGCTCGCCGGCCGGGATCGAGTCGAAGTACAGGATGAGCTGCTTGCCCGTCACCTCGAAGTTGGCGAGCTTCTTCTCCGACTGGAGCTTGGCCAGGTCGTCCGTGATGAGTGCGAATCCGGGCGGAAGCCCGACCGTGACCAGCACCATCCCCTTGCCGTCGGGATCGTTGTTCTTGATCGTCACCGTCGCGGTGATGATGTCGTCCACGTTGACGGTGGTCGTGTCATACGTCACGGTGATCGAGAGCGGTCCCTCAACCGGTTCCGACTCTTCCCACGGGATGTAGTGGGTTGCCACGACCTGGTAGGACAGCCCGCCCAGCCCCTCGTAGTCCAGCACGACCAGGTGGTTGCCGTTGTCGATGCCCGAGGTCACCTCGACCTGCCAGACGACGTCCTTGTTGAAGTTGTCGAAGTGCTGGGTGCCGAGCACCTTGCCGTTGAACGTCACGGTGACGTCAGCGTTCGTCTCCCCCGGGGTCATGGTCAGGGCCTTGAGGAACGTCTTCAGGGCCAGGACGGTGGCCTGGGTGTTGTAGCCCCAGTTGCCCTGCGGGTCCTTGCTCTGGACGAGCCACTCGACTGCGCCGTTGACGTCCTGGGGGTAGGCGCCCTTCTCGGCCATGGCCAGGGCGATGAGCGCGGTCAGCTCGACATCGGCAGCGTTGCCGTAGGAGTTGACGAGTGTGGACCCCTGGGACGCCCAGTGGACGGTCCCTTCCTCCACGATGGCCAGGGCGTGGAACTCCTTGAGGATGTCGCCGGGAACGCCCGAGGTATCCCCTGCGGAGACGAGCGCGTTGGCGCACATGGCGCGGGTGTAGGCATCCTTCTCGCTGCCGATCTTGCTCTTGATGTAGTTGAGGGCCTTGGTGACGGTGGCGTCGATGTAGCCGCCGTAGGCGAGCCCCCAGGTGATGTAGCAGGTGGCCCGGAGGCTTCCTGCGCCCAGGTTCTCGTTGCCCGCGTGGAGGTGCGCTTCCTCGCTCCACGAGCCGTCGCTCTTCTGCACGCCGGCCAGGTAGGCCGCTGTGCGGTCGATCACCGCGGTATCCACGGTATCGTAGACTTCCTTGGTATCGGTCAGCATCATGATGGCGAGAGCGGAGAGGATCGCGTTGCCGGGGTTGTCCCCTTCCCACCAGTTGAAGCCGCCATCCTGGCACTCGAAGGTCAGGATCTGCTGGTAGCCGGAGTTGACGTAGGAGATCGCCTTCATCTCGATCTCGGGGGTGATGGTACCGGATGCGTTCATGTAAGCCAGTGCCAGTACATTGGGCCACGCCGACGACGTGGTCTGCTCAAATCACCCACCTGGGAGCTGCAACATGCTCTCCATCCCTTCGACGATGTGGGTGGAGAGTCCCGGAAGTACTTTCACCACCACCGACTGGCTCCCTGCGATGGCGGTCTCCGGGAATGGGATTTCCATGCTGACCTTGTCGGTGCTCGGCTTCTCGCCGTCGTTGTCGAAGCGGGCCGATTCGGTGAGCACCATCTCCTTGCCGTCCGGCTTGACCTCGACGGTGCGCTTGATTGCGTCCTGGAGCTTGTCGCCCATGCCGTACACGGTGAGCGAGTGCCAGCCCACCTCGACGACGCGCACCGGGAAGTAGACCACGGTGACTTCGCCGGCTTCGAGCTTCAGGGTGTGCTTGTCCTCGCCCATGAGGTCGAACCAGGGCTCGGTCTGGAGCTCCACGGCGACCGTCTGGTCGCCGGGGAGGTAGTTGTAGACCGCGACCGGGAACTGGATCTCGTCGTTCTGGGTCAGGAACTTCGGGAAGTCGATGTCGACGAAGAAGTCCTGGAACACGACGATGCCGTCAGTGCGGCTGCCGAGCTCTCCGACTGCGGAGCTGGCCAGGGTGGACATGCGCCACTCGGTGATGGAATCGGCCATCGGAATGTCCACAACGGCCTTGCCCTGGTTGTCGGTGATGAGCGCGGGCTCGATGTAGAGGGTCTCGGGGAACCAGCTCCGGACCTTCACGCCGCTCTTGTCGCCGCTGGTGCCGGACTTGCCGTTGTTGTCGCCCCCGGGGTCAGCGTTCGGCGGCCCCGGCTGTTCTCCGTCTTCGGCTGCGAAATCGACCTCGCCGCCGCCTGCCTTGAGCATTCCCTGGCGCCCCTCGTCCCACTGTTCGCCCGCAAGCGCCCACAGGTCGAGCGAGCCGGTCCAGTCATCCTCGGTACCCAGCACCTCGTCCGGGCCCCGGCTGGTGAACTCGACCTTGCAGTCCCACCAGTCCCCCTGGACGTTGAATGCGTACACGCCGTCCCAGTAGTCGAAGTACTTGGCCGTCTGGACGTGGTCCTTGAGCCACTTGCAAGCGGAGTCGAACACGACGTGCGAATCCGCCAGCTTGCCTTCGAGCTTCAGGCGGAGCTTCTCCTTCTGCGTGTCGAAGAAGGGCCCCAGCTTGTCCTTGAGGTCGGCCAGTGCCTCTTTCCAGGAGGACAGCTCGTTCTGTCCGAACGCCTGCCCCTCCATCGCGGCGAACGCGGCCAGGGTGGTATCCTGGATCGCCTTCTCCTCCGGCGAACCCGGGGCCGCTTCCTCCTCTGCGGTGAAC
>VGRX01000212.1 GCA_016875215.1 Deltaproteobacteria bacterium
GGGGGGACGAGAGCAGACTGATGAGCTGGCCGGACACGATGTAGCCGTTGATCACCTCGTAGCGCACCAGCGTACCGGCCATGGCGGCCTTGTACCCCTCGGGGAGGTGGGCATCCGCATACTCGCGGACCAGGGTCCTCACCTGCGTGGCGATCTCGCTGCTGCCGGTCCTCACCTGAACCAGGAGCTGGCCCGACGCATAGTCGAAATCGACGACCGAGCTGAAGTCATCCGGGTCGCCGCTCATCTCGTAGAGCTGGACGTACTGGGCAATCAGGTTCCTGTCGTCGGGAATCACGTCGAACGAGGAGTCGCCACGGTGCATCACCCGGTTCATCCGGCGGACGTAGTCGGCAAGCGAGGTGGTCTTGCCGACCTCGGGGTGCTTCTCCACGTAGCGCTGGAGCCCGTCGAGAAACGAAAGCGCCTTGGGATCGAGCATGCTGCGGCTGCCCGGCCCGGTCAGCACGACGGAGAGGGTATGCGTGCCGCCGAACCGGGTGGCGAACAGGTGGTCGGACTCCCGGACCACGCTCCCTTCGGGGAACAGCCCGACGGATTCCTGGTCCACCCGGAGCAGGGAGGCGGTGATCAGAATGGCACCTGCGCAGACCGAGACGGTGAGGAGCACGACGAGCCAACTGTGCCTGACGGAGAGCGCTGCCACGCGTCGGAGCAGGGGTGCCAGCCAGCCACTGGTGGCCTGGGAGCGGGCGCCTGCGGGAGAGCTCCGCCCGACGAGGAGGAGCGTGGGCACGATGGTGAAACTGACGACCAGCGCCACGACGATGCCGAATGCGAGGAAGAGGCCGAAGTCCTTTACCGGGCCGATGCTGCTCGTGCCGAGTGACGCAAAGCCCGCTATGGTCGTGGTGGCAGCGACCAGGACGGCCCCTCCGGTTCCTCTGAGCGTGTCCTTCACGGCGCTCAGGCGGTCCTTCCCCGCCTCGAAGTGGCTCCGGAAGTGGGCCGCCAGGTGGATGCCGTAGGCGGTGCCGACCGCGACCAGGAACACGGGAATGGCGGACGAGATCAGCCCGATGGGCCTGTTCAGCCAGGCCATGAGCCCGAACGTGGCTGTGGTGGAGAGAAGGACCGTGAGCATGGGGCCCGCAACTCCGCCGAGGCTCCTGAGGCTCACAATCAGGATGATCAGCACCGCAACCAGGGCAAGCGGCGTCAGCCGGGTCATGTCGCTCTGCACCAGGCGCCCCATCTCCTTGTCCACGACGGGCTCGCCGGCATAGACGACCTGGATGCCGGCGGGACCCCGGGCGACTGCGGCGTCCACGATCTGGCGGACCGTAACGACTGCGCCCTCTTTCTGTTCCACGGTCCACGAATGCTCGACCTGCACCAGCACGGACAGGGACTTGCGGTCGCGGGATACCAGCAGGTTCTCGAAGAAGCTCCAGTCGTCCAGTCGAGAGTGGAGATTGGCCGCGCTTTCCGGGGTGGGCTCTCCCTCATCCAGGAGGGCTTCCGGCTTGAGCATCAGGTCCCGTGCCACGATCGTGTCCGCGTTGGCGATGCTGGTCACGTCGTCGAACTGCTCAAAGAGTCCTTCCGTGACGCGACGGACGAGTGCGAGGACATCCGGCGTCAGGCCGTCCTCCGAATCGATGCCCACTACGATCGCGTCCGCTGCCCCGAAGGTGTCGTCCACCCGGTCGCAGTAGAGCAGGTCGGGATGATCCTTCGGGGCCACCTTTCGAACGTCACTGTCGATCCGCATGCGTGGCAGACCGGTCGCCAGGGCCCCGACCCCGGCAAGGACAATGAGGCTGAGCAAGATGAAGAGCCTGGCACCGGTGAGGAATCGCATGAGCGCCTCCGGGAGGAACGGCCAGGCGTCGGCCAACGTTCCGAGGTGCGAACATACCACTTCTGACGCGCCACGTCATCGACATTCGGGGGTCGCTGGGTTCTATCCGTAGGGGACTGCCTGGGCCATGCGCTCGTTGACGTTGACGTCGCCGTCGCCGTCGCCGATTGGGTCTGTGAGTTGCCTCACTGCGCCATCTTGACGAGCATGGAAACGACACGGTGAAGGAGTTGCTTGCCACGGCCAAGCTTCTCGCATTCGGCCAGACTCAGCGCTTTGAGCGCGTCGAGAATCGCTCCGCATTCATGGGCCGAAGCTCTGGCGATGTCGTGGAAGCGGGCCCGGTCAGCGGGGAAGAGATGTTGGCGCTTGCACTTGGCTTCCGGCTGCCTTACCTTGCCAGGAGGGGGTGAAGGATGTTTCTACCACTGGGCGACACGCCGAACCCACGCAATTTCACTCCGTGGGTCAACTGGATGCTGATTGCCGCCAACGTGGCGGTCTACCTGATGTACTCAATGCCCATGTCGGGTCAGCCCGTGGACTTCTCGGACCCGCTGGTGCTGGAGTACCTGAGGGCGATATTCCCCGGGACTCCAGCGGGGTTGCTGCCGCGGGAGGTTCTCTCGAACCTGTCGGCGTACGACCTGTTCGTGTTCCAGCACGGGTACAAGAGTGCGGCGCCGCAGTTCGTGGATCTGATCTACTCGATGTTCCTGCATGGGGGGTTTCTGCACCTGGCGGGCAACATGCTGTTCCTGTGGATCTTCGGGGACAACGTCGAGCACCGGTTCGGGCGGTTGGCCTACCTCATGTTGTACCTGGGTACCGGGATTGCGGCCACGGTGGCGTTTGCGTTTCTTTCCGAGCCTTCGATGGTGCCGCTGGTAGGGGCATCGGGGGCGATTTCCGGGGTGCTGGGGCTGTACTATCTTCTGTTCCCGCGCAACCAGGTGCGGGTGTTCGTGGTGCTGTTCCCGTTCTTCTTCAACACGGTTCTGCTGCCATGCCGCTGGGTGCTCGGGTTCTACGTGCTGGTGGACAACCTGCTGCCGTTCCTGATCGGGGCGGAATCGTCGGTGGCCTACGGAGCCCATCTCGGTGGTTTCGCTGCCGGTCTCCTGGTCGCCTGGGTAGTCGAGCGTTCCGGGTTCAGGCTGGGAACCGGCGCCGTTAGCCAGGGGGGGGAGGCCCAGGCGGGGTTCCGGGGGACGGTCCCGGGCTCGAGTCGATTCGGTGCGAGCGGCTCGGGTGCGGTGGACGGCCTGCGTGATGCCGTGTCGAGAAAGGATGCTCCGGCGGCTTTTGCCCTGCTGCGCAGCCTGAGCCGGGCGGACATGGTGAGGCTCAAGCCGGAGGAGTGCGTCGAGCTGGCGGATGCGCTGGACCGTTCGGGGCAGAAGGGCGCGGCCATGAATCTCCTGCGCACGTGCCTGTCGGTGCATGCGGAATCGGGCAACCTGGCGCGGGTCTACCTTGCGCTGGGGCAGCAGCGGCTGGCGCAGGGCCAGGTGGCCGCGGCGTACCAGCATCTCCAGAGCGTGTTCGACTACAATCCGTCCCGTGAAGTTGCGGAGCAGGCCCGCGAGGCGCTGGCGCTCATCGACAAGATGCACGGACGGGGACGATAGACTCTGCTGAGGCGAGGCAAGTACGCCCTGGCAGCCATCATTCAAATCCTGGTGCCGAGATGTTTTGGTGGCACAAGCGACCACTCCAGTACTCCGGCGGCCCCTGGTTCGAGAGCGGACTGGGAGGAATGCTCCAGGCGTCTTTTCCCAGTCTCGGGACAGTGAGTCCCACGTTGCTATTGAGCGCATTGCAAGGACACCTGTGTTGGCCATCTGAACGACGGGGCGGGCTCTGCATTGCCCCAGACAACCCCTCTCGGCTCGGTGTGCCATAAGGGGGCCGCTGCTGCAGACGTTGACCAGTATGACAAGATTGAGGTGAAAACTCTCTAGGAGGTGGAGCCATGGAGATTCGCCCCATTTTCAACGAAAAGGACCACAAGTTGGCACTGGCTGAGATCGACCGTCTCTGGGATTCGGAAGAGGGTTCTTCGGACAGAGAGCGCTTTGCAGTCCTGGTTGCTTTGGTGGCCGCCTATGAGGAGAAGCACCACCCCATCGATCCGCCTGATCCTATCGACGCCATCAGATTCCGTATGGAGCAGGGAGGCCTCTCCCGCAAGGATCTTGAGCCCATGATCGGCAGCCGAGCCCGGGTTTCCGAAGTCTTGAACGGCAGGCGGGAACTCACGCTACCGATGATTCGACGCCTGAGCCGCGGCCTGGGAATCACCGCCGACATCCTGGCTGGGGTTAGGCTGAAGCAAGGGGGTTCGGAACGAACCGGCCGCGTGAACCCGTTCATGGCGAGCCCGTCCGTTCTTCTGGACACGAAGTACCGGCGAGGCGGCTCAGCGCCACGCACTCTCGTGGAGGGTTACGCATGTATGTAACTGCGCAAAGAGTCAGGGCCAGGACTGGGGCGGAGGGCATCAACGCGTTTCGGCACGTGCACTGCGGAGAGGAATGGGCTGACTTGTCCTGGGGCCCACCCGACATCGCAGTCATTTCGGAGGGCAAGCCCGGGAAACTCGTGGCAGCAACCTGCGATGTGCCCCCCGGGGGCAATAGCGTGCTATCCTATCTTGATGTAGCAGCTCCCGACGGCACAGACCTCAACGCACTGAGGGGTGCCTTGCAGGTTCTCCGAGGCAAGATCCGCGAAGGCAGCAGGCATGCGGTCCCGGCTCTGGTGGGCAACATCACAGCCAGGTTCTGGGTCGGACGTGAGCACGACGAGCCGGAGAAAATGCCCCGAGAATTCGACTGCCTCGTCGGTCGCATTCTCGTACTGTTGGAAACCCCACTCGAGGAGAAGGTTGAGCCTCAAGTCCCACTCGAGATTGTCTTCCACGTAGACGAGAAGGGCTACCACTTCGAGTTGAGTCCGGAATCCGCGGACCGTGTGAGGGCGGCCCATCGTCCGGCTCGGTGGAGGAAGTCACGGTTCCAAGTCGCTCCCGATGTCATGCTCGACTTCGAATCCATGCACGGTGACATCTATCCCTACGTGGCGACTCAGGTCACTGGACTACGACTGGAGGCGGTAGTCAAGCTGGGAGGGGTAGTGTTCATTCTCCTGCCGAACGGCAAACGTGTTCGCCGGTGGCCCTCGGAGTGAGAACGGCTACAGCCAGCAAGCAGGCGCACGCAGGAGACGCCGAGCGAACACCAGCGAGCCTGCCCTGCGTTCCCCTGGTACGAGGCCCCGCCGCTCATCGACAAGATGCACGGACGGGGACGATAGACTCTGCTGAGGCGAGGCAAGTACGCCCTGGCAGCCATCATCCAGATCCTGGTGCCGAGATGTCTTGGTGGCACAAGCGACCACTCCAGAACCGGTTGGCGTGCTCACGCCACTGCCTTTCTCCGGACAGACCCGAGACCGGCCAGCTACTTCGTTTCCACGGTGATGCGGAAGGAGCATAGCCACTCCTTGTCGTCCTTCCCTTCCTCCAGCTTCCACCGGAGTGTCGCCCCGTCCGTGCCGACCTTCCTGGGCGAGGAGAAGACCTCGATGGAGGCAGTCCCCGGCACCGAGACCTCGCCCGAGCGAGTCTGAGCGTCCCCTCCCGAGCCGGGCGTTCCCTTCTTCCGGTCCTTCTTCTTCACAATGGTCCTCCTTCAAATGACCTGCACTGTCAGGCCTTGCCCTCGCAACAACGCTTGTACTTCTTCCCGCTGCCGCAGGGGGAGGGGTCGTTGCGTCCGACTTTCGAGCCATCCACCCTGCGCGGCAGTGGCACGGGCTTGTGCATTGCACGTCGTCCGAGATCCTCAAGCGGTGCCAACACCGTCGCTGTGGCGACCTTGGCAAGGTGTTCGAATTCGGGCGGCAAGGCGCCCCGGGGCTGACCCGCCGTGTGCCCGTTCGGATCCTCTCCTGCTTCCAGCGACGGAACATCCGGCGTGTCGCCCTCGGCGTGCATATCTTTCCCTCCGTGAGAGCGTCAACTTCGCGGTCACGATACCATTTGGTCGCGGCTAAGGCCAGGCATTCCCAAAGCACATCGGCGCTGCACCGGAATCCGGGCCGTGCACGACATCAAAACCCGAGCGGCCGACTCCGGCGGGTGGAAAGCCGGGTGACATTGATGTCACCACCCCCCCTCCAGAGTAGGGGGGGACTGGCAACGATGGGCTCCGCTCCCCCCGATTGCTTACAAGTGGGTCGCGTGCATGGATGTTCGAGGGAGCCTATCGACTACACGTTCAAGCTGTAGCAGGCCGACGCCCCACCCGCACTGCCACGTGCCCCAGCTCCTCTCGGGCCGGCAGGCGAACGCTATGCTCGCTCACAGTGAACTGGCGAGAAACCAGACGGTTGGCATCGTAGACCATCTCCTGCCTCTTGTCCGGCGGTATCCCCCACTTGTCGCAGAAGACTTGCCAGTTTCGGTTCAGGAGCGCCCCATAGTCGATTCCACCGGTCTTCGAGGTCTGGCTCCCGCTGTGGTGGATGAAGACGTCGTGCGCGATTGCGAGTTGGAATCCGGCAATCTGGGCCCGTAGGCTGTAGTCGTCGTCCTCGAAGCCCCAATGCCCGTAGGCAGGGTCAAACCCGCCGATCCGCTGCAGGACCTCCTGCCGGACCGCCAGACAGAACAGGATCAGCCGGGAGGTGCGGCTGATACGACCGCTGTTGGATGCCGCCACCCCATTGGCGAACCAGTCCAACTCCTGCTGGTCGGAGTAGTTCGCCTCCGGAATGAGTTGTGGCCCGGACACGTAGTTCGACCTGGGGCCGATGAGTCCGACTGTGGGATGCTCTCCGAAGTGCTTGCGCAGCCGGCCCAGCCAGCCAGGCGTGACCTCGACATCGTTGTCCATGAAGACGACGACGTCACCCGAGGTGAAGGCGACCGCCTGGTTTCGAGCCATGGGAGCGCCGACGTTCTCCGTGTTCTCGATGACCGTGACATCTTCGAAGCGGCGAAGGTACTCCAGACTGCCGTCTGTCGAGCCGTTGTCGATGACAATGATCTCGTGTGGCTCCTTCGTGTGCTTGCTGATGCTCTCGAGGCATCGCCTCACGTGGTCACTGCCGTTGAGGTTGGGGATCACCAGAGATGTCAGTCCCTTGTGGACCTTGACCGCATGAGCAACCCCAGTCGGTCGGCCGCAGTCCGCCGCCATGACCGCGGGCTGGAGCTCGTCGAGCCATCGTCGGACCTGTTGGAACTCACGTTGGTGGTCCCGCACCTGCCCGCCCAAAACGGGCATCGGAATCTCGTCCTCATCGCCCAGCACGATTCGACAGGCTCGGTCCAGATTCGGTTCCTTTCCGGGTTGGAGTTCGTTGGTCGAAGCATAAGCCAGATGGCCGCTGTGGGGCCCGTCCATGGTGACAAGGGGAAACGGTACTGGAAGACGGTGGAACAGCCCGCAGGCGAATCGAAGGGCCATTCGAGCAGTCTCCGTCGGCACCCGATGGTCGTCCATCGCCAGCACCGTGTCCAGGATGCCTGCAAAGCCGGACTCTCCATCAGCGGAATGGGGGAACTCCCGACCGAGCAGGGCTCCTGTTGCGTTGCAGGCCCGTTGTCCCATCTCGTTGCAGGGATTCTGTCCGAGTTGATGCCTGGGGCGGTGGGGACGTAGGGGCTGGGGTTGCCCGCACTGACGGGTGAGGTCTCGCCCACCCCTTGCCGGTTGTAGCAGGCACCTTCACCCGTCAAGAGTGCTCCCTGGCGGTCGCAGTTTCGCACGTATCCCCGGGGGGGCCCCTCGTGGAAACCCTTCGGCTCTTGACGGGCGAAGCTTCCGCCTGCTCCTGCCCTCTCGGGGCGAGCGAGACCGACCGACCGACCCC
>VGRX01000213.1 GCA_016875215.1 Deltaproteobacteria bacterium
GGCAGACGGCAAGGAATACTGCATCCAGTGCGCCACGTCGCTCGACTGCCCGGAGAACATGCTGTGCGGGACGTTCAAGAACAAACCCGAGACCTACCACCAGTGCTATGAAGAACCACAGTAGGGGGGAGGATGTCGAGCACTTCGCCCCGTTTGCGAACCGCGCACTTGCTGAGCGACCTTCGATCGTGACAGAATGGGTGGGGTCGGAGGGGGAGCAGGGGGCATGGATTTCCTTTCCAGCATGTCGAGAACAGGAGGCACGGTCCTCATTCTGGCGGACGACCCGGCGGTTTGTGGGGTCCTGCGCTCCGGGCTGGAGGAAGACGGATGGCAGATCCGCTTCTTCTCCGGGGACGCGCGCGGCGTCCCTGCCGAAGTCCGGGCCGGGGCCGACTGCCTGGTTCTCGACATGGGGCTTCTGGGGCACTCGGCCGCGGCGGTGGTGCGCTCGGTGCGGCGGGAGTTCCCCCCCCTGGCGATCCTGGTGCTTGCCGGCGACCCGCTGGTGGACAACGTCTTCGAGGTGATCCGGGCGGGAGCCGACGACTTCATCCGAAAGCCGGTGAACGGACCGCAGCACATCTCCCTGGCCATGCGGCGCCTGTCGATCTATCGGGCGAGCATTCTCGAAAGCCTCAAGCTGCGGATGGACAGAGAGCGCCTGCGGGAACAGGAGCGGCCGTACGAGGAGCGGCTCCGCTTCTTCCGCTTCGCTTCTCACGAGCTCAAGTCACCGCTGGTCGCCGTCCTCTCCTCGCTGCGGGCCGTGCAGGAGCTTCCGGAGGAGGAGGTCGGACCGAGGCCTCGGGGCCTGGTGGACCGCTCGGTGGTCCGGTGCGTGCAGATGATCTCCATGATCAACGACATGCTGGCCATCAGCATGGATCGTTCCGACCTGAAGGATTTCCACGAGGAGGCGGATATGGCCCAGATGGCCCGGGACACGCTGGCTGCCGTGGGCCCGGTCATGGAGGAAAAGGGGATCCTCGTGTGCGCGGACGTGCCGGGAAACCCGCTCCTGCTGCGGTGCAACCGGCAGGGGATGGAGAAGGTGGTCGAGAACCTCCTCTCGAACGCGGTTCGCTACACCCCCAGGGGAGGGCGGATCGAGGTCCACCTCGGGCTGGACCAGGGGCTCATCCGACTCCGCGTGGCCGACACCGGGATTGGGATTCCTGCGGAGGAGAAGGAGCGCGTGTTCGAGGAGTTCTACCGGGCGCGCAATGCCCGCAAGGAGGTCAGCTTCGGCTCCGGCCTTGGGCTGGCGCTGGTACGCAAAGTCGTGCGGGAACACGACGGCTGGATCGAGCTCGAGAGCGAAGAAGGCAAGGGGAGCACGTTCACGGTATGGCTCCCCTTGCGCGGGCCGGGCGCAAGCCGGTCCACGTCACCCGCGTGACTGCCTGCGCTGTTTCAGGACACGGCAGCGTACGTGGCTGCCGACATGGGGAACACGACCACCAGCCGGCCTACGGATACAACATAGGGGACGCTCGGGGGCCTTTGACTTCGCAGTCTGCGTCTGCTATATAACGGACCCGCCCGGAACTGCTGCCTGGCCGAGGCAGCTGCGGGATGATGTCCAAATCAACGTCAACGCTTGGAAGGAGGGTTGTATGAGCAAGGTCAATGTCATCCTGTCGCTGGTGGCGACGGCGGTGGTGGCATTCCTGATCGGGTACGTGGTCGGCGGCCGCGGCACCCCGGAGGGAGAAAGCACCATCACGGCCGAGCAGGCCGCCGAGCTGCCCACCGTGGCCAAGGGGGTGGAGCACTGCCCCCAGAAGGGCGGCAAGAAGCCCAAGGTCACGATCCTCGAGTTCATCGACTTCCAGTGACCGTTCTGCAAGCGGGTCACCGGTACGGTCGACCAGATCCTCGAGACTTACGGCGAAGACGTGCGTGTGTATGTCGTTCAGAACCCGCTGTCGTTCCATGCGCGGGCGTTCCCGGCCTCTGCGGCGGCCTATGCGGCCCTTCTCCAGGGCAAGTACGACGAGTATGCCAACATCCTCTGGGAGAACATGGGTGCTCTGGAGGACGCGGACCTCGAGAAGTATGCCAAGGATGCCGGGCTGGACGTCGAGAAGTGGAAGAAGGACAAAGACTCCGAGGAGGTCACGGGGTGGCTGAAGAGCAACCAGGCCATTGCAGCGGCCCTGGGGGCAAGCGGGACTCCGGCGTTCTTCATCAATGGCGAGTTCCTGAGCGGCGCCCAGGACTTCGAGAAGTTCAAGGTCATCATCGACAAGCAGATCGAGAAGGCCAACAAGCTGGTCGAGAAAAAGGTGCCGGCCGAGGCACTCCACACGGTGCTGACCGCGACCGCGGTGCAGGGCAAGTACCGGCGCTTCGTGATCGAAGGCAAGCCTGCGCCGGCCGTCCAGGCAGCGGAGGCCGAGGCGGAGAAGGAGCCGTTCTCGAAGACGGTGGCCGAGCTGGCCATCGGCGATTCCCCCAGGAAGGGGCACGGGGATGAGGTGGTGATCACCGAGTGCTCCGAGTTCCAGTGACCGTACTGCTCAAGAGTGGGTCCACTCTTCGAAGAAGTGATCAAGCATTACGGGGAAGACAAGGCGAGCCTGGTGTTCAAGAACTTCCCGCTGGGCTTCCACAAGCAGGCCCAGCTTGCCTCCGAGGCGGCGATGGCGGCACACGCGCAGGACAAGTTCTGGGAGTACTCGCAGGAGTTGTTTGCCAACCAGCAGAAGCTGGAGAGGGCATCACTGGAGGACTATGCCCGCAAGGTCGGCCTGAACATGGACAAGTTCACCGCAGCACTGGACAACAAGACCTACGAGGAGCGGGTCAAGGAAGACATGTCGATCTGCCAGAAGGCCGGCGTCCAGGGCACCCCCACCATCTTCGTGAACGGCCGCAAGTATGAAGGCCCCCGCGAAGCACCCAAGATGATCGAGCTCATCGACAAGGAAATCCTGAAGAAGAAGTAGGGGTCAGGGGTTAGGGGGTTGGGGAGGGCCGAGCGCTCCCTTCCGCCGCTCCTCATCGACCTGGTAGGCCTCGACGATGCGTGCCACCAGCGGGTGCCTCACGACGTCCCGTGAGGTGAACCGGCAGAAGCCGAGCTCCGGAATCCCCTCGAGGATGCGGGTGGCATGAACCAGGCCCGATTCCTTGTCGGGCGGCAGGTCCACCTGCGTGATGTCGCCCGTGATTACGGCCTGGGATTCGAACCCCAGCCGGGTGAGGAACATCTTCATCTGCTCCGGCGTGGTGTTCTGCGCCTCGTCGAGGATGACGAACGAATCGTTGAGCGTCCGGCCGCGCATGAACGCCAGGGGTGCGATCTCGATGACCCCCCGCTCGATGGACTTGCGGACACGGTCCACGTCCATCATGTCCTCCAACGCGTCGTAGAGCGGCCGGAGGTAGGGGTTGACCTTCTCTGCGATGTCGCCGGGCAGGAACCCCAGCTTCTCTCCGGCCTCGACAGCGGGGCGGGCGAGTACGAGCCGCTTGTACTTGCGGGCCAGGAGGGCACTGACCGCCATGGCCACCGCCAGGTAGGTCTTGCCGGTCCCTGCCGGACCGATGGCAAAGACCATGTTCTTCTCCCGGATCATTTCTACGTAGGCACGTTGGGCGGTGCTCTTCGGGGCGATGGCCCGGGATGCGGTGGGGATGGGGATGGCATCGAGGAAGGTCTCCTTGACCGGTGCGCACTTGTCATGGCGGACCATGTCGAGGGCCTTGTGGATGTCCTCGGTCCGAATGGCGAATCCTTTTTCGACGAGCCCGTAGAGCTGGCGGAGCAGGCGAACGGTGACGTCGACGACGTCACTGTCCCCTGTGACGAGGAGACGGCTCCCGCGGTATGCGACCTGGGCGCCGGAGAGGCTCTCGACGAGCTTGATGTTGGTTCCCTGCTCGCCGAAGAGCTGGCGGGCGACCGCGGGATCCGCCAGGTCCAGCGAGTTCGTCACCTGGCTCTCGCGGGTATCGGTGATTCTGCGCAAGTTCCCCTCCTTTCGAAAACCGACCGTGGCGTGCCGACTACTCCAGGCGGGGACCGAAACGCACTGCCCCCTTCTTGGTACAGGTGAACTGGAGCTTCTCGGGCTCGAAGCCGTCGACTTGCATCTTGTACAGGTCGCCGCCCTGGTCGCCGGGGCACGCCAGGTACTGCAGGGTCGCTGCCTCGAGGTCGCTGCGGGCCATGGAGCGCTCGGCCCGATGGAAGGAATCACGCACTCCGGAGACCTCCATCTTCCGCTCGCCGGTCAGCAGCTTCAGGGCCCCCGGACGTACCGCCCCGAGCCAGAGCAGTGCCAGGAAGATAAGCCCGTAGAAGGCGACGCGGACCGCAGCCTGCAGGAGCCCGGAATCCCGCGGCGCCTCGGCCCCCTGCGATGACACCACCTTGACCATGAACTTGTTCTCGAGCGTATAGAACGCTCTGTACGTCGAGAACAGGTCGAGACCGCTGGCCCGGGAGACCTGCTTCACCGTCTTGCGGCCGTCGGTGAAGTAGTACACGATCCGCTCGTTCGCACCGAGCTCCGGGTCGAGACGGTCGGAGAAGAGCGGGTTGCCGGTCTCCTCCCCCTCCTTCATCACCTGGGCGATGAACGACTTGTCCTTGGCGTACACGACAGCGGACGACGGGACCCGCTTGGTCAGGAGCGGCCACTCACGGGCCCGCCGGTCCCCCTCTTTCAGCAGGAAGGCCACGGACACCGGCGGCAGCCACCGATTCTCGACCGGCGGATCGGCCAGGAACGAGCAGACCAGCCCGACCTTGGAGAAGAGCGGCAGGATCACCTCTCGCGAGTACAGGTCCATGAACCGCTTCAGCACATCGGGGGACACGTACCCCTTCCGGACCAGCACGTCCTCCGGGGCCTGGCGCTTCGAAGCTGCAATCCGCAGCGCCTTCACCAGCCGCCGGTCCGAGATCACTTCCCCCTCGGTCAGGTACTGCCCGATGACCCACTCCTGCCCCTTGGGCATGTCCACACCGACGATCTTGCCGTCCGAGAAATGGAGGAGCAGCTCCCCCTCGGCACTCGCAACCTTGAGGATTCCCGTCTTCCGGTTGGAGGCCAGGAACTTGAGGATGTCGGCGAAGCTCAACGGCTCTCGCTTGCGGTTCTGTTCCATTCCTACCTCCAGGAGTAGATGTCCAGCAGGGACAGGAAGAACACGACGAACGAAACCGCTCCCCAGAAGGCCGTTCCCACGACGGACCCGACTGCGAAGGCCGCAACCGGCGGCGCCGCCAGCGAGGCCAGCGTCGAATAGAAGAACACGGCCCCGATGGTCATCCCGAACAGCCAGAGGAACGCAACCCCGCGGAGGGCACGCCCGCGCAGGAGCTGCCCGGCTCCGGGAAACAGGAGCGTCAGGACGATCTCCGCACGCCGCCTGAACCGGATTGCGCTCTCGATGCGCTTCTCCCGCAGCCAGGTCTCCTTGGGATCCACGTAGCTGCTGCGCAGCTTGTAGTGGACGCACTGGTTGCACAGCCCCGATCCGGTCAGCTCCGGCCGGCAGCGGATGCAGCTCACCGAGTGGCACTTGATGCACCGCCCGGCCACGTGCCACTTCCGCCCGATGACCAGCAGCAGGATGTTGCAGAGCATCGCGATGGTTGCCAGCACGGGCAGGGCTCCCAAGGGCACGCTCCCGAGAAGGAGGACGTGTCCTGCGGACAGCCGGGACGAGTCGTGCGAGGGCCCGTCGAGCCCGAAGGCCTCTCCCCAAAGGACCTGGAATCCCGGGTAGTGGAAGGCCATCTCCCGCATGGCCTCGAAGGGCTGGAGGCACCCCTTCTCCCCCGACATCTGCGTGCGCTGCTGGAGGTCGCGGACGAGCTCCGGGGCAATCCCGGCAGAGCGGGAAAGCATGGCGTCCGCGGCGGACGGGTCTCCGAGAACCGTGAGCACCTTGAACTTGTTGTAGGCGGCGGCCCAGTCGTCGGGCCGGATGGCCATGGCAGCGTCGTAGCTCTTCACCGCGCTCTGGAAGTCGCCGAGCCCGGCGTCCAGCAACCCGCCGGCGCGCCCGCAGCGCTGCATCCCCTTCAGGAAGAAGGCATTGCCCAGACCTACGGAGAAGTCGGCTTTCATGTCCCCCGCAAGCTCCTTCTCGCCCCTCCGGAAGAAGGAGAACGACCGCTCCATCGCGTCGGTCTTCTGGCCGGCATCCCGAAACCGGGCCAGCGCCGCGGAGTACAGGATGAGCGCGTGCGACTGCTCCTCCGAGAGCTGCCTCTCCAGCTCCGCCATCTCGGCTTCGGTGCACACCTCGGTCATGCAGCGATATGCCCGCTCCGGAGGGCTGTCGGGAAAGGCCAGCGCCCCCCCGACGACTCCGGTCAGCACCGGCCACGCATACAGGAACAGGACCATCAGCATCGCGACCGCCTTCTCGGTCACCGATGTGTACAGCCACATCGCAATCCACCAGAGCACGAAGAGCGGCACCAGCCCGAGGTCCGCCAGGAAGGGAGCCGACAGCAGCACCAGGGCAATCACGTTGAGCTGCAGCGGAGACAGGGCCCGCGGGAACAGGTGCCCGAAATCGTGGGCGAACGTCGCGAGATGCCGAACCAGCAGGGAGACGGAGAAGAGCACCATCACCAGCACGCCGGCCAGCCAGAAGAGGCCCAGTGCCCCCAGGAACAACCCCTGCAACGTCGGCGGGTGGTGCAGTGAGGCCCGTACCCCCTGAAAGAAGGCCCCCACATACTCCCCGAGCCGAGAACGATCGATGCGATAGAGCATGTTGCTGCGGGTGAAGTGGAAGTCGGGAATCTGCGGCGAAAGCACCTCTGCCTGCCGCACCAGGCTCTCCGCCAGGTCCGAGTCGTTGGGAGACCGTTCCAACACCTCGTCCGCCATCCGAACCAGGGCAGCCGAGATCGGCGTCAGATTGGGAATCCCGGTGTCGAGCTGGACCTTGCGAAGGTCGTCCAGCTTGACCAGCAGGTCGGGAAACTTCCCGTCGCGATACTCCTCGATGCACTCACGCCAGAGGCTGTCCAGCCGGGCAGCCCCGGGACCGTTCAGCGGCGCCAGGACAGGCAGCGGCGCCTTGCCGGAGATCGCCTGTCCCAGAGCCGGCCCCCCGGCAAGGAGCGACGCCATTCCCAACAGTACGACCACGAATCTGCCAGACGACGCACCTGTCATGACAACCACTATGGGGCTAAGGGAGGCGGCCTGCAAGCGCGGTCTGCGCCTCCTGGTTCAGATACCACTCGACGAATCTCCGCATGCCTTCCGGCAGATCCACCTCGGGCCGGTAGTCGAGCTCCCGGGCGGCCCGGTCAATCGATGCGTAGAGGACCCTCAGGTCCCCGGGCTGCGCCGGCATGAACTTCGTGCGGGCCTTGGCGCCGAAGGCCCGCTCCAGCTCCTCGACGACCTCCCCCATGGAGTAGGGCCGGCTGTGCCCGAGGTTGTACACCCGCAACCCTCCGCAGCGCTCGACCGCTGCCAGAACGCCCTTCACGACATCGGTGACGAACGAGAAGTCACGGACGGCCTTGCCGTGATCGTAGAGCGGAACCTCGCGTCCACCGCGCACCAGGCCTGCGAACTTGTAAAGAGCCATGTCGGGGCGCTGCCGCGGTCCGTAGACAGCGAAGAAGCGAAGGCAGGTGACATCGAATCCGTGGAGCTGGTGGTAGACGCTGCAGAGCAGCTC
>VGRX01000214.1 GCA_016875215.1 Deltaproteobacteria bacterium
ACGTTCTCGGGCGAGCAACCGCCCCCCGGAAGGCAGATGTCCTTGGTGCACGGGTTCTTGTCATCGCACTCGAGCGACCCGGTCCCCTTGCACGAGCCGTTCTTGCACACGTCGCCGGTCGTGCACGTGTTGTTGTCGTCGCAGGCGGCGCTGTTCATGGTGAACGTGCAACCGGCCTTGGGGTCGCAGCCGTCGTCCGTGCAGGGGTTCGAGTCGTTGCAGACGACCTGAGAGGTCCCCGTGCACACGCTCTCGGCGCACGTGTCCCCGCCCGTGCACGCGTCGAGGTCGTCGCACGGAGCCTGGTTGGCCAGGTGGACGCACCCGCTGTCGGGCAGGCAGGTGTCGTCCGTGCACGGGTTGAAGTCGTTGCAGCCGAGCGCCCCCTTGCCAAAGCAGCCGCCGTTGCTGCACTGATCACCGACGGTGCACTCGTTCTGGTCGTCGCACAACTGCGAGTTGGGGCTGAACACGCACCCCTTGTCCGGAGCGCAGACATCGTCCGTGCACGGATTGCCGTCGTCGCATTCGACCTCTGCCTGGCCGGCACACGCCCCGGCCACACAGATGTCACCCAGGGTGCACGCATTCTGGTCTCCGCACGGAAGTCCCTCGTGAGTTGCCGCAAAGGTGCACTTCCCTGTCTCCGGGACGCAACCGGGCTCGAGGCACGCGGCGTCCTTTCCCTCCGCCTCGGGGCACGTCACCTCGGTGCCGGCCTTGACCGCACACTGGAACGGCAGCTTGTCCTGGTCGCAGAACAGGGTCCCGTTGCACAGGTTGCCGTCCTCGAGCTTGGCGCAGTCGGCATCCGCCTGGCAGTCGCAGCTCACCGCAACCCCCTTGCAGACCCCCTCGGCACACTGGTCCGCCACCGTGCACGGATCCGAGTCATCGCACTTGGCCATGTTGTGGGTGAACTTGCAGCCGCCCCCTTCACCGCACGAGTCGTCCGTACACGGATTCTCATCCTGGCAGACCACGGGGGTTCCTCCGCACTCGCCCGCGGTACAATGATCAGCCACGGTGCACGGATCACCGTCCTGGCATTCGGCTCCGTCCTTTGCCGGCGTGTTCTTGCAGCCGTCCGCTCCGTCGCACACGTCCTCGGTGCACGGGTTGCCGTCGTCGCAGAGGTTCACGGCATCCCCCCCCACGTCTTCCGGTTCGTCGACGTCCCCGTCGCAATCGTTGTCCACCCCGTCGCACGTCTCCTCGGCCGGGGTCGAAGCATCACACGCCGAGAGCCCCTGGGCTTCGCAGATCCGCTTGCCGGTGCATTCTCCCCACTCGTTCGTGACCGTACATCCGGTCCACAACTGGTTGGCAACCGCCAGTTCCGTGCAGCCGCATTCCCCCTCGGCCAGCACGCACTGGTGGACGTCCAGCCCGTCCACGCTCTGCACGTCCCGGCACTCGTACCCGTCGGGACACGCGTCGTTCTCGCCGCACTCGCCGCCGCAGAAGCTGCCCTGAGGACCGTAGTCCAGGCAGAGATCCTGCGCCCCGCCGGTGCTCACGCAGTCGGCCGTTGCCGAACAGGGTTTGCACAGGTTCGCCAGCACCGAGATGCACATGAACAGCACGTCCGCCCCCGAATCCCCGACCTGTCGGCACTCGAACCCGACGGGGCACTCCTCCACACACGATTGCGTGCACACCCCCTGCCCCTGGTGCTCGATGCACCAGCCGCTCAGGCAGTCGGAGTTCTCGCTGCACGGGTCGAGGAAACACCCCGTTCCCGGGACACAAGACGGCTGCCCCCCGATCTCGTCCGCTTCCTCCGACACGTCCCGGTCCGAATTCCCCCCCGGATCCGCTGCCGCATCGGACGTCTCTCCGGCCGCATCGACCTCGATGATGTCACCGCGGCCATCCGGCGACGTAGTCACGGTTCCGCCTCCGCATCCAAGAACAGCCACCGCGGCAGCCAGGCAAGACGACAGTCTCATTCCGATTCGCATCTGATCACCTCGATAATCCCCAAGAGCCCGTCGCACATTGTAGAGCGGCCGCGGCCCGTTGTCCACCTCGGACCAGGCCAGGGATTCGCCCCGATTCCACCGTCAACGGGTCACGACGATGCAACGCTACGGGCAGGCGATGTTGGCGTTGCGTGGAGTTCCGTACGTCCCGGTGGCGCCGACGCCGTAGACCGGCTGGTTCGGCGTGAAGCACCAGTTCAGCTCGTTGTCGTTCCCGCCGGCATCCATGACACCGCTCTTGAGCTGGTAGGACTGCGTCTGCTTGATCGCATACTTGGCTTCGTCGATGACCAGCGTGCCCTGCCGGAGGGTCGCCGTGGCCTTCGAGTTCTTGAGCGCGAAATCGTCGAACACCATGTCCGCCTGGCCGAGCCCCGCTCCCAGAGGCTCCTTCTCCCCTGCTGCCAGCATGTAGATGGAGGGGATGGCCGGAATGCAGTCTGCACTGTCGAACTTGCCCTTGGAACTGCCGTCGACCAGCAGCTCGAGCCCGTTCAGGTGCTTGCCGGAAGCCGACGGGGCGGCGTAGATCTCGAGCCACTCCTTGCCGTTCGCACCCGGGTCGGGCAGGAACTCCGTGAACACCAGGTCACCGATTCCCAGCGGCGACAGGTTCACGCAGTTGTCTCCCTCCGCACACTGACCGATTCCGCAGGCAGCCGGGCACGCCTGGTTCCCCTGCCCCGGAGTGCCGTAGGTCTTGACCCCGCCGGTCGACGTGTACAGCAGCTGGAGGGGGTTTGTCGGGGTCGCACACCAGTTGGATGAAAGGTCGTTTGCTCCCGCGTCGAGCGTCTTGGGATTGAGCTGCCACGAAATCCCCGTCTTCGTGTCATAGGGAGCGGCGTCCAGCAGCGTGCCCCCGACCTTGAATTCCAGCAGCGTCCCGTTGGTGTCCGGCAGCACCATCCCGCTCAACTCGGCAGACGGCATCAGCGTCGGACCTTGTGCGGCCAGTCCAGCCTTGCTGCGGGCGATCCAGAAGTACTGGCCGGCCGGTGCGGCCAGGCAGGAACCATCCGCCGGAGCGAGCTTGCCTCGCGACTTGCCCCCGGTGAACAGCTCCACGCCGTTCATGTGCTTGCCTTGCGCCGACGGAGCCACGTACAACTCCACCCACTCCTCGGCAACGCTGCCGGGATGGCCCATGACCTCGTTGATGATCACGTCTCCGGGACCGACCGGCGCCAATGCCTGGCACTGGCCGTTGGCCATGCACTGCTCCGCACCGCAGACGAGCGGGCAAGTGTAGTTGCCATAGGACGGCGTGCCCCAGAGCGTCAATGCCTTCCCGGTCGCCTGGTCCACACCATCCACTTTGTATTCATCGGTCTTGGGGGTCGCGCACCAGTTGCCCGCAGAGTCGTTGTCCACCGGGCTGAGCGCAGCCGCGCTGAGCTGGTACGATACCGAATCCGAGGCCTTGTAGGCGGCTGCATCGAGCAGCACGCCGCTGCCGTAAATCTCGATCGTGCTCCCGCTGTTGGTCAGAGAGAGCGAGGGCAGCACAGCGGCCACGGCAAAAGGAGGAGTGGAGCCGAGCGCTTCAGCGCTCACGGCCACCACGTAGTACTTCCCCGCTTCCAGCGGCACACATCCCGGGGCATTCTCCAGGAGGAAGCCCTTGCTCTTTCCCCCGATGCGCACCTCGAGCCCGTTGAGGTTCTTGCCCGCGGCCGACGGGAGAGCGTACAGCTCGAACCACTCCCCCTTGTTCTCGTCAGGCGCGTCGGCGAGCACCTCGCTGATCACCAGGTCCCCCGGTTCCGCCGGCGGGCAGTCGAGGTTGTCGCTGCCGTCTCCCTCGATCACGTCGCCGCCACCGCCCGAACACTGGGAGTTCGCTGCTCCCGGCGTCCCGAAGTTCTTGTCATCGAACTTCTCGACGGCCTCGACGCTCCAGTTCGAGGGGAAGGTCTTGCACGTCTTGTCCCGGCAGTGGCCGCAGAGGGAGAACGACTTCCCGTCCACCGGCTTGCCCAGCAACGCACCGTCCTCGGGCGCCTGCGAGTACGTGACGGAATCCACCACGGTGATGCCCGACCTGATCTCGATGACCGAGGTGGTGGCGGGCAACTTGATCGCATCCTTGACGTAGTCGACGTACTCGTGGTCCATGGCTCCGAACACGTAGAACTCGCCCGCCGCAATGCAGCGCGGGGGCTCGGCAGGTACCGTGAACTCGTTGGTGCTGTACTTGCCCGCCTTGATGCGCAAGCCCCCGAGGCAGACCTCCTTGTCCGTCGTGTTGTACACTTCGAACCAGTCGTCATCAGCCGAGCCCGTGTTGGCATTGTCGGCCATGAACTCGGTGATGATCAGGGCTCCTTCCGGGATACCGGACGGGCCGTCTTCCCCACCGCCGCCACCCGAGCCGCACGCTCCACACAGCAGCACTGCCGCAACCAGCACAAATGACATCCTGTTCATAGGTTCCTCCGATTCGTCCCGTGCACTTCCACCCTGCCGAATCTACCCAATCCCAGCGGCCAAGGCAAGGACGGCTTGCGCGGGAAGTCCCCCCGGAGTACTCTCTCACCGAGTTCGGCGGAGGCCATGTCTCACATGATGCGCAAGACCATCCTGCTGGTTGTCCCGATGCTCCTGGCCGCCTGCGCATCAGAGCTCGACCGTGGGACCGTGCTCGTGACCGTGAGCGATGCGGCCGGCAACACCCCCTCCCGTTTCGCACTGACCGTTGCCGCTCCGGCCGGAGAGCCGGAGACCGTCGAGTGCGGGGCCGGCCTCGAACCGGTTGCCGGCCTGGACTGCGTTGCCCATGGCGTCCGGATGGACAAGCCGTCCCCGGTGGCGCTGCTGACCGTCCGTGCTCCCGGCTACGCTCCGCTCCAGCAGGAAATCGACTTCGGCCCAGCGGGAGGCGAGGCCCCCGGCGCTGTGACCCTCGAGATCGCTGCCCTTCCCCCGTTCGAGAAGACCGACGACTATTCCACCGGCCTGACCGAGGCGGACGGGCCCTCTCCGCTCATCGAGCTGGCATCCGGCTCCTCCGGCGAGCTCGGACCGGCACACGCGATCAAGTTCTTCATCCACGATCTCCCGGGCAAAGCCGAGGTCTATTTCCAGGACACGGGGAAACACCCCATCCACTACGACTTTGCACACGACGTGCTCGGCATCCCATGGAGCCCAATCGAGTTCGGCGACCACACCTATGTCGGCAAGGACCGGACGTGCATGGCGGGAACGCTCGTGTTCTATCCGGACATGAAGGTCCGGAACCTCCGCCTGCCGACCCCCGTGTCGGCACCGGTCTTCCTCGAGTTCTTCCCGAGCGACAACCTGACGCCGGACCAGGTCGAGCTGGCGCTGAGGCTCCTGGAGCCCCGAATCGGCTTCCTGCGCCTGTCCGGAACGGCAAACCGCCTGATCTACGTTCCCGCCGGTGCGGTCCAGGAGCAGGAGCTGGCCGCCGACCCCTCGGTGATCGAGCGGGGCGGGTTCCTCTGGATGACGCACGAGGAGATCTACCAGGGGTTGGACATGCAGCTCCTCAACCCCGGCATTGCCTACGGGACTCTGCGCCTGCTGTCCCCCGAGGAGTTGGAAGAGACCGTCGTGTCCTACACCGACGTCCTCCTGCTCACCCGACTTCCCATCGAGCTGCCCATCGTCGGCGGCACGATCACCGAGGAGCTCCAGACTCCGCTGGCGCACGTCAACGTCGCAGCACGTACCCGTGGAACTCCCAACCTCGCGCTGCCCGGAGCAAGCCAGATGCCCGAGATTGCCCCGCTGATCGGCAAGCTGGTCCGCTTCGAGGTCACTTCAGCGGGCTACACCCTTGAGGAAACGACGCTCGACGAGGCGCAGGAGTTCTGGAAGTCGCAGCACAAGGAGGCCAAGGTGCCGCAGTCCGACGACGAGCGGGACGGGCTGCCCCTCTTCGCGGAGATCGGATTTGCCGATTCCGTTTCCGTCGGGGTCAAAGCCGCCAACCTCGCGGAGCTCCACAAGCTGCTGAAGGACAAGGCCCCGTATGGGTTTGCAGTGCCGTTCCACTACTACCTCGCGTTCATGAACGGCGCGGTCCTGCCCGCAGGCATCTGCGACGACGCCCGGGACGATTGCCTGTCCGAGGGGCGAACCGACGGCATCTGCGGAAAGGCGCGGCAGTTCTGCGCGAAGGGAGAGGGGGCCGGGGGCAACGCGGCCGAAACGCTGTGGCAGTACGCCACTCGGCTCGTGGGGGACGACGCGGTCCGGGCCGACTCGCTCTACCGGGAAGCCGTGCTGGACGGGCTCGTGTTCCTCGTCGGCCACGTTCCGGTCGACCCTGCATTCGGCGCCGAGCTGGATGCCCGGGTAGGGGAGGTGTTCGGTAACCTCAAGGTCAGGCTGCGGTCCAGCACCAACACCGAGGATCTCGAGGACTTCTCCGGGGCCGGGCTGTACGAATCGTACGCGGCCTACGCCTCGGGCGACAAGGCAGCCTCGCTGCGCATTCGCAAGGTGTGGGCCTCGGTCTGGGCATGGCGAGCGTACGAGGAGCGGGCATTCTGGAACATCGAACACCTGGCCGTGCGCATGGGGGTCGCCGTCAACCAGGCCTTCCCGGACGAGCAGGCCAACGGCGTTCTGATCACCCAGAACATAGCGGACCCGTTCGTCGCTGGAATGTACGTCAACGTGCAGCTCGGCGAAGTCCCGGTGACCAATCCCGAGAACGGAGCGCTGCCCGAGGTGTTCTCGATCCTGCCCAGGCCGGGCGGCGGGATCCAGGTGGCCCGGCAGCGTTTCTCGTCGCTGTCCCCCGACGAGCCAATCCTGACCGACCCGGAAGTCATCGCACTCTTTCTTGCGTCGACCAAGGTCCACAAGCACTTCGCAGCGCTCTACGGCAAGCCGGAGCCTGCGGTTGCCATGGACCTCGAGTTCAAGTTCCACGGCCCGGAAAGGGCCCTGATCATCAAGCAGGCGAGGCCCTACACGGACTGGTAGGGGGTGTGGTTCAGGGGCGCCGGCCCGCCGGACGGCCCCGCAGACCGGGAGGCTGACGATGATGAAGACAGGATGGAAGAGGGTGCTTGCGGTGGCTCTCGTGGCCCTTGCAGCGTGCTCCGGAGGCGGTGGCAAGGACACCACGGGCCAGCCGGATTCCACGGATGCCCGGCTCGAGGACCAGGCCGCGCCCGACCTGGTGCAGGACCTCCTGCCCGACGCCCCCGGCCCGGATGGAGTCCCGCCCGACCAGGCAGCCCCTGACGCACCCGAGCCCGACGGCGTGGAACCGGACCAGGTCACTCCGGACGGACCCGCCCCCGATGCCGAACCGGCCGACGACTTCGGGTTCAACATCCGCGTGCCTCAGAACCACTCGATCACGTGCAGCAACTATCCTCCCGGCTTCCCTGAGGACCCAATGGAGCAGGCCGACGTGGACTGGATCTGCACGTTCGATCATGGGGACCAGCACGGGCATATCTACGTGCAGTCGACGCCCGTGGACTGCGAGGTCAAGATGGGGGCAATCGGCATCTTCGAGTGCCCGGCCGGCTACATGTCCCAGGACGGGAAGGTCGAGAAGCTCCTGAATCCGACGTACAACTGGGGCGGGGGCCACAACAACGACTTCCTCGAGTTCGACTGGCAGGGCAAGCACTACAAGTACTACCACTCCTCGTTCGGCTTCGGCGACGGTGAAACCGATGGAGCG
>VGRX01000215.1 GCA_016875215.1 Deltaproteobacteria bacterium
CAGGCACCGTCGGCTGCAGCAACGCTCTCGGGCCGCCAGGGGCTGACCGCGTTCCTCGATGCTTCGGGCAGCACCGATCCGGAAGGAAAGCCGCTCCAGTTCCGATGGGACTTCGACTACGACGGCAAGCCCGACACGGACTGGTCGGACAAGTCCGAGGCCGAGCACGCCTATCCGCAGCCCGGAACCATGGTCGCCAAGCTCCTGGTGCGGGACGCGCACGGCGCGCAGGTTGCGGACCTGGTGGCGTTCGACGTGCAGGACGACTGGACGTCCCCTGACACTGACCGGCCCGACGTGAAACCCGTGGCCGACGTGCCTGCCTTAAGCGAAGTCGAGGGGTCCGACCAGGCTGAGCCTGGACCCGACACGCCGCAGGCGCCCCGCACCGACTGCCATGGGGAAACGACAGGGCCGGAGAGTTGCGCCCCGATCCCACTGCCGGGAGACACGGGCCGGGGGGGCGGCCGCAATGGCGGATGCGCTGCGAAGGGCAATGCCGGGAATGCGGGGGGGCTGGCGTTGGCATTGCTGGCGCTGCTTTGCTTGATTCCGCCCCGCCGCAATGTCTTTGCCCACACCGAGGGCTTCGAGTAGAATGCAATGGTTCAACCGGTGAGGGACCGAGATGTCTGGGGGATTGCGATCGATGGTGGCACGGACGGCAGCAGGCCTATGGGTCGCTCTGGCACTTGTCGTGGCACTGGCGGCAATGGGCTGTTCCCCAGACGAGACCTTGGGGCCGGATGCTGCGACGGACGAAGTCGCTGACGGGGTCGCGACGGACGTTCCAGCGGGCGTTGACACGGTCGAAGCTGACGCTGTCGAGATATGGGCCGATGTCCCGGCCGTCGAAGTCACCCCCGACCTGCCTCCGGCCGAGGTGGACGAGACGCCAGGATGTGTCGGCGACTTCTGTGCGGCCGGCCCACAACATGCACCCGACCCCGCACAGTGGGGGCCCTTCCCGGTCGGCGTCATGACCGAGTGGCTCGAGCTGTACGACCACACCGGCGCCCCCCGGAAGATCCGTATCGAGATCTGGTACCCCACGACCGAGGAGTTCCGCGACGGGCCGTTCGACGCCATCGCGTTCGAGAAGGATGCACCGCCCGAAGCGGCGGACATGGTCGAGAAGTACAGGGATCAGCTTCCCCCCATTCCGGTCAAGGTGACCCGGGACTCGCCGGTGCGCGGTTCGGACGGTCCCTACCCGCTCGTGATCTTCTCTCACGGCGCCTACGGTGTCCGGTTCCAGAGCGTGTTCTACACCGTCCCGCTGGCCAGTCATGGGTATGTCGTGGCCTCCATGGACCACACGGGCAACACCATCTACGACCTGCTTGCCGAGGACGGCTACAACCTGGATGACATGATTCTGTCCGCGTTGGACCGGCCGTACGATACGGTCATGACCATCGCGCACATGACCTGGCGCGTGACGAAGAAGGGGGACCCGTTCTACGGTGCAATCGAGACCACCTCCATCGGCCTGTCGGGCCATTCTTTCGGCGGGTTCACGAGCGTCCTGGTGCCGTTCATCGACCCTCGCATCAAGGCGGTGGTCGCTCACTCTCCTGCGACCAGCATGCTGGGTGCACTGGGATACAAGGTGGAGGACTTCCCGGTTCCGATCATGATCCAGGGAGGCAAGCTGGACAAGACGCTCGACCCGGAGAAGGAGATCGAGCCGGCCTGGGTCAAGCTGCCTTTGCCGAAGTTCAAGTTCATGCTGGAGACCGGAGGCCACTTCACCTACTCGGACATCTGCCTGCTCGACCTGGTCTACATTGCGAACAGCATGGGCATCGAGGATGCGGACAACGCGTTGGGGGACGGCTGTGCGGACTACAACCTGGATCCCGACATCGCGCACCCGATCATCAACCAGTTCGCGATTGGCTTCTTCAACCACTACCTGCGCGGCAGCAAGGGCTCGCTCAACTATTTCGATGCTGCCGCGGCCGAGACCTACGGGGACCTGCTTACCTACCAGTCCGAGATGTGATTCCCGAAGGGTAGTCTGGCCAGTGCCGTCTTGACGCCCCTCCCCCGTCAATGCTAGGGTTCGCACGACACACGGAGGGGGTGAATGAACTTCCAGGATGTGATCCTGAAACTGCAAGGCTACTGGGCGCGGCAGGGGTGCATCGTGACCCAGCCGTACGATCTCGAGAAGGGTGCGGGGACGTTCAACCCGAACACGTTTCTGCGGGTGCTCGGCCCCGAGCCGTGGAACGTGGCCTACGTGGAGCCGTCCCGCCGCCCCACCGACGGCCGCTACGGCGACAATCCGAACCGGCTGCAGCACTACTACCAGTTCCAGGTGGTGATGAAGCCGAGCCCGCTCGACATCCAGGAGCTCTACCTGGACAGCCTGCGTGAGCTGGGCATCAACCCGCTGGAGCACGACATCCGGTTCGTGGAGGATGACTGGGAATCGCCGACGCTGGGGGCCTGGGGGCTGGGCTGGGAGGTGTGGCTCGACGGCATGGAGATCACGCAGTTCACCTACTTCCAGCAGGCCGGGGGCATCGACCTCTCCCCCATCGCGGTGGAGGGGACCTACGGGCTGGAGCGCATCACGATGTACCTCCAGAACGTGGATAGCGTGTACGACGTGCGCTGGGTCGGCGACGTGACCTACGGCGACGTGTTCAAGCGCAACGAGTGGGAGTTCTCGACCCACAACTTCGAGCTGGCCGATACCGAGCTGCACTTCCTCCTGTTCGAGCGGTTCGAGAAGGAATGCCAGCGTCTCTGCTCGCTGGAGGAGCCGCTGCCCATGCCGGCCTACGACTACTGTCTCAAGTGCTCGCACGTGTTCAACGTGCTCGATGCCCGGGGGGCGATCAGCGTGGCGGAGCGGCAGAAGTACATCGGCCGGGTGCGGGGGTTGGCCCGCGTGTGTGCGGAGAAGTACCTCGCCAGCCGGGAGAAGCTCGGATTCCCGATGCTCGGGCGCAAGTGGGGGCGGCCATGAACGACATCGCCAGGAACGACTTCCTGCTGGAGATCGGAATCGAGGAGATCCCAGCCCGGATGGCCGAGGATTCGGCCTCCGCGCTGGCCGAGCTCCTGAAACGGGAGTTGGACGAGGCCCGCCTGGAACCCGCATCCGTCCGGTACTACGTGACCCCCCGCAGGCTGGTGGCGCTGGCCTCGGGCATCCGACTCGCACAGGAGGACCGGGTGGTGGAGAAACGCGGGCCTTCCCGCAAGGTCGCGTACGATGCCGAGGGCAACCTGACCAAGGCGGGCCAGGGCTTTGCCCGCAGCCAGGGGGTCGACCCGTCCCAGTTCACGGCCGTGACGGTCGGCGACGTCGAGTACGTGGCCGTCCGCCAGGAGCAGAAGGGCGAGGCCGCAACCGCTCTCCTGCCCGCCATCTGCACGAAGATCCTCGGCGAGCTGCGCTTCCCGAAATCAATGCACTGGGGCAGCAACCCGCAGACCTTTGTCCGTCCCGTGCACTGGATCGTTGCTCTGCTGGACAGCCAGGTGGTCCCGTTCCAGTTTGCCGGGATCGCATCGGGAAACCGAACGTGGGGACACCGGTTCCACTCGGGCCGAGAGGGATTCGAGATCCCCGGCCCGGACAACTACCTGGCAACCCTGGCCAGTCACAGCGTCCTGGCAGACCCCGCTGCCCGGAAGGAGTTGATCCACGCCGAGGCACATCGCCAGGCAAAGGAAGCCGGCCTCGAGCTGATCGAGGATGCCGAGTTGCTGGACCACGTCGCGCACCTGGTCGAGAACCCGGTGGTCGCTATCGGTACCTTCAACCCCAAGTTCCTCGAAATGCCGGCCGAGGTGCTCGTCACCTCGATGAAGAACCACCAGAAGTTCTTCGCCTTCCGCAAGGACGGCCACCTGACCAACCACTTCCTGGTGGTCAACAACACGAAGCCCCACGACATGGCAATCGTGCTGCGCGGGAACCAGCGGGTCCTCTCGGCACGCCTCGAGGATGCGCTCTTCTTCTTCCGGGAGGACAAGCGAAAGCCGCTGGCCGTCTTCGTGGAGAAGCTCAACGGCCAGACCTTCCTGGCCGGTCTGGGCTCGATGAAGGACAAGTCTGACCGGATCGCCCGCCTGGCGGGTCGGTTCGCGGCGGAGTTGTTCCCCCAGGCGCAGCAGACGGCCGAGCGCTCGGGCGGCCTCTGCAAGGCGGACCTGGCCTCCCAGATGGTCGGCGAGTTCCCGGAGCTCCAGGGGATCATGGGGCGGGTCTATGCCCTGGCCGCAGGTGAGCCGACCGAGGTGGCGACCGCGGTCGACGAGCACTACCTGCCCCGGTTCGCCGGAGACCGGTTGCCCGAGTCGCCTGCGGGAATCGCCCTGGCCCTGGCCGACCGGCTGGACACGCTCGTGGGATGCTATCACCTCGGACTCGTCCCGACCGCCACGAAGGATCCGTACGGGTTGCGCCGCGCCGCCCTGGCCGTGCTGCGCATCCTGGCCGACCGGAACCTCACCGTGCCGCTGACACGGCTGGTCGGCCTGGCCATGGACAACTACGGCGACCTCGTCAAGGACCGCGGGAAGCTCTCCGGCGACCTGCTCGAGTTCGTCAAGCAGCGCCTGAAGCACTGGCTCGGGACCGACCATGCCACGGAGGTGGTGGATGCCTGCCTCGCGGCCGGCTTCGACCTGCCGTGGGACGTCCGGGAGAAATGCCGGGCGGTCGAACCGCTGCGCGGTCGGGACGACTACGAGCCCCTCATCGTGGCCTTCAAGCGGGTCATCAACATCACCCGTGGGAACGCGGGGGGCGCCTTTGACGCCGGCCTGCCGCTCGAACCCTCGGAAAAGGCGCTGTGGGATGCATTCGTTGCCGGGGAAGAGCGGGCGGCGGGCCTCTTCTCGGAGCGCCGCTTCGCGGATGTGCTGGCAGCGCTGGTCGGGCTCAGGCCGGCCGTCGACCGCTACTTCGACGACGTGCTCGTGATGTGCGAGGATGAGCGGACTCGAGCGAACAGGCTGGCCATGCTGAGCCGGATCGGTTCCCTGTTCCTTCGGTTTGCGGACTTCACCCGGATCCTGGCCTGACGGGATTCCCATGCAACCCGTCGCCCCCTCCGGCCTCACAGCGACCTTCTTCCTGTTCACCCTGTTGCCCCCCTTCCTGCTCGTCTCCGCCGGCTTTCTCGCACACAGGACCGCACGCACGCTCCCCCGGTGGAAGAAGCCGCTCCAGACCGCGACCGCTGCCGCCCTCCTGGCTGCCGGCCTGCTCGTGGGGCTGGCACTCGCCGAGGGGGCGTTCCGGCTGGCGGTGCCGGGCGGGTACTTCCATTTCCGCCCGGTCGAAGGGAGCAGCCCCGAGGCCCTGGTCGAGCCGCTTTCTGACGGCCAGGCCTGGTGGGAGTACCGGGATGCCCGCGGGTTCGGCCCGGACGGAATCCGGACCGGGCTGCCCCGGGCCGATGACCCGGCGCTGCGAGTGGCCGTCCTGGGCGATTCGGTCACCTACGGCGTCTACCTCGATGTCGAGCAGAGCTTCCCCTTCTTGCTCGGTCGCCGCCTCGAAGAACGATGCGGCAGCGTCGACCTCGTCGACCTGGCCGTGCCGGGTTACAGCTCGCTGCAGGAGCGGCTGTCGCTGGAACGGAAGGGGCTTGCCAGGGCGCCGGACATCGTGATTGTCGGCGTGTTCTCGAACGACATGGCCCGGTACACCCTGGTCGGCAACATGGCCTACGACATCCGCCTCAGGGACCGGGACGACGTGCCGGCATTCTCCTTCCTTCCGTTCCCCGACGCGCTCAACCGCTTCCTCGTCAACCAGTCCGTGTTCTACCAGTACCTCACGCTCAAGGCACTCGCTGCCAGCGACAGGGCCACGGGCGAGGACGTGGGGCAGCTCGAGGCCGCGGTCAGCGAGATGGAGCGCATCCGGGGGCTTTCGGCCGCGGCCGGAGCGCGCCTGGTCGTAGTCCTGCTGCCCATGCTGGACCAGCCGTGGCAGGCGGGCGAGGACGACAGCACCGAGCATTTCTATCGCCGCCTGCGGGAGTGGTCCTCGACCCGGCCGGTGACGCTCGTGGACCTGCGCCCCCTCCTTTCCGACCACCCGGTGGAATCGCTCCGGATCGATGCCTGCTGCCACCTCAATCCGTTCGGCCACCAGGTCGTGGCGGCCCTGCTGTTCGGCCAGCTCGAGGCTGCGGGGCTCCTCGACCGGTGCCGGCAGGGCAAGAGCCAGGGCGGGGACGTACGATGAAGCGTTCGTTGCCGGCAGCGCTGCCGGGTGGACAGACCGTCCGGCGGCAGTCAGATGTGCCCCCTTCGACTCGTGTTTCGCCCCTTTCACCCGCTGCGGCCGGTCCCCGCATCGTCGCACTGGCCGTGTTTCTCCTGGCGCTCACCTCAGCGCCCCTGCCGCCCGCATCCGCCCGGGCAGATGAGTGGCTCGGCAAGGACAAGGCACTCCACTTCGCAGGCAGCATGTCCGTAGGGAGCGCTGCCTTCGCTGCATCGGCCTGGGGCATGCCCGACCATGAGCCGTGGGAGTGGAGCGCCATCTCAGGCGGCAGCGTCCTGTTCGCCGGCCTGACCAAGGAGTGCATCGACCTCGCCATGGGCAAGGAATTCAGCGGCAGGGACCTTGCCTGGGACGTGGCGGGCGGTGCCGTCTCCCTCGCGGTCAACCTGCTCGTCTTCGCACTGGCTGCCGACTGAACATGTTCGCCTTGACCGTCAATCATCCGGCGGGACCCCTCGACTTCGCTCGGGACAGGCTGCGTCAGCCCACGGCCGATGCGCTGCACGGGCAGTTGGTGCGGGCAACCCGCCAGCCTTACTGCCGCTTCGTGTACACGTAGGTCACGGTGTAGCCGGGGAATCGGACTTGAAACTGCCCGGTCACCACTTGGGCGGGCTTCCGCACCGGCGGCTTGGGCTTGATGGTGAACTGTATGATCGGGGAGGCGCTCGCCGGGCCCGCCTCAGCCACAGGCGGCGCTGTGCCCTCCTGCGGGCGCACTGTCCCGGCGGCAGCCGCCTGCCGGGCCGCCTCCTTTTCCCGCAGTCGAAGGGCTTCCTCCCGCCCCTCCTCAGTCAGGAAGATGTCCTTGTCGCGCTTCCCGTGGCGGGCGAATCCCCACTGGTATGGCAGGCCCAGGCTGTCCCCTCGGACGGACCGCCGCAGCAGCAGGCCGGCCGACACCAGGCGGTTCACGGCCCGGGCGAACACGCCGACGAACACGTGGTCGGCCTGCACCTTCCCAGCGACCGGTGCCGGCAGCGTGCGCCCGCGCCGGCTCGCCATCTTGTACATGGCGTGGCTGGCGATAGTCCCACCCGTCAGCCTGCCGTCTCGGAACAGCTCCTCGACCTCGAGAAGGTCCAGGAGCAGCTCCTTCTGTGTCGGAGAAAGACGAGGGATGTGCTTGCTCATGCTCCCGTACCTGCCTCACCACCGGGTGACTCACTGCCCACGGCACATCTGCACGGCCCCTCCCGCGTGGTCGGGGCTGTGTGTGGCCGGCACATCTGCACGGCCCCTCCCGCGTGGTCGGGGCTGTGTGTGGCCGGCACATCTGCACGGCCCCTCCCGCGTGGTC
>VGRX01000216.1 GCA_016875215.1 Deltaproteobacteria bacterium
CCCCGGACCCGAGCAGATCGAGGGTCTCTCCGGACGTGACCGCGGTGCGGACCGCTTCGCCCGGGTGAGTCGCTGCCAGCACGCGGTATCCCACGCTCTCCAGAGAGTCGACGGTCAGCTCCAGCACGGCCGGGTCATCTTCGACCACCAGGATGGTCCCGGAGCACTTCCGTGCCGGCGGGGGGGCGAGAGCCGGTCGTTCGTCGGCCTTCTTCTCGATCCGTCCCCTCCCGGCGGGGAACAGGAGGGAGAACGCCGCTCCATGGCCGGGGATGCTTTCCAGGTCCACCGCCCCGTCGCTCTGCCGGACGAAGCCGTACACCATGGAGAGCCCCAGGCCGGTTCCCTTGCCCACGTCCTTGGTGGTGAAGAACGGGTCGAAGATCCGCTCCCTGAGTGCCGGGGGGATCCCGACTCCGGTGTCCCGGACCACGATCCGTACATAGCCCCGGTCGTCCCGGAGCTGAAGTCTCTGGAGCTGGGGGTCATCCGGCGCGACATTGGAGGCATTGAGCCAGAGCTTCCCCCCGTTCGGCATGGCATCCCGTGCGTTGGTGGCCAGGTTGAAGACCGCCTGCTGGAGCTGTACTCGGTCCGCCATGACCGGCAGCAGATCCGGCGCTACGTGGATTCGAAGCTCGATGTCCTCACCGATGAGACGCTCAAGCGCCTGCCCGAGATCCCGAAGCACCTCTCCCGGGTCGAGAAGGACCGCCTGCAGCACCTGCTGGCGGCTGTAGGCGAGGAGTTGCGCCGTAAGGTTGGAGGAACGCCGGGCAGCGTCTCGAATGCGCTCCACACGGACTCGTCGCGACTCCGGGCTTCCGTTGCCTTGCAGCAGCAGATCGCAGTACCCCTCGATCACCGTGAGCTGGTTGCGGAAGTCGTGTGCGATACCGCCGGCCAACCGCCCGACGGCCTCCATCTTCTGTGCCTGGCGGAGCTGCTCCTGCAAGCGGCGTCGCTTCCGGACCAGCATCACGATGCCGGCCACCAGCATCCCCTCCAGCAGGAGGAAGCCCCCGATTCCCCATAGCCAGGGCCAGTTGCGGCCGTAGAAGGTCTCCACCCGGTTGACCAGGATGCTCCCCGTGGGCAATGCGGATTCGGGGATGCCGAACCGTCGAAGCTGGACGTCGTCGAACAGGTACGGCGTGGTCGGGATGTTCTGCACCGGCATGCGATCCGCGTCGGCCCCGGAAAGAATGCGCTCGACCAGCCGGGCAGCGGCAGTTCCCTGTGACTCGGCGCTCAGCCCACGCCCGCCCGTCAGGCCGGCTCCTTCGATGAAATCCCAGAAACAGTAGGTTGGCACGCGGGCGGAGCGTGTTACCAGGCGCCGGCTCTCCTGCAACCCCAGCAGCTCACCGTCCCGCACCTTCAGGAAGGCCACGTACAAAACGACCCACCCCGGACCCAGAGTCCTCACCACGTCCACCAGCTCAGCCGACGTGACGTCCGACAGCACGCGGAAGCGAACCATGTCCAGGAAAGGCGGCATCGCTCTTTCCAGTCTTTCGAGCGCCGCCCGTCCGGAGAGGGTCTGGTCACCGATGACCAGGAAGTCGGTAGTATCCGGATGGAGTTTGAGGATCGTCTCCAGCGTCCCCCCGAAGTCATACTCCTCGATGACGCCGGTGACTCCGGGGTAGCCGGCAATGCGCTCCGGCTTGAAGTCGTTGATCCCGCAGAAGACCAGCGGTACTTCGGCAAAGAGGTCGTTGCGGTGCTTCAGCGCGAAGTCGAGAGCGTGGTCGTCGGCCACGATGGCAGCGGCCAGCCGGGAACGACCGGCAATCGGGGCGTACTTGTATCGCAGAAGCCGGTAGAGCAGGGCTTCGTGCTGGGAGTCGGTCCACCGCTTGGCGTCCATGTACTCGACCGACAGGACCACGTCGTTGCGCGGTCGGAGGCGTGCTTCGACCGCCTGAGTGAGCTCATCCGTCCAGCGGTATCCGGTGTGGTAGGAATTGAGCAGGAGGACCCGCGTGCGCTCCTGCCCCATCGCCCCAGGGATCGAGCCCGCCACAAGAACCAGGATGGCCGCGGCCAGACAGGCCGCCGTGACCCGTGATACCATGGCTTCACTCTGGCACCATCCTCCATGGAGGTCAAGCTGTTCGGAATGGGAGCTTCGAGGCGGTCGAGACTTGACATCCTGCCACCGGTGCTGTTCTAATTGCGGCCCTGGCGCTGATCGCGCCGATCGGGGCGGAAGCGACGACCCGCACTGGAGGGTTTGATGGGAGCGAACATCCGCGTGGTGAAGAAGCACAATCTTCCGCTCGAAGAGGCCATTTCCCGAGGCAAGGCACTGCTGGACAAGTTCAAGGAGAAGATGTCCGGGTTCATCTCCGACGTCCAGTGGACGCCGGACGGAACGCGCGGGACGGCCTCGGGCAAGGTGTTCTCCGCCGTATTCTCTATCACTCCGGCAGACATCACTGTCGATGTGGAGCTGAAGGGCCTCGGAGCCTCGCTGCTCAAGGGGCAGGTCCAGTCCCAGATCGAGGCCAGCCTGGAGAAGCGCTTCAACTAGACATGGCCGCCTTGACCGTCAATCATCCGGCGGGACTGCGTCAGCCGCCGACCGGCATGCTCGACGTACCTCAAGTACGCCTGCGCTGCCGGTTTCGACGGCTTCCTTGTCCGGCCGGTGCTTGCCGGCCAGGTCGGCCATGTTTGATCATCGCTCAACACGACGATGTTTAGAAGAACGCGCAGCGTCTTCGTCGCGTAGCCGGCGGACGATATCCTCAGGCGGGATACGGAAGGCGGATTCCTCGGAGTGTCCCAGGTTGAACCACGCGATGCGGGCCAGGGTCGAGACGCCGTCCTTCCAGCCGATCTTCTTTCCTTCCGCGTAGGTGCGATAGTTGTAGGAGATCGGGACCTCCCAGATGCGCAGGCCCGGGATGCGGGCGATCTTGGCCGTGACCTCCGGCTCGAAGCCGAACCTGTCCGAATGCAGGCGGATGTTCTGGATGACCGGCGTTCGGAACACCTTGTAGCAGGTCTCCATGTCGGTCATGTACATGTCGGCCAGCCAGTTGCTGAGCGTCGTCAGCGCCCGGTTGCCGAGCGTGTGCCAGTAGGAGTGCACCTTGCGCTCCACGGGGCTGAACCGGGACCCGTAGACCACGTCCGCCCTGCCCTGGAGGATCGGGGCCAGCAGCTTCGGGTAGTCGGCCGGGTTGTACTCCAGGTCGGCGTCCTGGACCAGGACGATGTCTCCCGTCGCTTCTTCGAATCCGCGGCGCAGAGCAGCCCCCTTGCCCATGTTCCTCGGCTGGTCGAATGCCTTGATCCCGGGGTTCCTGGCGAGCTCCTCCATCACGGCCCGTGTGTTGTCCTTCGACCCGTCGTTCACGATGAGGATCTCCTTGGCAAACGGAGTGGCATTGACCCGCTCCACCACCGTTGCCAGAGTCCGCTCCTCGTTGTATGCGGGAATCACGATACTCAGCTTCCATTCTCTCGCGCTCATCGGCAGACACTCCACAATCGCCGGGTACCCGGCGGCAAGATTGCCATCCGGTCATCCGGGTTGCAAGCCTCCAGCAGCAGTCGCGACGCCGGGGTCGGCCCAGACCTCCAGATCAGGGCCCTCCGGGGACCGCCGTCCTTGAGGCGGGCGCCGCGTGTCGCCTGGCGGTCCGGCCGCTTCTTCGAACGAGCTTCTCCCGTGCCGTCACCGGCTGGGCCGGGAACGAGCCGGCTCCAGGCAGACTGAGCCCGGCCTCCCCACGGGGAAATCACGAGCTCCTTCTCCTCGGCCGGGATGACCTCGACGAGCGACGAGTCCACCACCGGCTCCATCCAGGGGTCGTTCCCCGCGTTGCACCGGTCGGTCCCTCCGCACAACAGTGAGCCGAATGCCGCGGGATAGGGCCGCATCTGCCATCCCGACCAGGCAACGGAGAGCAGGAGAAGAAGGGCACAGAGAATGCCGCGATTCAAGCGGAAGAACGGGAGGGGAGATGCCGATGCCGATTGCGACGCCGACGCCGACATTGGGAGGGGAGAGAAAAGCGCTCCGGCCAGGAACGAGGGGAGGAGGGAAAGGGGAACCAGGAGGCTCAGATCGGTCAGGAAGAACGGGGAACCGGCCAGCGAGGAACCGGTCAGGACTGCAAGCCACGAGAACAGGATTGGTGACAGAGGACCGGAGAGGAACGCACCGCCCCGTCGGACCCAGGCGATGCTGCCGGCAAGCGAAGCCGCCAGAAGCAGCACCGGGGTACGAGCGGCCAGGAGGTAGAGGCTTGCCCAGAGCGGTGGCCCGCCATCCACCGCTTCACTGTAGACCGTTCCCGCCACCGACAATGGGGGATGGAACGAGCTGAACGGACCGAAGAGCCACGCGGCCAGCTCGTTCTTCCCGGCTCCAACTACCTTGGCGCCAATCCCCGCGACCACGAGAAAGCCGACGAGCGCTGCCGCCAGCTCGAGGCCCACTGCGGACAAGCGGATCATGCCCTTTCCCGAGACGCCCCGCTCCCGCTGTCGGCAGACCGCAAGACCCAGCAGCGCGGCCAGGCTCGTCCAGAGCCCCAGGGGATGGACCAGGACGGCCCCTCCGGCCAGCAGTCCACCGGCTGCGGCCAGCAGCACACCTGCCGGCCCCGGTTGCGCTTGCCTCCCGCCCTGCTCCGCCGACCCCTTGCCGCCCTGCTCCGCCGACCCCTTGCCGCCGTCTTCCACCGACCCCATGCCGCCCTTCTCCTCAGGACCATCGCCGCTGCCTGCGCCGTCTCGTCCGGGCATCTCGTGAAGAGAACCCCCCAACCCGAACAGCAGAGCCGGCCCCAGCAGGAACAGGAGAGCCCACCCGCCGCCGTTCGGCTCGAACAGGAGCTGCTGAACCTGCGGAAGAAGCACGAAGAGCAGCGGAACGGCCACGGCCGGCAGCGCTCCGAGCAGAGCCCTCGCATGGAGAAACGCCAGGACGGCCAGCAGCACGAGCCCGACGAGCGAGAGCAGCCGGCAGGAGGACTCGGCCCCGAGCACGGGCGCCAACCAGCGGGCCGGCGCCAGCACGACCGGTCCGAACCCCTTCAGCTCCGCCAGCGGGACCACAGCCTCCTTCTCCACCTGGCCCAGGAACTGCGCCGTGGATTCCGACATCACCTGGGAACCCGAGACGCGGGCGAGCAGCCCGGCCGAGGCGACTGCAGCCGCCACCCCCAGCACGAGCAGCACCAGGTTCATGCGGGAGCGCTTCATGGCCCCACCTCTCCGGCCTTTCCCGCAGGCTCCACCAAGCCGTCGAGGCAGAGGTGGTTCTTCCCCCGCTTGCCAGGCTCGACCACCAGCTCGAGCGGTGCCGGCCGACCTGGCTGCGCCTTCCCCTCCGGCAGTGCCAAGGGGACCCGGATTCGCCGCGAATCTCCCCCCCCTCCCACGAACACCTCCCGGTGCAGCTCGACGCCATCGCGCCGCACCCTGATCGTCGTGGAGGCATCCGAGGCCGCCGTCTTCAGGTAGGCCAGCAGGAGATCCAGCTCACCCGCGGCCGGAGCCGTTCCAAACGACAGCACCAGTCGCGCTCCGTCCACCGGATGGACCCAGAGGCAGGCCGTCTCGACCCGGTCCGGCCTGGCCGGACGCACGAACGGCCAGCCTTGCAGCGACGGGGTGTCCTTGAGCGATGCGGGGATCGGTCCGACCCAGTTCCAGGCGGGCAGCAGCCGGGAGTGGAACGCGGCGTGCCTGCGCTTCAGGCGCAGTGTCCTGCCCTCCCGCTCCACCCGGACCGACAGATCCGCCAGGTTGTCCGCCATCCGCCAGGCACCGGGGAGCCCCTGGGAGTCGTCGGTCACCTCCGGGGGGGCCTCCGGGACCACGGGATCCTGCGTGGACCCGGTCCGGTTGACCGCCCACTCCGCTCCGGCCAGCAGCACGGCCGCTACCACGACAATGGACAATGCAATGCGACGACTCACGGTGCGCAGACCCCGATGCCCGAGCAGCTCATCCCCTCGGGACACGCCCCTCCCATTCCGCCGCACAGGAAGGCGCAGTACCACTTCCCCCCCGACTTCAGCATGCACTCCGAGAACGTGCCGGCCGGGCCGGCCGGGCAGCTCCCCGGACCGCTGCACTCCGGCGAGCAGAACCCGAAGTCCGCGTCCGCAGACACGTGAAGGCATGCAAGCCCCGCTGCCGAGTTGCACCCCGTGCCGTCATCCAGGCTGCAAAGCTGGGAGAACTCCCCGGGGACCAGGCAGTAGGCCTGCCCGAGCGCCGTCTCGGTGCAGCTCTTCCCGCCGGCGCAAGGCTGGCCCGGCGTGCACGGTGCCAGGCACATGCCCGGTCCCTGGGCCCCCTTGTCCCGCACGCAATGGGCCGGTGGCTGGCAGAAGACGCCCACGGATTCGAGGCAGCTTCCCCCCTCCGGTGACACGGTGACGCAGCCTCCGTCCTGGCATGTGGTCCCGGTCCCGCATCCGGCCTCGCAGCCCGGCACGCAGAAGCCGTTCGTCTTGCCCTGGGGCGTGAGACAATGCTCGGCCTCTCCCTTGCACGGCCAGGCATCGTTGCACGGCTCCTGCTTCCCGAGCGCCAGCTCCAGCGGGATGCACCCGTCGAATCCCAGCGACTCCACGGCCTTGCACTTGAACCCCGGTGCGCAGTTCCCCTCCGGACAGGGAAGGATGCACCGGAACCACCCGTCCGGGGCCCCTACGTCCGCACAGGGCAACCCCTCCTTGCACGGAAGCCCCTTGGCCGTGGAGCAGATCTCGCCGCCCCCCTGGAACGTCAGGCACACCGTCGTCACGGCCATGTCCGGCAGCTCGGCCTTCACACAGGTACCGAACACGCCGCAGGCGCCGCCTTCCTCCGCACACTTGGGCACGCACCGGAACGTCTGCTTGACCTGGACGCAAGTCGTGCCCGCCGCGCACTCGGCAGGGTCCTTGCACTCCGGGTAGTCCGGCGCCGGCAGGCAGGCTCCCCAGTCCACCTCGGGATCCTCGAGATCAATGACCGTGCAGGCCGACCCCTTGGAGCAGGCCGCCTCGTCGGCAAGCGTGCAGAAAGTCGTGCACACGCCATCCTCGGCACCGGGTGGGAAGAGGCAGGCGAGCGTTCCTTCGCAGATCCGCCCCTTCTTGTTGTTGCACCAGCCCATCTTCGGTCCCAGCTCCAGGCAGACCTTCAGCTCCGGCTTCTGCTTGTCGGGAGGAACGCACTCCATCCACGGCGGACAGAGCTCGCCGGCCGAGCAGTCCAGCAGGCAGAGCCCCTCGTTCGAATTCGGAAGGAGCAGGCAGATCTCATCCTTCGTCGGGCACTTGGCATTGGCCTTGGTGCACGGAGTGAACGGAACGTACGGCCCGCCGGCGTCCCCCGTGTCCGAGGTCCCGTCCGAAGGCTCGATCCCGTCCGAGGGCTCCACGACGTCCCCGACGTCGCCGTCCGGAAGCGTCGTCCCATCCGGGAGCACGGTCCCGTCCGCCGGAATCGTCCCGTCCGTCGCCATGTCCGGCCCGTCCGGGATCCGTCCGTCCGACAGCGCATCCGGACCGCCGACGCCATCCCCGACCCGCCCC
>VGRX01000217.1 GCA_016875215.1 Deltaproteobacteria bacterium
GGGGCTGTCCGAAAGGGCTGGCGTGCCATGACAACTCGTGCTGCAAGGCGATGTGCATCGGAAAGGAATGCGGCGACGACGGTTGCGGCAGCGAGTGCGGGGCTTGCCCGGAGGTTGCCCCGATCTGCAACCAGGGCAAATGCGATCTGAAGTGCGAGCCGGCCTGCGAGGCTAAGCAATGCGGCCCTGACGGGTGCGGCGGGAGCTGCGGCGAGTGCGGCGTGGGGTCGGTCTGCGTGGACGGCGAAGGTACCTGCTGCGAGCTGCAGTGTGCGGGCAAGCATTGCGGCCCCGACGGCTGTGGCGGGTCGTGTGGGGAGTGCGAAGTCGGTGCCGTGTGCCTCGAGTCAGGCCAATGCTGCCAGCCCTCGTGCCTTGGCGTCGAGTGCGGCCCTGACGGCTGCGGCGGCGAGTGCGCCCCGTGCCCCGAGGGGTTGTTCTGCGAGGACGGGATGTGTGTCACAGATCCCAAGTGGGTGGGGTGCAGCGACGCGACCCGGGAGGGCTTCCTCGCCATCGGCGCATATCCGCTCATCGCCGCGTGCGGAGGGGCTTGGGACGTTCCGGGCATCCACAACGAGCTTCCCACGTGCAACCAGGAGGCGGGCAACACCGGACTGAACCCGGACGGGAAGGGGTGCACCGTGACCGACCTGTGCGCGGAAGGGTGGCACGTCTGCCTGGGGAAGAACGACGTCCTGTACCGCAGCCCGCTGGGTTGCACCGAGATCATGCTGCAGGCCAAGAGCCCCGCATTCTTCCTGGCCCGGACCTCTTCCACCGGGGCGTTCAACTGCACTCCCGATGCTATCGGTGACCCGGCGAGCCTCAACGACCTGTTCGGCTGCGGTGACCTCGGGTGCGCTCCGTCCGTGGAGAGCTGCTATCCCCTGGACAAGGCATCGCATGACCTGTGCAAGGCGATCAGGAACAAGCCGACCGGCGATTGCACCTGCTACTTCAAGGGGGAGCTGCCACCGAGCGATCCCTCGTACGTGGAGGGGAACTTCGCCGACGTCCTGTGCAAGCCCTCCAGCGGCGGCTGCGGCTGGTGCAAGCCGCTCGACTACTTCAACAAGCTCCAGGGCGTGTACCACGCCGATGCCTGGAATTGCGGCACGGACGGGGACAAGGAAGCACTCAACGTGGTCAAGACGTTGCCCGATGAGCAGGGCGGCGTGCTCTGCTGTGCGGACCAGTGCTTCTCAGACCAGGATTGCGGCGAGGGCCAGGTCTGCATCATGTCGACCTGCCAGGAGCAGTAGGTTTCGGGGCGACGGAGGGATGACCATGCAGGCTCGACCAGCAAGTTTGATCGCGTGAGTCGTGGTGCTGGGGTTGTGCGGATGTTCGTCGGGTACTGGAGAAGAAGCCGGGCCCGATGCAGCCAAGGACTTGTCCGTTTCGGACACCACGAGTGGGCCGGACGACGCCGGAAACGGGGATGTGGCGAATGAGCGGCAATGTATGGACTCAGGAACTCCCGAGATCGTCGACCCCATCCCAGTCAGCCGGTGCGCCGGTGTCCCGGTAGTGGCTGCAGCGGCGCAGGTAGACCGCTGCGGCCCGGTCGGCAGGGTTGGCCTCGGCGATCTCGCGGAAGATCGTCTCGGCCTGGGGGAACCGGCGGCCGGCGTAGCAGCTCACTGCCTGAGCGAAGCGGTCTGCGCTCCGCTGCTTGAGGACCGCGACCGAATCGGGTTCCCCGGCGAAGATCTCGTAGACCGTGACCGGCTGGGACTTGCCCTTGACCCGGACCGTCCCAAGCGGCCGGTGCGGGTGACGGTCCGGCTCGCTGAGCCGTTTGAACGTGTGCTCGGAGGCCAGCACGGTGGCTCCGAACGCCTTGGTCATGCCCTCCACCCGTGAGGCGAGGTTCACCGCATCGGAGATCACCGTCCCGTCCATGCGGTCTTTGCCTCCGACGGTTCCCAGCATGAGGCGGCCGCTGTTGAGCCCGATCCCGATGCGGATCGGTGTCAGCCCGCAGCGCTCGCGGTCCTCGTTGAACCGCACCAGCTCCGCCGCCATCTCGAGAGCGGCCTCCACGGCGTCGTCCGCACCGGTGGCAAACAGGGCCATGATGGCATCACCGACATACTTGTCGATGAAGCCCCGATGACGGCGGATCACGGGCTCCATGCGAGAGAGGTAGGAGTTGATGAACTCGAAGTTATCCGCCGGGCTCATCCGCTCGGACAGGGCCGTGAAGTCGCGGATGTCGGTGAACAGGATCGTCATGTCGCGCTCGACCTGGTCTCCCAGCGCAACGTCGACGATGCTTCTCTTGCCGAGGTGTCCCAGGAACTCCCTCGGCACGAATCGCTCGTAGGCCGCGATGAGTTCTTCCTTTCCTTTAAAGAGGAGGGCGTTTTCCAGGGAGACCGCGATCTGGGACGTGAGCACGTCGAGTACCTTGACGCGCTCCTGGGTGAACGCATGGGGCGTATCATTGTTTTCGAGGTAGATGATGCCGCCGACTTCCCCCCGCAGGCGCGTGGCCATGCAGAGGATCGACTTGGGTTGCCGGGTCCGCACATACTCGTCGCCCTGGAATTCTCCTTCCCGCACGGAATCGCCCAGCACGACGGGTTTGCCCGTATTGGCGACGTAGTGGGCGATGGACAGCGCGATCCGGGGACGATCCTGGTTGGCGTGGGCCAGAAGGAGCGCAACCGGCCGATCCACCGCCGGCCAGCTCATGTCCAGCTCAGCCTCTACCCTCCAGCCCGCTTCGGCCCGCAGCAGGAAGAGGCCCCTCTGTGCGCCTGCGTTCTCCGCAACGATGCGCATCATGGTCTCGATCAGGCGCTCGAAGACGATCTCGCCCGAGATGGCACGGGAGGACTTCAGGAGCGACAGCAGGTCGAGCTGCTCCCCCCGTCGGCTGGTGCTCCCCTGCACGGTGTCGGAAACGGTCTCGCTGCGCCATGCCGAGGCATCGGCCGGAAACATCCGTCCGAGGTCTGGGAATTCACTGTCGAGTCGTTGGACCTTCTCCGATGCTCCCCATACTGCGTACGCATTTCGGGCCTCGGCCAGGAGCCTGGTGGCCGGGCCGGGCATCCCCATGTCGATCATGGCCCGGGCGGCCAACTCGCAGGCCAGCGCCTCTTCGTGGGAGCGCCCCGATGAGCGGGCCGCCTGGATGGAGCGGGCATACTTCTCGAGAGTGTGGCCATTCGCACCTGCGGTCTTCTCGAGCTCGGCCTCCACGAGGAGCCGCTTGTTCAGGAAGACCGTCTCGCTTCGCGTCTTCTCGTAGCTTCTCAGGGTGGCCAGGTGTTGGCGCACCGTGCGGCGCTCGCGGCCGGAAAGGCCTCCGCGTAGCCGAGCCGCTGCCAGGGTGCTGAGCGCATGGTAGAACACGAATGCCGGGTCGTACGGCGACATGTAGACGGCCTCGAGGTGCGGGCGGGCCAGCGCACCGTTGCGCTCAGCCTCCCCGGACTCTCCCAGGAACAGGCAGACCGCCATCCGCAGCACGTGCAGCATGGCAAGCGCGGAGTGGTCCTTTGTCCGGCCCAGGCCCTCCTCGTATGTCGCCGCATCAAAGGGGGAAGCGAGGCTCTCCTGCATCTTCGAGCGGTTTCCGGTGAGCGAGCACAGGCAATTCCAGATGGCGGCATTGGTGTTTCGGAACCACTCCTGTCGGGTACGCTCGTGCTGGCGGACCGCGTCGGCCGCATCCGCCTCGCACGCCGGCAGGTCGAGGCCTCCCCAGACTTCGAGCACGAGCTTGATGTGCCGGCAGAGCGATGCCGACTGCACGTCCCCCAATGCCAATGCCTGTCGACTGGCCGCATCGGATGCCTGGATTCCCGGTCCCGGCGGATCGGTCCAATGGGTGATGAACATGTGGAAGACGAACGTGGCAGCGGGGAGCGCCTCGGGCATGTCGAACACGGAGGGAAGCCGCATGGACTCACGGGCCAGCTCGCCCCCCTCCTTCCATTTCTTGAACGGCCCTGCGAGAACGAAGGCGAAGCCTCCGAGTCCCCAGGGGGAAAGCGGGTGGATGCCGTGCTTCTCGGTGAGCAGAGCGACCTGGAATCCAAAGAGGGGGATGAGCTTGGTCTCCGTCCAGAATGCGGAACTCGCTCCGGCACGGATGAGGCGCATGGCCGCACCGGAAGCGGCGTCGGTCATCACCGGAAGGGCAGCGAAGTGGGACGGCAGCTTGCCGGCAAGTGCCCGCCGGGTCTTCATGAAGCCGAGGAGGATGCTCAGCACTCCGGGGTGTCTCGGCAGAAAGATGCCGAGCAGAGACAGCGCTTCCAGGCATGTATCCACGGCCTGGCCGGGGAGCCCTCGGGCCTCGTAGAACTGGACCCGTTGTTCGAGCACCCGGACTCGCTCGACCGTGGTCCGGCAGTGGGAGAGCACCTCCTGCCCGAACGAGTCCATGGCGGCCTGATCCGCCTGGAGCTGAGAGCACTCCATTCCGAGGAGGCTCAGCTCGAAGGCAGCATCGTAGTGGTCTTCCCATGGGTTCCCCGGCAGCAGGGAGAGTGCGTTCCGCACGCATTCGAGAGCGGTACCGATGGCAAGCGCACTTCGCGCGATCCGGGCTGCCCGGAGGTTCAGACCTGCCACCTCGAGGCGTTCCTCACTCGTGGTCACCAGCTCCATTCCCAGGGCAAAGTGTGCGACCACGTCGAACAGGTCGTACCGGCGGGAATCGGAAAGTCCACCCAGGAGGGCCCGCGCGATGTCGCGGTGGAAACGGGCCTTTTCTTGCTTGCTGAGCAGAGAGCCTACCGCTTCCTGGATCCGATCGTGGACGAAGCGGTAGTCGCGCAGGTGCCCGGTGGTCTCCGTGTCGTCGTCCAGTGCTCCGGACAGAGCGCTTCCGGCCGCCGCGGCATGCAGGATCAGGCCTTGCCCGACGGCTTCCTGGAGCAGATCATAGGTTTCCTCTGCCGGCCATCCGCCGGCGTGTGCGACGGTGGCGGCGGAGAAGCTCTTTCCGATGCAGGCCGCGATCTTCAGCAACTCCCGGACCCTTTCCGGAAGGCGGGTGACCCGCTCGGTCATCAGGTCGACCACGTTGTCCGTGATGTCCGCCTGTTCGATCTTCTGCGTGTCCCAGAGCCAGCGCGACGAGGAGACGTCGAACCAGACGAGGTTCCTTTCGTGGAGCGAGCGGATGAACTGCCCGAGGAAGAACGGATTGCCGGCGGTCTTGGTCATGCAGGCCTGGGCAAGCTGCCCGGTGTCGGCCTCCGGAGAGCCGAATGTGCGGTCCAGGAGCTGTCGCACCGCGTCCGTCCCCAGCGGGCCCAGGGCAATGTGCTCGACCGACCTGCCGCTCTTGCGGATCCGCTCCAGCACTCCGGTCACGGGATGCCACTGGCCGACCTCGCCGTCCCGATAGGCACCGACGAGCATGAGGTGCCGGATGTCGGGGTCGGTCGTCACCAGCTCGATGAGACGGAGAGACCCGGGATCGGCCCACTGGAGGTCATCCAGGAACAGGACCAGGGGTTGGTCAGCGGTTGCCGCTGCGGAGACGAACTGGAGGACCGCGTAGTTGAAGCGGTTCTGGGCTTCGTTGGCCGGGAGAGGGGCGGGCCTCTGCTGCTTGCCGACGACCAGCTCCAGGTCGGGCAACACCGCGGCCAGGACCACCGCGGTTTCGCCCAGTGCCCGCGTCAGTCGCAGCTTCCAGCTCTCCAGTTTCTCCCGGCTCGACGCCAGGAGCTGTCGGACCAGGTCGCTGAACGCGGTCACGACCGACGCATAGGGGACGTTGCGGTCGGCCTCGGAGAACTTGCCGGACACGAAGTGCCCCTGCCGCGCGACGACGGAAGCGTACAGCTCCCGAACCAGGGACGACTTGCCTGTCCCGGCAGCGCCGGAGACCATGGCGATCGAAGAGGCCCCGGAATCCGCCACGGACCCGAACAGGCGCGACAGAGCGGAACGGGCTTCGTCCCGCCCGAACAGATCCTCGGGGATGCGGAACACGGAGGAGACGTCGCTGCGGCCGAGGGGAAACGCCGGAATGCTGCCCCGCATTTCGAGCTGCACCAGGGCATGATGCAGGTCGGCCCGCAGTCCGAGCGCGGTCTGGTACCGGTCCTCGGGACGCTTGGCGAGGAGCTTGAGGATGATGCTCTGCACCGGAGGCGGAATGTGGGGCAGCTTCTCCGGTGGAAAGGCTGGAGGGAGCGCGATGTGGGCGTGCACCATCTCCATGGCGTCCGACGCGGCAAAGGGGAGGAGCCCGGTAGCGAGGTGGAACAGGGTTGCTCCGAGGGAGTAGAGGTCGGAGCGGGAATCGACGGAGCGGTTGATGCGCCCGGTCTGTTCGGGAGAGATGAAAGCGAGAGTTCCCTCCAGTGCCCACGAATTGGGGACTGCGTTGGTCCCGGGGACGAGCTCGGCAGCGATGTTGAGGTCCACCAGCCGCACCTGGTTCGACCGTCGGTTCCACACGATGTTGGCCGGGTTCACGTCCTTGTGGACGATCCCCCTGGAATGGAGCGCATGAAGCGCCTGTGCAACGCGAATCGAGAGCCCGAGCAGGTCCGAAACCCCCATCTTCCCCGCCAGGTCCAGGCGGTTGAGAGCTTCGCCGCCGAAGTCCTCGACCACCAACGCGCAGGAGGGACCGAATTTGACCAGGGCAAAGGCCTGTGCAACAGCCTCGTTCCCGGCCTTGAGCAGCAGATCATACTCCCGCTTGAGCCGCCCCAGCTCCTCGACATCGGGAAGGTCCCGGCTGAGCAGCTTGATGATGACGGGGAGGCCTCCGCCATCCGTCCATACCGCTCGGTGGACGCGTGAGTAGCGACTCGCATAGAGCATTTCGCCCAGCACGTATCCGGGTATCGTCACCACATCACCCTCAAGCCTGGAATCGAAGCGTCGACCACCCTGAAGGTAGCCGATCTCCCGGAGGAGGACAACCCCCACGTGCGACGCGACGAGGCGACGGGGCTCCGGCCGTTCGACAACAGGCTTTCTACTCCTGCGGTACGACCACGAGCATGGGCCGCAACGAGGGATCCTCGGTGTAGTCGCTGGACCAGAACCCGTTGTAGTTGTTCCATGTGCCGTACGAGCGGAACTGGACCCCGTAGTTCGGCCAGGTCCCCGCCTTCCAGCCGTTGTACAGGTCGGTGATCACGATCTCGTACCACACGCCCACCTGGGAGGGGGGGATGGTCATCACGTTCGTGTAGCTCGGCTTCTGCGACCAGGTGCAGTTCTCGGCCCACTGCGACGTGACCCGGTCCAGGTACATTCGGACGAAGATGGAAAGCCCGGTTTCCGCAAAGGACAAGGCCGGTCCATATGCTCGATTCGCTCTTGACCTGTGCAACCCTTCAGCAAAAAATGACGGTGTGAAGCTATGACGGAGGTGCGTTATGCGGACGACCGTGACGCTGGACGAAGAGCTGGTCGCCGAGCTGCAGGGGCAGACTGGTGCGAGAACGAAGACCGAGGCGGTTGCATTCGCCGTCCGGGAGCAGATCCGCAGGTCGAAGATGAGGAAGCTGGCATCCTTGCTTTT
>VGRX01000218.1 GCA_016875215.1 Deltaproteobacteria bacterium
GAAGAGCTTAAGCTCACCCCAGCGGGTCTCGGCCGGGACGTAGCGGTAGTCCTCCTCGAGCGCAGGCAGCGGGCGGACAAGGATGTTCCGGTCGAACCAGTCGGCCTCGTCGGTGATCGAGTTGGCCTTCTGCGACCTGACCTTGACGCGGACCACCGAGGCACTCTTGGCCGCGGCCTTCGCCGGAACCGACTGGTACGGGAACGCGGGCCGTTTGACCAGGACGGGGCGAAGCTCGGAATCGATGAGCTTCGTGGCATCCTGGGCCAGGACGGTGGTGGAGAGGAAGCACCCGATCAACGTTGCAAGAAGGGCGGATCTGGCAGACATGGTTCGATCTCCTGGTCCGATGATCATCCGAGGGATGCGGCCAGCGCCTTGTGCTCGGAGCGGTTGAGCATCTCCATCAGCTCGTCGCGATTGTGCGCGGGCTGGACCTTGCGGCAGGCGGTCTTGAGCGCCTGGATGCGTGCGAACGACTGCTCGATCTGCTCCGGCTTGACGATCCTGCCGTCCACGGCGCGATAGACGGTCTCGATGGCGCGGATCTGGACTTCCGGAGTATGGCAGTACATGAGGAGGTCGGCCCCGGCCTTGAGCGCCAGCAGGGTGCGATCCTCGACGTCCCAGTTGTCTGCGACGGCCTTCATTTCGAGGTCGTCGGTGACCACGACGCCCTGGAAGCCGAGCCGCTCCCTGAGCAGCTTGCCGACGACGGGTTGGGAGAGGGTGGCGGGCAGCGTCGGGTCGAGCCCTTCGTGGACCACGTGAGCGGTCATGATCGCGGGGAGGCCGGCGGCAAGCGCCATGCGATACGGCACGAGCTCCCGCTGCTCGAGGGTCGCGGGGGAGGTGTCGACCCGTGGAAGGAGCTCATGGCTGTCCTCCCGGGTATCGCCGTGCCCCGGGAAGTGCTTCCCGCACGGAGCGACCCCCACCTCCAGCGAGCCGCGTACATACTCCCGGGCCAGCCTGCCGACAGCCTGCGCATCTGCGGAGAAGCTGCGGTCCGCAATGACGCGGTTGACTGGGTTGGAGCGGACATCCAGGACCGGTGCGAAGTTGAAGTTGATGCCGATGGCGGAAAGCTCCCTGGCCTGGCACACGGCGGACCGGCGGACCATCTCCGGGGAGTTGACGAGGCCGAGCTGGCCTGCCGGCGGGAACCGGGTCACCGGAGCGGGGAGGCGGACCACCCGTCCCCCTTCATGGTCGATGGCAACGAGCAGCCCGGGAACCTTGAACGAGCGCAGCATCTCGAAGGCCTGCCCCGGCTCCGACACGTTCCGGGAGAAGAGCACGACTCCTCCCACGTGGTAGTCGTGGAAGAGCTGCTTCAGCCACGGGCTGATGTTCCTTCCCTCGAAGCCGACGAGGAAGAGCTGGCCGATCTTCTTTCGCAGATCCTTGGCTGGCATCTACATCTCCTGCACCACGCGTTCGGCCATCATCCCCCCGGGCCGCGGCCCCCCTCGGTTGCCGAAACGAGATCGGGTTGCGCGAACCGGTCCCGCAGCCGATCTCCGATCACGTTGAAGGATAGCACCGAAACGAAGATCGCCAAACCGGAAAAGGTGGCCATCCAGGGGGAGCAGACGAAGAGGGCGGCCCCTTCGGACAGGAGGCTTCCCCAGGACGGGAGGTTCTGCGGGCCGAGCCCCAGGAAGGAGAGGCTCGATTCCGCAAGCAAGGCGGACCCCACCGCGAAGCTGAACTGCACCAGCAGCACCGAGGCCAGGTTGGGCAGGATGTGGTGCAGGAGGATCCGCGGCGTGCCCGCACCGGCCGTTCGTGCCATCAGCACGTAGTCGCGGTGCTTCTCCTGGAGCACCTGCCCGCGGACCAGCCGGGCCCACCCGGCCCAGCCGGTGGCACTGAGCGCGACCACCACGTTGCCCACCGACGGCTGCTGCGTGATGAACACCAGCAGGATGGCAAGGAGAATGCCCGGGAAGGAGAAGACCACCTCGCAGATTCCCATGACGAAGGCATCGACCTTGCCCCCCTTGTACCCGGAGATCAGGCCGAGCGGGATGCCCAGCAGCATGGACAGGAGCGTGGCTCCGAAGCCGACCAGCAGTGCGACGCGACCGCCGTAGAGCAGCAGGGTCAGGATGTCCCGCCCCTGCTGGTCGGTTCCCAGGAAGTGGGCCGCGCTCGGCCGGGCCAGCAGCTCCGAGCCCCGGAACTGCGGAGTATACGGCGCCACCCAGGGGGCAAGCAGAGCCAGCAGCGCCAGCAGGCCCACGGCCCCCAGCGAGAGCAGGAACACCGTCCTACCCATGCGGCCCCGCATCCGTTCCTCCCCTACGCCGACGGCCCGCGGCCTTGCGCCAGCCGCGGATCGATGGCCAGATAGAGCAGGTCCACGACCAGGTTCACGGCCACGTAGACGAAGCCGATGACCAGCGTGGTTCCCTGCACGATCGCGTAGTCCCGCACGGCTATGCCCTCCAGCAGGAGGGTCCCCAGCCCGGGACGTGCGAACACCTTCTCGGTCACGATGGCACCGGACAGCAGGGCCGCGAACTGGAGCCCGAGCACCGTCACCACCGGAATGAGCGCGTTGCGCAGGACGTGCCTCAGCAGGACGCTGTGCTGGGGGATCCCCCGGGCCCGGGCGGCCAGCACGTACGGCTGCTCCAGCACGTCGAGCACGCTGGTGCGCACCATGCGGGTGAGCTTGGCCGACAGCGCCAGCCCCAGGATGAATGCGGGCAGCACCAGGCTTTGCAACCCCAGCACCCCCGAGCCGGGGTCGGGCAGCAGGTGGAGGCGAACACACAGTGCGTGGATGAGCAGCGGGCCCAGCCAGAAGCCGGGCATGGCGACCCCGACCAGCGTCACCGCCAGCGCGACGTGATCCACCGGCCGGTTCCGCCTCAACGCGCAGAGGAGACCGAGCGGAAGCGCAAGCAGGGCCGCAATGAGCACCGCTGCCAGCGCCAGCTCGAACGTGAACGGGAGCGCATCGAGCACCAGGTCGGATACCGTGATCCCCGGACGTTGCCGCGACCAGGGACGCCCGAGGGAGCCGTCCACCCCCTGGCCCACGTAGGCCCCGAGCTGTTCCACTATCGGCCGGTCGAGCCCCATCTCGTGCCGCAGCCGGTCGAGATCCTCCTGCGGCGCCTGCTCCCCGAGGATCGATACGGCCGGGTCCCCGGGGACCGCCCGGACCACGACGAAGACCAGCAGCAGGATGCCGAGGAGAACCAGCAGCGTGCGCACCAGCCTCATGCCCGCCCGGGCTCCCAGCGCCAGGAGGCTGCGTCTGCGGGCATCGGCCTTCGGGTTCATTCTCGAGGCTTCCCCTCGCTAGAAACTCGAATCCAGCAGGAGGATAACGATAAGCGCTGTCGCCAGCACCGCGGCCAGCGCCAGCACGATGACGTACGTCGGCGAAGAAGCGGGCTCGGGGCGCAGCTTGATGAGCCGGGTCTTCCTCGTGGCTGCCGGCGGAATGGTGGTCTCGCCGGTGGCCTCGCCCGAGAGGTGGACCTCCACGGTCGCCTGGGCCGCCAGCTCCTCGTCGAAGACACGCCCTTCCCAGTCGCCGAAGCGGATGGTGTCGCCGGAACGGATGGAGCGCGGCTCCTGGAGGAGCTGCCCGTTGATGAACGTCCCGTACCGGCTCTCGGAATCCTCGATGAGGATACGGCCGTCCGCCTCCATCCAGATGCGGCACTGGTGCCGCGAGACGGTCCGTTCCGCGATGACAAGGTCATTCGTGCCGTCACGGCCGACGGACAACGGCGCGCTGCTGATCGTAGCTCCTGCCTTCTGGTCTTCGGGACCGTGCAACTCGAACCGCATTGCTCCCCCGCTACACCACGGCACAAGGAATACAACATTCGCTCCGGGGATACAAGCCAAACATGCCCGGGGGGGCGCGACGTCACGGAAGGTGGGGTTCGATGTCGGACCAGCGGATGTCGCCGATGTAGTCGCCCCGGATACGGCCGGAAGGATCGATCACCACCAGGTAGGGAATGGTATCCACGCCGTAGGCCCGGTGGGCCTCGCCGTTCTCGACCACGGCAAGGAGGCTGCTCTTCTCGCCCGCAAGGTAGCTGCTGAGCTGCTCCGAGGGGTCGGTGCTGACCAGCAGGACCTGGAGGCGATCGCCGCCCCGTTCCTGGAGCTCTTCGATGTCGGGCAGAATCCGGCGGCAGGAAGGACAGCCCGTCGAGAAGAAGTCGAGGAGCACGGCCTTGCCCCTGAACTCATCGAGGCTCACGCGACGTCCGTCGGCCAGAGCGGACCCGACGAGAGGGGGGGCCTCCCGCCCCTCGGCGAGACGACCTCCACGACGGACCACCCCGAATGCCAGCAGGGCCGCATAGAGCATCGCTGCAATGAGCACGAGATCCAGCAGCCGCTTGAGAACCACCTTCCTGTCGAACCGCATGACCATCTCCACGACATCCACCAGCAAGAGAGCCGGCCGGGACGCGGAGGTTACGCTTTTGCGGCCGCGCGCTCAAGTCCGGCTGGGCGTTCTCTGCCGGAATGGCCGCTCCGCTGCGGGTTTGCGCCCCCCCTATCGTATGCTCGATCTCCTCTGCACGTCCACGATCGGGGCATACCGGTTGATCGGCAGCAGGGAGTAGCCGGAAAGATCGCTTCGCACGACGGCCACGTTGTCCTCGTGCCAGAGCGGGAGCACGGGGAGCTCCCGGGCGGCGATTCGTTGCGCCTCAGCGTAGAAATCGAGCCGCCGGGCCGAATCGGTGGTCAGGAATCCCAGGTCCAGCATGCAGTCCAGGTAGGGGTCGTAGAAGAAGCTCCGGTTGCCGTTTCCGATGCCGGCCGGATGCCCGGTCAGGCCGCGGACGAACGTGGTCACCGCCTGCCGCAGGACACGGGGCCACCAGCGGCGGCGGCATTCGGCAGCCAGCGGTCCGGCAAGCTGTGTGAAGCCCGGTGGAACCAGCGTGCGATCCGGGATCCCGAAGCGGCTCTTGCCCGGCTGCGGGGTCAGCACCGGGGCGGCCTGCGAGTGGAGGAGCCAGCGCAGGATGTCGGGCTCGGTGACCTCGGGAAGCTGGAGAATGTACAGCTCGAAGTTGCCCTTCCGCACGTCGGCCAGGAAGGTGGAAAGCTCCAACGGCAGGAGGTCGACCTCGATGCCGATGCGCGAGAGCTGCCACGCGATCAGGACCCCGATGTTGCGCCGGAAACGGTCGGTCGTGACCTTCAGGGTGAACTGCGCCCGGATCCCGGTCGCGGGATCGGGAGCGAGCCCGGCCTCGTCCAGCAGGGCTGCGGCGGCCTCGGGGTCGAACCGGGGCCTGGGCAGCCCGTCCGCATGGGCCCAGTGCATGGGCGGAAGCACGCTGTCCGCGACGACTCCCATGCCGTGGAACTGGTCCTCGACGATCCCTTCCCGGTCGATCCCCAGTGCGAACGCCTGCCGCACTCTGGGGTCGGCCAGCCGGGGGTCGAGGAGGTTGAAGGTCAGGTAGGTGGTGCATGCCGCGGGCCCGTGCAGCACCTTCACCGCCGGGTCCTCGGCCAGTCGGGCCACCACGGGCGGCGAGAGCACGTTCACGCCGATGTCCGCGCTGCCCGCCATGACCGACAGGACCCGTGTGGCCTCGTCCGCGAGGGTACGCACGACCACGTACCGGGGTGACACCGGCTTGAAGAAGAGATCGTTGCGCTCGAGCACCACCTTCTGGCCTCCGTAACGGCTGACGAAGCGGAACGGCCCGCAGCCGACCGGCTCGTCGCCGAACGTCGCGGCCAGCCCGCCCCGAGGTTCCAGCACGTGGGCCGGAACGAGGCCCACGGTCAGGTCCGCCAGGAACGTGGCCACCGGCGCAGTCAGGATGAAATGGACGTCGCCGTCTTTTTCGAACACCCGTGAGATCTTGCGCTGGAGGTCACCTCGGAACGGTGACGGCAATCCGCTCTCGAGGATCGACCGGTAGGTGAACACCACGTCGTGCGCGGTGACGCGGACCCCGTCATGCCAGAAGACGTCGGGGCGCAGCCGCACGACCCAGTGGGAGCACTCGTCGGCAGCATTGCCTTGCACGTTCTTCCCGCCACAGGCGGGCCATATCTCCGCGGCGGCCTCGAGTGCGGGCTTCAGATCCGGGGTCTCGAACGTGGTCAGGGCACAGAACAGGAGCCTCGATACCTTGGTCGACGACGCGTCCGAGACGAAGCGGGGATCGAAGTCCCGGGGGGCTGCCTCCAGCACGATCACGACCCGATCGTCCGGCGACCCGGGGTCGGGCGGCTCCTTCATGCAGCCGCTCAGCGCCGGCAGGACTGCCAGGAGCGCTGTCACGGCCATCCGGAATCCGGCGGCAGTGCGCATCGGCCCCCCGTTTCGTTGCCTCCCTAATGCCCCGGTCCTCACGGCCCGTCGCCCCCTTGTTGCATCGACCGCCCCATGCTATCCTCCAACCCGGTGCGGCGCAAGTCCGCTGCCCTCGGACAGGAGTGGGCATGGCAGTCATCCGGGTGATGCCCGACTGGTTGAAGAACCAGATCGCGGCCGGCGAGGTGGTCGAGCGCCCCGCCTCGGTGCTCAAGGAGCTGCTCGAGAACTCGCTCGACGCGGGGGCCACCCGGATCGACGTGGAGGTCGTTTCCGGCGGCATCGATCTCATTCGCGTGACGGACAACGGCAGCGGCATGAGCCGGGAGGATGCCGAGCTCGCGCTGGAGCGGCATGCGACGAGCAAGTGTGCGAGCATGGAAGAGCTGCGGGCCATCGCGACCTTCGGGTTCCGGGGGGAGGCGCTCCCCAGCATCGCATCGATCTCCCGCTTCACCCTGCGTACGAGGACCGCGGACCAGGCCGTCGGGACCCTGGTATCGATTCCCGACGGCCTCCATCGGACCGTGGAGGACGCTGCCATGGCCGTGGGCACGGAGATCCTCGTGGCGGACCTGTTCCACAACGTCCCGGTGCGGCGCAAGTTCCTGAAGACCGAGCACACCGAGTACCAGGCCTGCCTCGAGGTGGTCCAACGCATGGCCCTGGCCGCGCACCGGGTCCATTTCGAGCTGACCGCGGACGGCCGCAAGGTGATCTCGGCCCCGCCCGAGGCGAGCCCGCTCGCCCGGGTGTTCACGATCCTGGGGCGCAGGATCTGCGACGGCCTCTACGAGTGCCGCCTGGCCGGCCGGATCGAGGTGTCGGGGTTCATCTCAAGGCCCGATCTGAAGAAGCGAGCATCATCCGGGCTCTTCACGTTCGTGAACGGACGGTTCGTCAAGGACCGCGTGGTGGTGCAGGCCGTGGTGAGCGGGTACGGGACGTTGCTCGGTCGCGGGGAGTACCCGTACGCGGTGCTCGAAGTCCACCTTCCCGCAGGCGAAGTGGACGTCAACGTCCATCCGGCCAAGAGCGAGGTGCGGTTCGAACGTTCCAACGAGGTGTTCGCCGCGGTGAGCCGGGCCGTGCGCCTGACCCTGTCCGAAGCCCCGTGGGTCGCGGAGGAGTTTGGGGGCCAGGGGGCGGGGATCGGGGGGCAGGGGGCGGGGA
>VGRX01000219.1 GCA_016875215.1 Deltaproteobacteria bacterium
TTTTGCTCGCCCGCGTGCGGGCGGCAATCCGTCGCTCGGCTCCCGCTGCTTGAACCGTGCGCCCGAGCTCGACTCCGGTGCGCCATGAAGAGGAGGAGACCATGTTCCCTGTCGTGAGAATGAGAAGGTTGAGGGAGAATCCGGTCGTTCGAGGGATGGTGCGTGAAACCCGGATCAGCGTCGATGGGCTCATCGCGCCCCTCTTCGTGGTCGAAGGGCTCAGCCGCCCCGAGGAGATCCGCTCCATGCCCGGCCAGTACCGGCACACTCTGAAGAGCCTCGTGCGCGAGTGCAAGGCTCTCCTGGACGCAGGCGTCAAGGCGGTCATCCTGTTCGGCATCCCTGCGCACAAGGATCCGCTCGGGTCGCAGGCCCATGCCGCCAGGGGCATCATCCAGCAGGCCATGCGGGCCATACGCAAGCAGGTTCCGGGGATGCTGGTGGTCGGAGACGTGTGCCTGTGCGAGTATACCAGCCACGGACACTGCGGTGTCATACAGGGAGACCGCCTCCTCAACGATCCCACCCTCGAGATCCTGGCCAGGACAGCGGTCTCGCAGGCCGAGGCCGGTGCCGAGCTCATCGCACCGTCCGACATGATGGACGGCCGCGTGGCGGCAATCCGCGAGGCCCTCGACAATGCCGGCTTCTCCCATATCCCCATCATGTCCTACGCTGCCAAGTACGCTTCAGGATTCTACGGCCCCTTCCGCGACGCGGCCGAGAGCGCCCCCGCGTTCGGCGACAGGAGCTCCTACCAGATGGATCCCGCCAACATCCGCATGGCCCTTGCTGAGGTCGATCTCGATCTGCAGGAGGGCGCGGACATCGTGATGATCAAGCCCGCACTGGCCTACCTGGACGTCATCAAGGCGGTCAAGGAGACCTTCTCTGCCCCCGTCGCTGCATACAACGTGAGCGGCGAGTATGCCATGGTCAAGGCAGCCGGGGCCAACGGCTGGATCGACGAGAAGCGCGTCACCCTGGAGATGCTGACCAGCATCACCCGCGCCGGCGCGGATATCATCCTCACGTACTTTGCGAAGGATGTAGCGGGCTGGCTCAAGTAGCTGAAGACCCCGGCGCGTCTGCTCGACGCCGACAAGGCGAGCCATCCCGATGCGGCCGTTCGACGCCGACAAGGCGAGCCATCCCGGCGCTGCCGTTCGACGCCGACAAGGCGAGCCATCCCGCCGCGGCCGTTCGACGAGGAGCGCGGACGTTGCGGGGAATCAGCGGGTGCCGTCGCAGGTCTCTTTCTTGGGGCACCCGCCGCAGCCGCTCTGCACCGGGGCTCCCCCTTCGCGCGCCGCAACTCCCTTCAGCAAAGCCTGCGGTGCAACGCCGTGGAGCGCAGCGAGGATGCCTCGGGGGCAGCCGGCGTCGTACGTCACCATGAAGAGCCCGGCAGCCTCGTCGGCCTTGGCGGAGACGATGCCATCCATGCCGGCAAGCGCCATGGTGAGCTGCTTGGCGAGGTCCATGTTCAGGCCGGGGATTTCGTAGGTGGCGACCTTCAGGCTCGACTCCGCCGCTGGGGCTTCACCGGCAGGCTGCTCCGCTGCAGGCTGCTCCGCCGCTGGGGCTTCACCGGCAGGCTGCTCCGCTGCCGGCTGCTCCGCCGCTGGGGCTTCACCGGCAGGCTTGTCCGCTGCCGGCTGCTCCGCCGCTGGGGCTTCACCGGCAGGCTGCTCCGCTGCCGGCTGCTCCGCCGCTGGGGCTTCACCGGCAGGCTGCTCCGCTGCAGGCTGCTCCGCCGCTGGGGCTTCACCGGCAGGCTTGTCCGCTGCCGGCTGCTCCGCCGCTGGGGCTTCACCGGCAGGCTTGTCCGCTGCCGGCTGCTCCGCCGCAGGGGCCTTCGCAGGCTCCCCCTTCTGCTCGGACTGCTTGCTCGCGCACGCGATCATCAATACCACCGCAACCACCACCGCTCCTACGAATGCAGGACGACTCATCGTTCCCTCCCTTCTTTCCCATCCCGGTCAGGCGAATCGTCGACGGCGACTCCGTCGATCGACACGACCTCGAACACGTTGAACACGAACTCTCCGTTCTGCTCCATATAGACAGGCCCCTGGATGCGCCGGATCAGGGTCTGCACGTCCGTCCTCGATGCATCGTAGGTGACGAGCACCTCGCTGCGGGACGCGTACGCAACGAACGAAACGACGCCCGGAGCCCCGTCAAAGACCGTGGCAGCGAGCTTCGCGGTGTCCACGCAGCGGACCCCCCGGACCACGAACCGGACTTCGGCAGGCCGGCCGGCATTCTCGGCAACATCGTACTCCCGGGCAAAGGACGGGACCGCAAAGAGATTGCCGGCCAGCACGCCTCCCGCCACGGCCGCCACGACGAGGGCAGGCACCGCCCAGGGGGGAAGCGCCCTTCCGCTCCGGGCGGCCCCGACGGCCAGTGCGCCTCGGGCCGGACACGCTTCCACGCATTCCAGGCAGAGCGTGCATTCCCCGGAGCGCACCTCAGTGGCAGTCGAAACGGACAACGAGTGACCGCATACCCGGTCGCACTTGCGGCACTCCGTGCAGACCGCGACGTTCCTGCGCACGCGCAATAGCCCGACCCGGGCAAAGGGCCACAGCGCCCCCCCGAGAGGACAGAGATAGCGACACCAGACGAACGGCACCAGGAGCACGCCGGCGGCAAACACGGCCAGGAGGCCGTAGCTCCACATCTGCACTTCGTGACCGTGGAAGCTGAACATCACGTAGTACGGACAGAACGGCCTGAACACCAGCTCCGCGGTCCGGAACGTCGCAGCCAAGACGACGGCCAGGACGATCACCCGCAGCAGCCGCAACCAGCCGTCGACTTGCGGGGGAGGCGTGTAACACCCGAGTGCACCCCGCACTCCCCCGGGCCTCCTGGAGCGGCCTGAAAACCAGGCAGACACGGCTCCCAGCAACTCGCTGACCGTCCCCACGGGACAGAGCCACGAACAGAAAGCCTTGCGGGCCACTACCGCCAACAAGAGCAGCGCCAGCAGCATCGCGAAGTTCAGCTCGCCGGTCGCACAGCTGAAGCGCCCCTCCGTGGCCAGCGAGTAGCTCGTGGCCAGCCCGCCCATAGGGCAGTAGCGCTCGACCGACGTCAGGGAAAGCCCGGCCATGAAACGATACCCGGTGGCCGCAGCGGCAACGACCACCGCGACCTGTACAGAGCGACGCAGCAGGTGGAGGGCCAGCCTGGGCTTTCTCGAGTCCGTTGCCAATGGATCGTTCGCCGTGGTCTAGTGGCACTTCTTGCAGGCAGGCCCGAGCCCGCCGCTGTTGTTGGGACCGTGACAGGCGTTGCAGGTGGAACTGGTCCCGCTCTTGTGCTTCACGCCATCCTTGCTCTTCTTCGTGTGGTCGTCGGCATTGTGGCAGGTGTAGCAGCTCGGCCCGCCGCCGCCCTTGAGGTTCGCTCCATGGCACCCCACGCAGTTCTTCAGAGGATCGCTCTTGCCGGGCATGTGCATGACGCCGCTCATGCTCTCCGTGTGGCCCGGGTTGCCCGTAGCTTCCTCGATCTTCTCGGCGGGAACATCCTGAGGCGGTACGGCATCCTGCGGGTTCACGTTGTCCTGCACCTGGGGCGTGTCCTGCGGGTTCACGTTGTCCGCAGGTTGCACGACATCCTCCGGAGACACTTGGTCGTCCGGCAGCACGGAGTCCGGCGGAGGCACGACCGCGTCATCCCCAACCTGATCCGCCTTGGCATCCTTGCTTCCCTCCTCGCCGCCACCGCCACAGGCCATCCCGAAACAGGAAAGCCCGCCCATGAATACCAGCCCGATAAATGCGTGAACCCAACGCTTCATGACGTCACCTCTCGTCGCAGGAACACCCTGCATAACGGGCGAATGATGGCAGAAGGCGGGGCCGACGTCAAGCCACGCGCCCGCGCACGCAGCCGCATCGGCCTCCGGCTCATGCAGCCCGGCAGCATGACCCTGCGAGTCCGGACTCCGCCGCAGCCCGTTCACCAGAGAGTGATCTTCTTGCCGTCGGCATCGAAACGCTGGGCGAAGATGCCCCGCTCGTCGCCGTCCTGGGCAAAGCTGTACCAGACGACGATCCAGCCGCCGTCCTCGAAGGCAGCGACCGATGGGTCTCCCTGTCCATCGTAGGTCCAGTGATTGATCGGCGTGCCGGCAGAGGTCAGCGGGGTGGCGTCGGCCGCGTAAATCCGCATGAACACGTCGCCCTCCGCGTCAGGATCGATGTAGGCTTCGGTGAAGCTCTCCCAGGCGACGACGAAGCGACCGTCGACGAGTCCTGCGATCCGGGGTCCGTACTGATCCGCTTCGATCACCGTGTTGATCGCCAGCTCATCGGATGCCGGCGTGCCTGCCTCGTCGAGGAGCCTTCCGGACACGCCCCAGTCATCGTGCGCACCCTCGCCGTCCCAGGCCACGGCGTACCCGCCGCCGGCAAGCGCGGCGATCCACGGTGTCCACTGCATGCCGAACGTGTAGGTGTTGACCAGCGTGTCGTCGTTCTGCGGCACGCCCGCCGCATCGAACATACGGGCAAAGATGCCGTAGCCGCTGCCATCCTGCGGCTTGCCCGTCCACACCGCTGCGAATCCCCCTCCGGGGGTCGCTGCCATCACCGGACTCTGTTGGTCGTTGTCCTGTTCGAGGTTCACGATCCACTCGTCGTCCACCGGCGTTCCGTCCGCCTGGTAGATGCGTGCGCAGACTTCGTGGTTGTACAGGATCTTGCCCAGGCTCGCCCACGTGACCACGAATCCGCCCCCGTCCAGAGCCGTCACATGGGCGCTCTCCTGCGTCTTGGTGGTGAACGTATTCACGATCTCCTGTGGGCCGACCGGCATGCCATCCTTTCCGTACCGTCGCATGTAGATGCCGTGTGTGTCCTCGTCGCCGAATCCGTTCCAGGCCACCACCACGTGGCCCCCTTCGAGGACAGCGACGCTGGGGCGCTCCTGGTCCCCGAGAGTCACCTCGTTCACCAGGGTCTCGGGCTTCTTGGCCTCCCCTCCGGCCCCGAAGAACCGGAGCCAGACCCCATTGCTCTCCCCTTCGCCTTTGCCTTCCCAGGCGACTGCGAACGACCCGCCAGGTCTGCTCGCCACGGCCGGGTGCGCCTGGGGGCCGACCCAGAACTCGTTGACCTTGAACTCCGCTATCTTGCCGGCATCGCAGCCGTCCCACGGAATGTCGTTCCCGTCCCAGCACTCCACAGCGACGCACTTCTCTCCCTGACAGACCGACATCGCTCCGCAGGTTCCACACTCGCCCCCGCATCCGTCGTCCCCGCATTCCTTGCCCTCGCAGGCAGGGACGCAGACGTCTGAGGTTTCGGACACCTCGACTTCGCTCGGGGCAGAAGTGTCGAATCCAGGATCGGCCTGGTCGGAGGTGTCCGTTGCATCAGGCAGTGGGATCGGTGCGAAGCAATCCGACCCGGGCACATCTCCCCAACAGTCGGTGCGGGGCGCCTGCGGCGTATCGGGTCCAGGCTCAGCCTGGTCGGTGCGGGGCGCCTGCGGCGTATCGGGTCCAGGCTCAGCCTGGTCCGTTGCATCAGGCAGTGGGATCGGGGCGCAGCCATCCCCACCGCTCGCTTCTCCCCAACAGTCGGAGCGGGGCGCCTGCGGCGTATCGGGTCCAGGCCCTGCCTGGTCGGTGCGGGGCGCCTGTGGCGTATCGGGTCCAGGCTCAGCCTGGCCGGAACAGCCCCCCAGATACAAGAGCGCCGACGTGACGGTCCATGCCAGCACGATGCAGCCAGTCCGCTTCGTCATTTCCCCTCCGGTCTACTTCACCGATTCCCTGAGCCCGCAGGCGGAGAGATCCTCGGTGCAGAGCAGCTCACGCGTCATGGTCCCCAACACCACGTCTTCCCCATGGACGGCCGTCACCAGCCCCCCTCCGGACAGCAGGTCGTCCGGCACTCCGAATTCATTCCCATCGGCCAGCCCGGAAGGTGCGAGGGTGAACTGCGACTTCATCGCGCCGGAAAGGAGCTTCTCGAACATCTCTCCGCCCGGCCCCTCGGCATGGAGGGCGTGCCCCTCGAACGCGACGTATGCGAAAGGTCCGTGCAGGTCGCCCTGGGAGGCCATGCACAGATAGTCGTAGCGGAACGCCCCGGACTCGTCCTTGAAGTACGTTATGGTGCTCACTTCCAGCTCCCCTGCGGCCGCTACTGGCACGAAGTCCGGCGCCTTGCCTATCCGGGCCACCCCTCCCCCCGTCCCAGGGGGACCGCCTCCGCCCGGAGTTCCCATTTTCAGGAACACGGGGCGAAGCGTGATTCCCGCGGGAGGCATCCCGTCGCCCCCGGGAAGGTCCACTCCCAGGAACCTGGGCGGATGGAATTCCCCCTCGAGGTGCAGATCGAGCAGCACGCTCACTTCCTCCCGTCTGCCGTCCCGTGGTCCGCTCCCGGGCACATCCTGCGGCTGGGCCGCTCCCTCGAAAAAGAGGTGTGCGCTCCCCGCCTGCTCGTCCAGCCCCAGTGCGAACCCTGCCAGCCGCTGCCCGGCCGCGCTGTAGCCCTTCCCGTCGATCCGGAGCAGCACGTTGTCCCACGGTGCATCCTTCTGAAAGTAGGGGAAGTACTTCCCGTGGCGGCCGGCAGCCACGACGAGAGATCGGCCCGCAGCGTCCCGCAGCACCAGCACGGCGTTGAAGTACTGCGTCGTGTACCAGCTCTTCCCGGTCGCACATTCCGGCTCCCACGGGTTCTCCGGAGGAACGGGTTTCCCGATCTCGCTTCCTGCCGCATCCGTCGGCGATACATCCCCCTCCGGCCCTGCGTCCGAGCGGACGTCGGAGGTCGCAAGAACACCATCCTGCCCGCCGCCGCTGCCCCCGCAACCGGTCGCGGCGCCGAACAGGAGAAACCCCACAATCCACGAGCGCATCGACTTCGGACCTCCACCAGGGCTCTGCTCATTCTACCTGCCCGGTCTGCCAACGCAAGACCTTGGCCCCTGTCCCAAGACAACGCGAAGAACTCGGATGGCGGTGCCTTCCCGGGCTCGCGAACTTTCTTGCGTGGAATACCGGGATGACGTAGTCTCAAATTCTGCAGGTCCGCGACTTTCGTACGGGGTGCCGGGATGCTCGTTTCGTTGCTGGTTCTGATCACGACCGCGATCGTCTTCGACTTCCTCAATGGCTTTCACGACAGCTCCAACATCGTGGCCACGATGATCTCGTCCAGAGCGTTTTCGGGCAAGCAGGCACTGGCGATCACGACCGTCGGCAACACCGTCGGGCCGTTTCTCTTCGGCGTCGCGGTTGCCACGACCGTGGGGCACGACGTCGTCTCGGGTGACGCCATCACGGTCGCCGTGGTCATCGCGGCTCTTGTGGGAGCGATTGTCTGGAACGTCCTGACCTGGTGGCTCGGTATTCCCTCCAGCTCGTCCCACGCGCTGATCGGTGGCATTCTCGGGGCCGTCTGCGTCGAGCACGGCT
>VGRX01000220.1 GCA_016875215.1 Deltaproteobacteria bacterium
GGCCGCCGGGGAGACGCTGCCGCCGCCACCGCCGCCGCCGCCGCCGTAACCGCGGCCAGACGCAGTGATCACGCCGTCCACCAGGATCGTGTTGGCGTGGATGGCGAGCCAGCCGTCCTTGGGGCTCGTTACCGAAGCAGCCGATGCGCTGACCGATTCCGGCACGTTGTCCTGCTTCCCGAAGCCCTGCACGTTGACCGTGGTCGAGGCCCCCACCGTGACCGTCTCGAAGTAGTGGTTGCCGAAGAACGCGGTCACACCCGCCTGCGGCCAGTTCGCGGTGAAGCCGCCGTTGAGCCCGGCGGTCGAGGCTCCGTCCCAGCCTGCTGCCTCTGCGACCTGGACGCCGTTCGAGGTTGCTGCACTGCCCTGCCCCAATGCTCCAACCGCCACGACCGAGACGTAGTAGGTGGCACCGGCCCAGGCCCCTTGCAGCGTGAGCCCGGAGATCGTGGCCGCGGTCACGGCCCCCACGTCGACAGGCGCCTGGATGTCCTGCGCTCCCGGGGTCGTGCCGACCGACACGAGGTACGAGAGCGCTCCGTCCGTGGCCGACCAGTTCGCCTTGATGGCGCCGCTGCCCGGAGTCACCGGCGAGTACTGGTAGCGCAGATCGACCCCCGGGGCGAGGCTGCCGTCGAACACGGCGTCGACCGGGCAGACCGAGTTTGCGCAGCCCGGGCAGACCGCCCCCGGATCGTCGTCCACGCCGTTGCAGTCGTCGTCCAGCCCGTTGCAGACCTCCATTCCCGCCCCTTCCAGCGGGTCGCAAACCTGCGGGAGCCCGTTCACGCACACATCCACGGTGTGCTCGCAGACCCCCAGACCGCAAGCCTCTTGTCCGAAGCCGTCGTCGACCAGGCCGTTGCAGTCGTTGTCCGCTCCGTCGCACTTCTCCGGCGAGGCCCCCTGCATCGGATCGCACTCCTGCGGCATCCCGCCGACGCAGATCTGCACCGTGTGCAGGCAGGCGCCGACGCCGCACGCAACCACGCCGAGCTCCTCGTCCACCTGCTTGTCGCAGTCGTTGTCCTTTCCGTCGCACAGCTCGTTCGACGCGCCCAGGAAGGGATCGCAGACCAGCACCTTGCCGCCGGTGCAGTAGGGCTGGGTGTGCAGGCACTCCCCTGCACCGCAGGTGACGTCGCCAAGCTCCTCGTCCACCTTGCCGTTGCAGTCGTTGTCCTTGCCGTCGCACACCTCCTCGTACGCCCCGGCGAGCGGGTCGCACTCCTGCGGCTCCCCGTCCAGGCAAGCCGGCACGGAATGCTGGCAGATGCCCACGCCGCACGTGAGGGTTCCGAGTTTCTCGTCCGACAGCCCGTCACAATCGTTGTCCTTGCCGTCGCAGACCTCCTCGGATGCTCCGGCCAGCGGATCGCACGGCACCGGCTTTCCGGCCGAGCAGTTCGGGACCGCGTGCTGGCAGACTCCCAGGCCGCAGGTCGTGCTGCCGAGCGCGTCGTCGACCAGCCCGTTGCAGTCGTTGTCCTTTCCGTCGCAGGTCTCGGGAGCCGCCCCGGCGAACGGATCGCACGTCTGCGGCAGGCCGTTCAGGCAAGCATCGACCACGTGGAAGCAGACGCCCTTGCCGCATGCGAGCTGCCCGACTCCTTCGTCCGCCTTGCCGTTGCAGTTGTCGTCCTTGCCGTTGCAGATTTCCGGAGCCCCCGGATGGATCGTCGGGTCGAGCGGGGCGCAATCCCCCTCATCCGCAGCACCGTCGTCGTCGTCGTCCAAGTCCACGCAGTTCTTCAGGCCGTCGGCATCGGTATCCGGGAACCCCTCGTCCACCTGTGCGTTGCAGTCGTTGTCCGCACCGTCGCAGACCTCCGCTGCACCCGGGTGGATCAGCGCGTCGAATGGTGCACAGTCCAATGCATCGGGCGTGCCGTCACCGTCCTTGTCGTCCTCGCAGGCATCGCCTGTGCCGTCCTGGTCCGTGTCTTCCTGGCCGGGATTGGCGACCAGTGGGCAGTTGTCGTCGCCGTCGCCATGGCCGTCGCCGTCGTCATCGCCGTCGCACGCATCACCGAGACCGTCCTTGTCGATGTCACCCTGGAGCGTGTTCTTGACCAGTGGGCAGTTGTCCACCGCGTTCGGGATGGAATCCCCGTCCACGTCAGCGTCGCAGGCATCCCCGATTCCGTCCTGGTCCTGGTCCTCCTGCATCGGGTTGGGCACCAGGGGGCAGTTGTCGTCCCCGTCGCCGTGGCCGTCGCCGTCGTCGTCGCCGTCCACGCAGCTCGGGATTCCATCCTGGTCCAGGTCGTCGAATCCTTCGTCCACCTGCTTGTCGCAGTCGTTGTCCACGCCGTCGCACTCCTCGACCTGACCGGGGAAGACCTTGGGGTCGAGCGGCCCGCAGTCGAGCCCATCCTCGGCTCCGTCGTTGTCATCGTCCTGATCCTGGCAATCCTTGAGGCCGTCGGCGTCCGCGTCGGCGAAGCCCTCGTCCACCTGGTAGTCACAGTCATTGTCCTTGCCGTCGCAGACCTCGTCAGCGCCCGGGTAGATCTTGGGATCGAGGGGGGCGCAGTCCTGCGGGTCCGCCGTGAGGTCATTGTCGTCATCCAGGTCGCACGCATCCCCCTTGCCGTCCAGGTCGAAGTCCTCCTGCTCCGGATTGGGCGTGAGCGGGCAGTTGTCCGGGCCGTCGGGGATCCCGTCGCCGTCCTTGTCGGTCTCCATGCAGTCCGCGATGCCGTCCTCGTCGGTATCGGGAAACTCCTCGTCGACGGTGCCGTCGCAGTCGTTGTCCTTGCCGTCGCAGGCTTCCGGTTCAGGTTGCGGGCCGTCGCAGGCCAGGCTTCCATCGTCGCACTCGAGGCTGCCCGGGCAATCCCCCCACTGGTTGGAGACCTCACAGGCCTCACCGCCGGTCCCCTCGTCCACGCTCCCGTCGCAGTCATTGTCCTTGCCGTCGCAGGTCTCCTCCTCCGGCGTCCCGGCGGAGCACTCCTGGAGTCCCGTGTGGTCGCAGGCCCGGATCCCCTTGCACGTTCCGAAACCGTTCTGGACGAAGCACTCGGTGGACGCCGCCTCGTCCGCGTACCAGTCGGTGCACGCACACTCGCCTTCCTGGGCCACGCAGAAATCTCCGGTTTCGCCGCTGCGTCCCGTGCTGGTCTGGCAGAGATAGCCGACCGGGCACGGCGACTGCTCGCCGCAGGGGTTGCCGCAGAAGTTGCCGGCCGCTCCGTAGACCACGCAGATGTCGCCGGTATCGACCCCGTTCACGCTGCAGTCGGTGTTTTTCATGCACGGCCGGCACAGCGCAGCCCCGGACGGGGCGCAGATGAACACTTCGTCGGGAAGGCTCGGCTTGTGCAGGGTGCACAGCCAGCCGAACGGGCATTCCTCCAGGCACTCGAGCGTGCACACCTTGCCGTCCGGGGTCTGGATGCAGAACCCGGACCCGCACTCGGAACCTGCACCGCACGGATAGCCCGGCTCGCCGGGGCCCGGGCCGATGTCGGCCCCCTCGTACAGCTCGCCGTTGATCCACTCGATGGACACATCCGGAACCTCGCCTGCCTCGGGCAGACCGGGGTCCGCCTCCACCGACCGGCCGTCCGCAGCGTCGGCACCGACCTCCGAGTCGTCCTGGAGATCACCCAGTTGGACCACGTTGCCTCCGCTGCAACCTGCCAGGATCACTGCGGTGACGAGGGGAAGAAACAAGGTTCTCATGCAACACCTCAGATTTCACGGTACAGGGAGCGCCTCCCAAGAAGGTTCGCAACTTCGGGTCCGCTCGTCAAGTAGCTCGGCGACGGGCCGCGGGTGTGGTTCCATGGAATGGGGGAGAGACCCCTGGCCCTACTGCATCTGCCAGCGCCCCGACGGCCCCTCCCGCGTGGTCGGGGCTGTGTGACCCCTGGCCCCTGCCCCATGTACTGCGCTAGCTGTCCGCCAACCGGGCGATGATCCGTTCCGCGGCGTGGCCGTCCCACAGCTCGGGGACGCGGCCGGTCTTGACGTGGCCGGCACAGAAGCGGGCGAACTCGCTGCGGACGGCCTCCGCAGACGTGCCGACCAGGATGTTTGTGCCTTCCTCGACGGTGATGGGACGCTCGGTGTTCTCCCGCAGCGTGAAACACGGGATGCCGAGCACCGTCGTCTCCTCCTGGATGCCGCCGCTGTCGGTGAGCACGAGCGCTGCATGCCGCCACAGGGCGAGGAACTCGGGATAGCGCAGCGGAGGGCCGACCCGCATCCCGGGCCGGGCGAGCAGCGCATCGAGCCCCGCCTCCTCCACGTTCTTGCGGGTTCGGGGGTGCATGGGAAACTCGACGGGCAGGACCGCCGCGATCTCGGAAAGCACCTCGAGCAGCTCTCTGAGCTTGGCCGGATCGTCAACGTTCGTGGGCCGGTGCAGCGTGACAACGGCGTACCGCTCCGCGGGGGCAGCCACGTCCACCTGCCGGGCCAGCATGTGGAACAGCGTATCGATCATCACGTTGCCGACGAACAGGACGCGGTCGCTCGGATGACCTTCCGCAGCCAGGTTCGAAAGCCCGCTCTTTTCCGTCACGAACAGCAGGTCGGAGATGCTGTCGGTCACGAGGCGGTTGATCTCCTCGGGCATGCCCATGTCGCGGCTGCGCAGCCCGGCCTCCACGTGTGCCACCCGGATGCGGAGCTTCTTTGCCGTCACTGAGCAGGCCAGGGTGGAATTCACGTCCCCGACCACCACGACCCAGTCGGGCTCCTCGTCGAGACAGACCTTCTCGAACGCGATCATGATTCGGGCGGTCTGCTCCGCGTGCGTCCCGGAGCGAACGTCCAGGAAGTGGTCCGGCTCGGGGAGCCCGAAGTCCTCGAAGAAGGTGCGGGACATCTCGTAGTCGTAGTGCTGGCCGGTGTGCACGAGCTTCGCCTGCATTCCGGGTACCTTGGAACAGGCCCGGAGCAGCGGTGCGACCTTCATGAAGTTGGGGCGTGCGCCCGCGACCAGGAGGAGCTTCATTCCTTTCACCGTTCCCGGATGCGCTTCACGGTCTGTTCAGCGTTCTCCCGGCCTGGAGGCGCCGAACCCGAAAAGCCGCCCGATTATACTGCTTCCCCTTCGACTCGCAAGGCGGAGTCGGAGCCCCGGATCGTCCGCTCGAAACAGGCGGACGTGAGCGGATGGTCGAGCTGGTGGGTTTTCACAGCCAGTTCGCCCGCGTATCGTGGTGCTCGCGGACGCCGGCCAGTGTGTGCCAGAGCTCGAGGTAGCGGCGGCGGGCGTCGGCTTCGTTGGCCGGGGGAGAGCGGAAGCTACGGGCAATGGTGGTCCGGTCCAGGTACCGGTCTCTGCTCTGTTTCTCGGCAAGTCGGGTGGGAAGTCCGACGTGGGCATAGTAGAACAGCCTTTCACCGAGCCGGTGGCCAAGGAGCCGCGTCACCTCCATCCGTGCGGGAAGGCGCAGGCCGCCAGGGGCCGGGAATCCGGGGCCGGCCGACTCGGAATCGAGGCTGCGCAGAGCCTCCATGTGCGGAAGGACGAACCGCTCGACCGCGGAGGCACTTACCGCTCTGCGTGTCCGGCGTGACGCGTGCGACCGCACCACCCACCGGCGCAGGTCTTCCTCCCGCCTGCACGTCCGCTTCGGATTGATCACTTTGGAAGCGAAGTAGGCCAGCGCCTCGAACAGGACGTCGGAGAAGAACGACCGCCCCGCTGCCACGAAGCGCTGTTGCCAGCCGCCGGCCCGCAGCACCAGCCGCGCCGCAGCATCGGCCGCATCGTTGAGCGTGAAGGAGTGGAGGAGGAGCGCCTTGTCGGTGACGAGCAGCGGATGACGGGCCAGAGTCGCTGCCCGGATGCGCGTCGCGGAGTCCGGCGGCGCCTCGAGCCGGACAGCGAGTTGCTGAGCCGTCTCGTCCGGATCCTCCCAGACCACGACATCCACTTCCGGAAGCGCCACGCGGCTGAGCTGGAGGAACCGCCCGATCCTGCCGGAGAGCTCCCGGATGTAGTCCGCCACGTCTGCGGAGGCCGGTGCGAAGTCGTCGGGGTCGTCGTCCTCGATGACCCCCTCCACGAAACGCAGGTAGGAATCGTACCGTGCGACCGGCGTCGAGTTGATCACGCAGAACTGCCTCCGGGTCACCTTGACGACGTTGACGATGTAGTCCAGGCCGCTCTCTGCGAGCTTCCAGAAGACCGTCTCCGGGTTGACGTAGACGATGCAGTCCTTGACCGGGCGGCCGTGCCGGGATTCCTCCTCCACGACCCGCGTGGGAAGGTGCTCCACCGCGACGTGGAGGTCGCCGATGAACACCATCACCAGGCCGTGCGGGTTGTCTCGGTGCAGGCGGGCGATGATCTTGGCTGCATGGCGGTCCCGGCGCTGGAGCGAGTCCTCGCCGCGGGCAATCGAGTTGATCCCCACGACCCGGATTCCGTTTTCCCGGCAGGTCTCGAGGATCCGGACGTATCCTGCGGCAGGGAATCCCCAGGTGCGCTCCCAGCGGACCCCGTGCAGCAGCTCGTCCGCCGTGCACTCCCCGGTGTTGAACCGGTCCAGGTGCTTCTGATGTGCGGAGAGGAAGGCCTCCATGGCAAGCACTGAGACCCGGCGGGGGGGCGGTCTGCTCGGATCCGTGGCAATGGCCTGCCTGTGCTGGTCCCGGAGCATGTCCAGCAGCCGGACAACCAGCTTCTGCGACTGGATGTGCGTATGGAAGTCGCCGACGTAAGCGATCTCGGCGGCCCCCATCGCGGCGAGCAGCTCGCCCGGCCACGAGGGAACGCCGAAGTCCGCCAGCTCACGCCGGTATTCCTCGTAGTAGCGGTCCAGCTCGGCGGTCTGCGGGATGTACTGCTTGAGCCGGCGCTTGAGGTGGGCGACCAGGGCCTTCTGTACCGCCAGTGTGGAGCGATCAAGCATGGCGAGTCGTTCCTCCGCTGCTATCGATTCCGCTCACGCAGCTCGCGCCGCGCCTCCCGATCGGCATCCCGTTTCTTGATGTCTTCCCGCTTGTCCGCCTGCTTCTTGCCGCGAGCGAGCCCGATCTCGGCCTTGGCCTTCCCGTTCTTGAAGTAGATGCTGATGGCGATGGCGGTGTAGCCCTTCTCGGTGATCCGCCGGACGATTCGCCGGATCTCCTCGGCATGAAGGAGGAGCTTGCGGCGGCGGAGCGGATCGTGGTTCAGGAGATTGGCGAAGGGATACTGGGCGATGTGGCACTGCACAAGGTAGAGCTCCCCGCCGTCGTCCTGGACAAAGGCTTCGGCGAGGCTGGCCTTGCCGTCCCGCAGCGACTTGACCTCGCTGCCGGTCAGGACGAGGCCGGCCTCGAACCGCTCCTCGATGTGGTAGTCGAAGGTGGCGCGCCGGTTGCGCACGACCAGCTTCTCCGAGCTCATGTCGAGCCTCCGCCCGAGGGAGGGGGGGGGGAGGACGGCGGCGATACCGATTCCGATGTCGATTTCGTTGCCGATTGT
>VGRX01000221.1 GCA_016875215.1 Deltaproteobacteria bacterium
GCGTGTTCTCTCCCTGCACCACCGACGAGAAGCCGCCGATCACCGCGACGTGATCGTTGTCATACGTGGAGGCTGTATGGAAGTAGCGCCCCTCTCCCAACCCCTCGACCGACGAGACGCCCACCTTGAGATCCGTCTGCACCTTAACCAGGTGCGCATCGCCCGACGACGGCACCTTCAGCTTCCCCTTGGAGTTCACCGCGCCCCCGACCAGCAGGAACTGCCGATCCTTGAGAGGGGTCATGGTGTGGAAATACGGCCGCTTCTTGTAGGAATCGCTGTCCAGCCAGGTCACGGGGGAGAAGGCGCCGAAGTTCCCGTCGAGCTGCCCCGAAGACTCCTTGTAGATCTCCGCAATCGGAGCCCCCTCGTCCGTCCCGCCCCAGAAGATGTGGTAGGCCAGCTTGTCCTTCACCTCGAGCAGCGCGGCCGAGTGCCCCGACCGCATCGCCTTCATGGTGAGCGCACCGTACGAGTTCATGAACCCGCCCTCGTACCCTTCCGACCTTGGCCGGTACAACTCGGCCACCTGGTAGTCCGAGTCGGTCTCCGACTTGGTCACGCACGACGGCCACAACCCGCCGCCGGTCACCAGTGCGGTCCCGTCATTGTTCACCGCCACGGCCGGGAACACACGACGCACCTGCTTGGTCATCGTGTGCACTTCCTCAACCACCTTTTTTCCCTCCGCATCCAGCTTCCCGTCGGGCCACTCGGCCCCTTCCCACTTGAGGAACTTCCCGGTGCGGGCATCGAACAGCTCGTAGGTGTAGCCCACGTCCCCTGCCTTGTCCTTCAGGAAGTACCAGGGGAAGCAATCGTTCTTCTTCTCCATGTACATCCGCTCGGTACCGCCGACCAGCAGTACGAGCTGGCTCTTGGGCAGCCAGGCGGCACCGTGGGCGCCGCGGCCCTTGTTCATGGTGTTGCCCACCTGGGCAATCTTGTGCGTGTCGGGGTCATAGATGAACGCCATGTCCGACGGCATGGTGATCTCGAACCGCCCCGAGTCCTCGGTCACCTTGCGGAAGCCGCCGGCCATGAGGATGCGCCCGTCCGGCAGCTTCGTCAGCGTGGGAAACATCGTGTTCGATGCCCCATTGGGCGGGGTCATGCAGTAGGTCTTGCCAAGGCCGGAGAATGCCACCGACACCTCCGTGGGCTCTCCCTGGATGACCGTTATGTCCCTGGCGCGGCCAAAGGCGACCGGGGGCTTGGTTGCGTCGGATTCGAGCCCCAGGATCGTCAGCTCGATGTCCTCCCCCTCCGGAATCCCCGCCAGCTTGATGACCTTGGAAGAGGCCGGAAACGCATCCTCCCGGAGCACAATCGGGTTCTTCGCCAGAGGGTCGTTCCGTACCACCGTGACCTGGAGCGTGGCGACCCCAGCCATGGCTGCGCCGGATGCACAGGAAGTATCGAGGGGCTGGAGGGTCAGCGAGAATTCCCCCCCGTCCTCCGCCTCTTGCGTCGTGCAGCCGACCCCCCAAACGAGAGCCGGAGTCAGGAACAGCAGGGCAGCCAGTCGTCTCATCATGGCAGTACTCCCCCAAACATGGTGCGGTGAGCATATCGCCCCCCCCCAATCCTTGTCAAGAGAAAGGGGACTTACTTGATCCCAGTGATTCCGGCAGGAATCGCCTCGAACGCGATGCCGATCGAGGCCGCATCCTTGGAGCCGTTTCCGTCGGTATCGATGTCGTTGACCACCATCACCTGGATGAGCTGCACGATCATGTCCTTTGGCAGCGGGAGCTGCTCGGCCGGGACCGCGTTGATCGCATCCAGGAACTGCTGCTTCGGGATCGCTCCGGCGAGGATCCCCTTCATGCTCTTGGCCACCCCCTGCTGCACCGTGACGTCGGCCTGGAGCACTGCATTGTAAAGCACGATGTCGAGCACCGTCCCCTCGGCCAGCGGGATCTGCCAGGGGAACTTGTACTTCTTGCCCCCTGCAGACAGCTTTCCCTTGTACAACGTCGCATTGTCGAACAGGACCTCCGGCGTGCAGGTCTCGGAATCGATGGCCCCCGAATCCACGGCGTACCCGCAGTACGCGGACTTGAAGTCGCACTGCTCGTAACCCGGCCCGAGATCCCCGACGAACACCGCCAGCGTGTACAGGTTGCCGTCCGACTTGAGCGGGTGGTGCTCGAACAACAGGTGCACGCTCCCCTTGTCCAGCGAGTCCTGGAGCGGTCCGTTGACCAGCCCCGCCAGCCCCGCCATCGAGTTGTCCAGAGTCCCGTTCCCGTCCACGTCCAGGGCATTGCCGGCCTTGTTGTCCTTTCCGATCTTCATGACCGAGACCCGGTTGGCCGCGTCCGAGAACTCATAGCTGCACGACGTGCAGACCACGATTCCCGGAGCACACTGCCCTCCCGAGCAGTGATCCCCCTCGGTGCACTCGTCCCCGTCGCTGCACGAGGCCTGGTTGAACAGGTTCTGACATCCCACCGCCGGCTTGCAGGAGTCCGTCGTGCACGGGTTGGAATCGTCGCAGCTCTTGGTCTGCCCCACGCACTTCCCCTGCTTGCACACGTCCTTGTCCGTGCACAGGTCCTGGTCGCTGCACGGGGCCGAGTTCGGCGTGTTCTTGCAGCCCGCCACCGGGTCGCAGACGTCGTCCGTGCACGGGTTGTAGTCGTTGCAGTTGAGGGCCGTCCCCAGGCACTTGCCCTCCTTGCACCAGTCCGCAAGCGTGCATACGCTGCCATCGTCGCACTGCTGGTTGAGCGGCTCGTGTACGCAACCGGTGACCTGGTTGCAGAAGTCCATGGTGCAGGGGTTGGAATCATCGCAGTCGAGTGGCTCCCCGTGGCAGATGCCGAGCACGCACGAGTCTCCCGAGGTGCAGGCATCCTTGTCGTTGCACGGACCGTCGTTGGGTGAATACAGGCACGCCCCGGTGTTCACGTTGCAGTCGTCGAACGTGCACGGATCGCCATCGTCGCACAGGTGGATGTCGTTGATGCAGCACGGGTGGCCGAACAGGGTGAACGTGCATCCCACCTTCGGGTTGCAGACGTCCTTGGTGCACTCGTTCCAGTCGTCGCAGACCGGGAGCATGGCTCCGGGCACGCACTCTCCCTCGATGCATCCGTCTCCCACGGTGCATGCGTCGTCGTCGTCGCAGAACGTATCGCTCAGCTTCTTGTGGAAGCACCCCTTGCCCGCCTGGCACGTGTCGAGCGTGCACGGGTTGCCGTCGTCGCAGGGCGGAGCGAACCCACCGTGACATTCCCCGTCCACGCAGAAGTCGAGCGCAGTGCACGGATCCCCGTCGTCGCACTCCGCATTGGCAGGCGGGAAGATGCACCCGACTTCCTCGTCGCAGATGTCCTGGGTGCACGGGTTGTCATCCGCACAGAACGCTGCCTTCCCCAGGCACACGCCGTCGAAGCACCGGTCGTCGGTCGTGCACGCGTTGGCGTCGTTGCACGGAGCGAACTGCTTGTTCACCCAGGCGAACGGCGACTTGTCCGGGTCGCAGAACAGGCACACGTCCCCCGGCTTGTTCTCGCCCGTCTTGGCACAGATGCCGTTGACGAGACACTTGCCCACCTTGAGCGTGTACTCGCAGTTCCCCAGTCCGTCGCAGGCGTCGAGCGTGCACCAGCGGCCGTCGTCACACACATAGGGGACCCCCTCGCACCAGCCGTCCACGCACTGGTGGTCCACCGTGCACGGGTCGAGGTCGTCGCAGGGGTTCCCAGGCTCGCACGCCTGCGGGGGGATGTCCGGTTCCACGTCGAGCTCGGCCTCCTCCACCGCGTCGCTCCCGGCGTCCGGCCCTGCATCGAGCCCCCCGTCGTGCCCGCCGTCGAGCCCTGCATCGCTCCCGCCGTCGGTCCCTGCGTCCGTCCCCGGCCGGTCGTCTCCCGCGGCCTCTCCGGTCCCGACTTCCGACTTCCGGCCGCCGGCCTCCCCGTCCGCAGCGTCGTGCCGCACGTCTGGAAACGTGTCAACCGACGCGTCATGAACCGCGTCATGAACCGCGTCATGAACCGCGTCATGGGATGCGGATTGCGAGCACGCCCACAGGAAGACCAGGCACGCAAGGAGAACGGGGAGCCTATTCATGGACCGTCCCCGTGATCACCGTGTACCCCTCCGACCGGTACTCGGACATGGGAGTCATGGACAGCTTCGCCTCGGGAGGCGCACCCGGAATCATCCCGCTCATGTCCATCGCCGGGAGCGGGAAGCTGGCCAGCGCATCACCGGTGATCTGTTCCAGGAACACCGGGAGCACCTGCTTCTTGACCAGCATGCGCAGGGTATCCTCGGAGCCGACCAGGTTCTCGCTGACCGTGGCCACCTCGAGCTCCACCGACTTCACCTCCGTCACGGCCATGGACAGCTCCGTGACCCCCTGGTTGTCCACGACGCCGACCTCGAGCCCTGCCTCGAACGACGCATACATCGTCACGTCCACCGGCATCCCGAACATGACGAACGCGGCCTTGAGCTCGAGGTCCCCCATCTGGAGCGCCAGGCTCTTGTTGTCCGTGCAGTCCGTGATGATCGGCGGCAGGAGCGCCTTGGCCGTCATGCTCAGGTTCTCGATGCCGTACTGGGCGAAGTTGCCTCCGCCCAGCGCCTGCGCATCCAGCGGAATCGTGAGCAGCCCGGCCCACCACATGGCGAACGGAATCTCGTTGAGGAAGTCGTCGTAGAGGCTCATCTCAATCTCGTCGAGCATCCAGAACTTGAACTTCACCGGCGGGCCGAGACACGAGCTCCTCGTGATGGTCCCGGGCGAAGTCAGGTCCACCTTCTTGGGTGTCACCACCGCGGCGGACAGCCCGATGACGCCGCCGGTCGAAGTGAAGCTGAGCGACGAGACCTTCGACTTCATGCTCAGCGTGACCGGCTGCGCCCCGCCAAACAACGGCGGGACCGAGAACTCCGAATCGAACGCCAGGTCCTCGAGCGCCTTCTCGAGCGTCGGAGGAAGCTGGTCTTTGAGAGTGGCCTCCACCTGGTCCTCGAGCATGCCGGCAAACGTCCCCTCGAAGAAGTCCACGATCCAGTTGAGCAGGAATCCCAGCACCCCGTCCAGCGTGACGTTGAGCCCCTGCACGTCGGCCGACACGCTGGTCATCACGGCCTTCACGTTGCCGGCAGCATCGACCGACAGCATCACGTCCATGTCCACCACGAGCTTGCTCGCAGTCACATCCCCGGACGCGCTCGGCAGGTACCATTTCTTGCTCTTCGCGTTCAGGTGGAGGTACAGGTCGGGCAGCACCGCCTGGATGTGGATCCCGCCGTTGATGCACTGGATGTCCACCGCGAACTTCCCGTACTTCACGTTCTCCCCGACCACCTTGTAGCTGCCGTTCTCGTAGAGCGGATTGGGGATCATGGACGCCACGTTCATCGAGTTGAAGAAGTAGGTGAACAGCGTCGCGAAGTCGTTGGGGGCCGGGTCGTTGTCATCCCACACGTTCTGGCCGAGGAAGATCATCACGCCGTCCGGAATCATCGATACCTGCGGCTGCGACACGTTCATCGGCACGTACGCACCGCTCATGAGGAACGACTGGACCACGCGGTCGTGGCCGTCGAACAGGTCGTACACCTCGGCCTTGATGAGGTTCATCCCCTGGCCGGCCTGGAGCGGGAGGGCAAACGTGTCATCCTTGCCCACCGCCACGTCGGTCCCGTTGATGTTCACCCAGGCCACCGGACCCGCGTTGTGCACGACGTGCCCCTTGACCGTCACGGTGTACGGAGGCCCAACCAGGCTGGCCGCACGCGGCGGGTAGTCGATCACGATCTGCGGCTGGCAGAATGCGGACACGATCACCTCGTGCAGACAGCCCTGGGCGATGTCGCACATGTCGACGGTGCACGCGTTGTCGTCGTCGCAGGTCACCGGCTGGCCCACGCAGACCCCTTCCTCACAGTGGTCCTTCTTGGTGCATTGGTTGAGGTCGTCGCACAGCCCTTCCTGGTTCTGGTGCTGACAGGCCAGCTTCGAATCACACCAGTCCTTGGTGCACGGGTTTTTGTCGTCGCAGTCGTAGGCCGGCTTCCCTCCGGGCTTGCACTCGCCGCCAAGGCACTGGTCGCCGCTGGTGCACACGTCGCCGTCGTCACACGGCTTGCCGTCCAGGGGAGTCATAACGCACCCCTTTACCGGGTCGCACTTGCCCGCTGCGCACGGGTTCTTGACGAAGCAGTCGAGCTTGCCCAGCCCGGAGGTGCACTTCCCGTTGACGCACTGGTCGCCGGTCGTACACGCGTTGCCGTCATCGCACGGATTCGAGTTGAGCACGTTGGCACAGCCGAACGCAGGGTCGCAGACGTCATCCGTGCACGGGTTGTCGTCACCGCACTCCATCTTCCACTGGTAGGCGCACGCGCCGTCCTCGCAGTGGTCGCCGAACGTGCACCCGTCCTGGTCGCTGCACTTGGCCCCCACGAGCGGTGCGTACTGGCAGCCTGCGTAGGGGGCGCACCACTCCGAAGTGCAGCTGTTCTCGTCCTCGCAGTCGGCCTTGCCCGGCCCCTTCTTGCACACCCCCCCCATGCACAGATCGCCCAGTGTGCACGGGTCGCCGTCGTTGCACGGGTTCGCGTTGTTGACGTACTTGCATCCCACGAATGGCGAGCACGAATCGGTCGTGCAGTCGTTGCCGTCGTCGCACACCGCGGATTCCCCCGGCTGGCAGAACCCGGCGAAACAGACATCGTCGACGGTGCACAGGCTACCGTCCTCGCACGGAAGCTCCGCAGGGATGTACAGGCACCCTTCCAGCGGGTCGCACGTGTCCAGCGTACACGGATTGAAGTCGTCGCAAAGGCGCAGCGTCTCGCCCCCATAACAGATACCGTCGATGCAGATGTCCCCCAGGGTGCACAGATCACCATCCTCGCAGGAGACCGAGTCCAGCCATTCGTGCTGGCACCCGCCCTCCGCACAGAAGTCCGCGGTGCACGGCTGACCGTCATCACAGCTCACCTTCTTGCCGATGCACTGGCCGTCAGCACAGGCATCGTTTTCGGTGCACGAGTTGGAGTCGTCGCAGCTGTTCAGGTCGTCGGCGGACCAGGAGTAGATCTTGTGCGATGTGATGCACTCCAGGCACGGGTTGTCTGGATGGATCGCCCCTTCCTGCCAGCACTTGTTCTGGATGAAACACCAGCCCGGCTTGAGCGGGTTCTTGCACTCCCCGGCCTCGCACTTGTCGAACGTGCACGTCTTGTCGTCGGAGCAGTCCATGGGCGTGCCGACGCACCCCGACGGCATGCACTTGTCCTTCACCGTGCACGGATCCCCGTCGTCGCACGGCAGATCCGGGTCACAGGGGGGAACGTCGGACCCGTCCGACACGTCCGACACGTCCGACCCGTCCGACACGTCCGACACGTCCGACACGTCCGACACGTCCGACCCGTCCGACACGTCCGACCAGTCCGA
>VGRX01000222.1 GCA_016875215.1 Deltaproteobacteria bacterium
AAAACGGATTGCGGGGTCTGATCGCCACGAGTCCGCGGTGACGTAGCGCACCGGGACGCCGCGGCTCGACAGGAGGCCTCCGACATAGCGGGGGTAGGGGGAGACGTACGGGGGTACCCCGAGCGCAGTCGGCTCGTCCACGTACCCGTCCAGCAGCACGGCCTGTCCAACCCTTCGCGTCCCGCCCAAGATCGTCCCCTCGCCTTGTGGCCCGCAGCGGCCCCGGCTCGTCCGCTCTCCGTGTCGTCCGCAGCGGCCCCGGATCGTCCGCTCTCCGTGTCGTCCGCAGCGGCCCCGGCTCGTCCGCTCTCCGCCCGCCACTCTGGCACGATTCCCCCTGCCGGGCAAGCGGTGCAACCCAGATCGGTTGCCGCAGAGCGCAGAATTCTTGTTGCCGTAGCCCGCGTTAATCCTATATACTACTACAAAGGCTTCACCAAGGAGGTGGCCATGTCTTTTCGAAGTCTCTTCCGGTCGGGTGGTTGGCTGGCGCTGGTCGCAGTCATCGGGTTCCAGTCTTGTGAGGACATCCCGGTGTACGACGTGGCCAGCACGTTCAAGATCGAGGTGAGCCAGATCACCGAGAAGCAGGGGAAGATCGAGCTTGACTTCCTCTGGGTCATCGACAACTCGGCCTCGATGTCGGGCGAGCAGTCCGCCCTCTCGAAGAGCTTCGGCGAGTTCGTGGAGAAGCTGCAGAAGTACCTCGCCAACATCGACATCCGGCTTGCCGTGACGACCACCGATGCCATCACGAACGCGGGCAAGTTCATGAACTCACCGGCCAAGGACTATCCCCCGGCCGCGTTCGAGACGATGAAGTATGCCTGCCTCGGCAACGAGGACTGCGTCAAGAAGTACGGCAAGGGGTGGGAGTGCAAGGCCTACGAGGCCAAGCAGATGTACAACCTCAACCGGTCGATCAACTCGTTCTGCATCTTCCGCTGCGCGGCCGATTCGGACTGCTGCGGCGAGTTCTGCTTCAACGAAGAGTGCGGAGCGGACCAGAGTTGCCTGAAGGACAAGTGCTCGGATGCCCCGAATGCCGGGTGCCCCTTTGACTGCAAGCAGCCGGGTGGCGGCCTGTCGAACTCCGGGTGCCTGCGTCCGCCCGATACCAAGGATTGCCCGTCGTCGCTGCCCAAGTTCCTGACCATGAACACCCTGGACCGATTCAAGTGCAACGCGCTGCTCGAGCCGCAGCAGTCCTACCAGGCGAACATCGAGCAGGGGCTGAAGGCCTCCTGGCTCGCGCTCGACCCCGCAGGGCCGAATCCGGACCAGGTCAAGTCGTTCCTGCGCAAGGACGCGTACCTGGTGGTGGTGTTCGTGACGGACGAGGATGACTGCAGCATCGACACCCGGTTTGCGTCGCCCAACTTCACCTGCAACGAGAACAAGGATTGTCCGGGCTACGAGAGCGGGCAGGCGGTCTGCAAGACCGACATGCACTTCTCGCAGATGTCGGGCAAGCAGATCAAGCTGTGCCACGGCATCATCAAGAAGGACTACTACAACTCGTGCTCGCTGCTGGGGGATTTCCAGTCGCTCGAGCACCACAACTGCTCGTACGACCTGGGGTGCAAGGACTGTTCCGCGGACGAGGATTGCGGCTACGGCTGGTACTGCAAGTCGGGCAAGTGCCGTCCCTACATCTACGGTCTGCCGAACATCGCCACGTTCCAGAATCCGCCCGGCACGCCGATCCATGCGCTGACGCCGGTGGCGGAGTACTACTCCCGGCTCCGTTCGCTGAAGTCGGATCCGGCCAAGGTGCTGGTGGCCACGATCATCGGCGACGGCATCCCGAAGGGCGAGGGGTCCAAGAAGGACAAAGAGGAGCCGTCGCTGATCTCGAACAAGTGCCTGGAGGATGCCAAGCTCAAGAAGTGCCAGGAGTTCAAGAAGGTGAAGGAAGGGGCGCCGGCGGCCTGCATCAAGGATCCGGAGGGCGAGGGGTGCGAGGACTTGTTCGAGGTCAAGCTGGAGTGCATCCGGGAGTGCTACATCGCCTCCAAGGGGGACCCTCAGAGCCCGACCATGGCGAAGAACACCTACGTCTGCCTGAGCCCTTACGGGCAGGCGGACTTCGGGTCACGCTACGTGCAGCTCGCCGAGATGTTCGGTCCCAACGGGCGGGTTGCCAACCTGTGCGGCGAGGCGGGCATCGTGCCTGCGCTGGAGACGATTGCCGAGCTGATCATCCGCCGGGTCACGAAGATCTGCCTCCCCATGGAGCTCAAGAAGGGGGAGGAGCTGGTCGTGACGATGAGCAAGGTGAACAAGGACGGCAGCGTGGAAACCACGCCCCTGGTCCAGGGGGACGCGGAGGAGGCGGGAGACTACAAGGTCGAGTCTCCGACCCAGTCCTGCTGCTTCCCGGACGACAAGGGGAACTGCACGGGGACGCTCGAGGCCATCACGTTCACCAACGTGCTGGACCCGGAGGCCACCATCGAAGTGCGGTACGAGGCCGATACCGGGGCAGCTCTGTAGGCGCCCGCCCTCGCACCGCATCCAGGCGGAGGACCGTGACTCCTCTCCACCAGCGGGGCAGCAGGTGACGACCGGACGCGCATCAGTCGTTTTGTTGTGGCACATGCATCAGCCTCCGTACTCCAGCCCTGTCTCGGGCGAGTACCTGTTGCCGTGGGTGCTGCTCCACGGGATGCGCGACTACTACGACATGGCCGTCCTGGCATCCCGTTTCGACCGGGTCCGGCCGACCTTCAACCTGGTTGCCGGCCTGATGACTCAGATCGAGGCGTACGCCAGCGAGAGGGCGGTGGATGTCTTCCTGAAGGTGGGAATGGAGGAGCCTGAGAAGCTGTCTCCGCAGGAGAAGCGTTTCCTGCTGGAGAACTTCATGGCCCTGCACCCGGAGACGATGATCCGGCCGTACCCGCGATTCGTCGAGCTGACGGAGCTTGCGCGGTATGCGGACGTAGAGGATGTGACGGCCCGGTTCCGTGACCAGGACTGGCGCGATCTCCAGGTATGGTACTTCCTGGCGTGGACCGGCCGGGAGCTGCGCAAGGACGAGCGGGTGGCCTCGCTGCTCGCACGGGGGCGGGGGTTCACCCAGGAGGACAAGTGGCAGCTCAGGGCCGCTTCGCTCGACCTGCTGCGCAGGATCGTTCCCCTGTACCGGCAGCTCTTCTCCGAAGGGCGGATCGAGGTGTCGACATCGCCGCAATACCACGCCATCCTGCCGTTGCTTGCCACGTCGAGGTCTGCGGCCGAGCGGTTGCCGGACCTGCACCTTCCGCCCGTGGAGTTCGTGCATCCGCACGATGCCATGCTGCAGGTCCAGCGCGGGCTGGCCCTGGCGGGTCAGATGATGGAGCAACCGATCGCCGGGGTCTGGCCGTCGGAGGGGGCGCTCTCGAGCGAACTCCTGCCGATGCTGTCGGGGGCCGGCGCCCGGTGGGTCGTGACCGACGAGAAGTTGCTGCCCGCCCCGGTGCGGGGGCGGGCTTCCCGCCGCGAGGACCTTCTCTACCGTCCGTGGAAGAAGGGGCCGCTGGCGGTGTTCTTCCGGGATGCCGCGCTGTCGGATCTGATCGGGTTCACCTATTGCCGGTGGGAGCCGGAGGTTGCGGTGGCGCATTTCCTGTCCGAGCTCGAGAAGGCCGTGGGAAGCTGCTCGCAGCCGGAACCGGTGGTGACCATAGCGCTGGACGGCGAGAATGCCTGGGAGTACTACGTTCACGGCGGAATGCGGTTCGTGGAGACCCTGTATGCGGCATTGCAGGATCACCCCCGATTCCGCGTGGTGACCCCGTCCTCGGTGCTGGCGGAGGCGGGAGAGCTCGAGGAGCTCTCGGGCATCCAGACCGGCTCCTGGATCGACGGCACGCTGCGCACCTGGATCGGCGATCCGGTGAAGAACCGGGCGTGGGAGCACCTGGCGGCTGCCCGGAGAGCGGCGCAGCCGCAGCTCGAACGGACGAAGCTCGGGCCGCACGAGCGCGAGGAGCTGGTGGACCTGGTGTTGCGGGCCGAGGCTTCCGACTGGTTCTGGTGGTTCGGTCGGGGGCATTCGTCGGTGCATGATGCGGAGTTCGATCGGCTGTTTCGGGATCATATCCGTGCCATCTACCTGAAGTTGGGGATGAATCCGCCGGACGAGCTGGACTGGCCTCTGGATCCGGGAAGCCGGGTGCGGAGCCTGGTGGAGCAGCCGGCTCACCTGGTGAGCCCGGCCGTCACGGGCCGAGCGGACAGCTACTACAAGTGGATGTCTTCGGGGCGGGTGGTGATGACGCGGGCGTTCTCGCACCGTCCGGATCCGCTGGTCGTGGAGGTGCGGTTCGGCTTCGATCGGGAGCGGGTGTACTTCAGGGTCGAGGCGTCGGAGCCGTTGCGGGACGGGATGACCCGCAAGCGGATCGGCGTGGTGCTGCGGTTCGTGCGGCCGGAGCGCCGCGATCTGCGGGTGTACCTGGATCCGCGTGGGCGGGTGGCGGTTGCCCGGGTGGAAGGCGGGGAGGGGTTCCGGGGGGCCGAGGCTGCGGTGGAATCGGTGCTCGAGGTAGCGGTACCGTTCCAGGAGCTCTCGGACGCGGGGGAGGTGGGCAGCGGGACGGTGGTGGAGATGTACCTGGTCGTGACGAAGCGCGGTCGGGAATACGAGCGTTTCCCGGCCATGGACAACATCGTCTTTGCCATTCGAGGGGAGGAGCTGGATGTGGAAAACTGGCACGTATGAGGGGGACCCCCGCTCCCAGCTCCGGCACGATCCCGTGCAGAAGCGCTGGGTCATCGTGGCCAGCGAGCGCGGCCATCGTCCAGTGGAGTTCCAGCGGCCGACGCTTGCTGACGGGAACGGACGGGACTGTCCGTTCTGTGCGGGCCGGGAGGGGCTGACGCCCCCTTCGATTGCGCAGTATCCGTACAACGCGGCCCACAACGGGTGGCGGGTCCGAGTGGTTCCGAACAAGTTCCCCGCGCTGCGCGTGGAAGGGGATCTCGAGCGTACGGCAGCGGGTCCCTACGACATGGTCAGCGGGGTGGGGGCGCACGAGGTGGTGATCGAGACGCCGGACCATGCGGCCCGGCTGGCGGAGCTGTCGGTCGAGCAGATTGCCCTGGTGCTGCGGGTCTACCGGGATCGGCTGGTGGATTTGCGGAAGGACACCCGGTTCCGGTACATCCTGGTGTTCAAGAACTCGGGGGCCGCTGCCGGGGCATCGCTGGCGCACTCCCATTCGCAGATCATGGCGACGCCGATTACCCCGCGCACGGTGGCGATGGAGCTGGTCTCGGCGCAGGAGCACTACCGACTGAAGGAGCGGTGCATCTTCTGCGATCTGCTGGAATTCGAGCACCAGTCGGGAGAGCGGATGGTGTGGATGGACCAGTTCTTCGCCACGTACTGTCCGTATGCGTCGCGGTTTCCGTTCGAGATGCAGCTCTATCCCCGGCGCCACAGTCATGACTTCGCACTGCAGGACGACGACCTGCTGCTCAAGCTTGCGCACCACCTCAAGGAGGTGTTGCGGCGGATGAACCGGGCACTGGACAATCCGCCGTACAACTTCCTGCTGCACACGTGTCCCAGCGTGCTGAGCAAGAGCACCCGGGCGCGCTGGTGGGAAACGCTGGAGGCGGACTGGCACTGGCATCTGGAGATCCTGCCGCGACTGACGAACGTGGCGGGGTTCGAGTGGGGGACCGGGTTCTACATCAACCCGACGGCCCCCGAGGTGGCCGCACGATATCTTCGTCAGGTGGATCTGTAGGGAGGTGAAGGTGACGGCACGCAATCGAGAGTTGGGAGCCGACAAGCTCAGAAGAACCTGCGACGCGTCGGCATTCGGTTTCGACACGACGGATAACCTGGAGGTGCTCCACGGGGTGATCGAGCAGGATCGGGCGGTCAAGTCGCTGCGGGTCGGGCTGGCGATCAACAAGAGAAACTACAACATCTTCGTGGCCGGGGCATCGGGTACCGGGCGGACGACCATAGTCAGGACCGCGCTCGACGAGGCGGCATCGCGTCGTCCGACGCCTCCGGACTGGGTGTACGTGTACAACTTCCGAGACAAGGAGGCCCCGGTTGCCATCGAGATGCCGGCGGGGCGCGGACGGCAGTTCGCCGCAGACATGGACTGGCTGGTTGCCGGGCTCAAGGAGCAGCTCCCGCAGGCCTTCCGCGACAAGGGGCACCAGGAGGAGGTGCAGGCGCTCATCAGCCGGAGCCTGGCGCAGGAGCACGAGTACTTCTCGGCTCTGACCCGCAAGGCAGCGGACATCGGCTTCTCGGTGAAGTCCACCAAGACCGGGCTCATCACGATCCCGATGCTCGAGGACAAGCCGCTGTCGAACAAGGAGTACGAGGCCCTGTCCGACTCGGACAAGAAAGTGATCGAGGAGCGGCGGCGGCAGCTCGAGCCGTACATCCACGACTTCGTGGCCAGGACGCGGGCGGTGGAGACCTCCACGCAGGAGACGATCAAGAAGCGGCAGCTCGCACTGGCCCGGCGGGTCTGCTCGGTGCCGATTCGGAGGCTCAAGCGGCGCTACGGGAAGGTGGCCGGGCTGACCGCGCACCTGGACGCGGTGCAGGAGCATGTCCTCGAGAACCTCGGCAAGTTCATCCGCGACGAATCACGGCCGCAGCCGCCGCCCGAGGTGGAGGAACGGGAGTTTGTCGAGTTCAAGGTCAACGTGGTGGTGGACAACAGCGGGGCGAACGGGGCCCCCGTCGTGATGGAGCCGCGGCCCAGCTACTACAACCTGTTCGGCAAGATCGAGAAGAAGGTGGAGAACGGCGTGTACTTCACCGACTTCACGATGATCAAGGCAGGGGCCGTGCTCAAGGCCAACGGCGGCTACCTGCTCATCAACACGACCGACCTGTTCACCTATCCCCTCGTGTGGGAAAACCTGAAGAACATCCTGCGCTACCGCCAGACGACGATCGAGGACCTTGGGGAGCACCTCGGCTACCTGCCGACGTCGGGGCTCAAACCGGCCCCGATCCCGATCAACCTGAAGATCGTCCTGGTGGGGCCGGCCCATGTGTACGAGCTGCTGCATCGCTACGACGAGGAGTTCCGCAAGCTGTTTCAGGTGAAGTCGGAGTTCGACTACGAGATGACGCGCAACCGGGAGACCGTGGAGGAGTACGCACGCTTCGTGGCCACCATGTGCCGCAACGAGAAGCTGCGCCCCGTGGACCGGGACGGTGTCGCCGCAGTCGTCGAGTTCGGGTCGAGGCTGGTGGAAAGCCAGGACAAGGTGACCCTCCAGTTCAACCACATCTGCAACATCCTGATCGAGGCGGATGCGATTGCAGGGGACCAGAGGGCGCTGCTCATCAGCCGGCCGCAGATCGAGGAAGCGGTGCGGCAGCGGGAGTTCCGGCTGAGCCTCATGGAGGAGAAGGTCCGGGAGAGCATCCTCGACCAGACCGTGTTC
>VGRX01000223.1 GCA_016875215.1 Deltaproteobacteria bacterium
CTTACGCCCCCTGGGAAACGGGGACTACGTCCCCTTGAAAACCAGCTGCACCGTGGGAGGGACTCCTGGACGACTCACGCACAAGGATAACTGTCGCCGATGCACAAAAAGACTTGACGTCGGCCAGACGGGGCTGGGACGGCCGGGGCATCGCAGGCGTACTACTGCGGCTTTGACCACCAGTGCCACCTGCCTGATACTCTGTGTGCCGACAACCAGCAGTGCCTGTCCAGAGACAGCTGTCTTGACGGCGTCTGTATCAAGACGGCCTCAGGAGCGCCGGTGGGCAAGTGCCTGTTCAAGCCGCACGGCTTGGCTCAGGCGACACAGGGGCAGCAGGACTGTGTTCGGGCGTGCATGACCTCATACCACGCCTTGCCGGTAGTGTGCCCGCTGGACTTCCCTGGACTCACGGGAGCATGCCCTGAGGGCGAGAGTTTGGATCTGACGGTCAGCGTCACCAGCTATGGAGCAGGATACTCCCACTGCGTTTCGCACTGCCTTGACTCGTCGCCGAACCACTGCTGTACGCACGATTCGGACTGCGGAGACGGGAACGAAAACACAGCCGACCGGTGCATCGACAGCATCTGTCAGCATCCGGCCAAGATAGCTTGCGCCACGGCTGCCGACTGCTTCGACCAGTCGTGTCACTGCCTTGACACTGGCTGTGCGGAAGTCCAATGCTATGGGGCCTGCGTGGGCTTGTGGGACTGTGCGGACAACTCTGGAACTGGGCATGGCAACTACTGCTTCCCGTTGGAGATCGCCCAGGAGAATGCGGCGTGCACGTTCTTCAAGGGGACGTGCTTCGCAGCCGCGGAGTGCAACGACTTGGCTCTCTGCGCCCCCGCTGCTGGGGCTGCCCCGGCGTGCCAGCCGGACGGAAACGAATGCACTATTGAGGGAGCTTGCAACCCGCAAACGGGCGAATGTCAGGTGCAGAATGCTGTGGACCATGCCTCATGTTCAGGACCCGATGAGTGCAAGCGGTACGAATGCGTTTCTGGGCAGTGCGTCATCGCCGACCATGGGGCGTTGGACGGGAGTCGGTGCGCTGCGGATGACTACTGCGGGGTGCACATGTGTGTTGGCGGGCAGTGCGTTATGGTCGGCACCCTGCCTGCTGGGACCCCGTGTCCAGCATATGGCGACCAGAACGATTGCATGGTCCATCGATGCGATAGCAGCGGCACCTGCACAACGGCCGAGTCTGTTCCGGACGCAACCCCGTGTGAGACTGTCTGCAATACGGGAGCTTGCGCTGGCGGCTCATGCACGTCATTGCAGCCGAATCCAGATTTTGCCCCATGTAGCGGGTCTCAACCATGTGGGCGCTACGCCTGTATTGCTGGAGCGTGTCGCGACATGGGAGCTTTCCTGGCTGATGGCACGCCCTGCTCGACAGGAAATGCCTGCCGGTTGGAAGCTTGCCGTTCTGGGGAATGTGCATTCACAAGTTTGGCTCCCAACGGAGCGGAATGCCACGGCGACGGATCTTGCACGGACTGGGCCTGTGTGGCGGGCATCTGCCAGGCCGATCGCTCACAGTGCGGTCCGTTCTTGGGGCTGTTCGAACCGATCAACACGAGTGTCAGCCGGACAGAACCGCTCAGGATGCTGCCGACAGGGACGGGCGAAATCCTTGTGCGGGGATTCGTGCTGGACGACTACCGCATCACTCACGCCAAACTCTATGTCAACGAGAACGCGGTAGACCTGCAGGCCGGACAGTTCGAGGTCCGTCTCCCCCTTCGAGAAGCTGGGGGCCCCCGGTATGTGGACAACGGCATCGTCCTGATGGCGGAAAATGAACTGGGAGCGCGGAACGTGCTGCGCTTGCCCATCCGGGTGGAAATCGAACAGTTCCCGGACAGCCTCGTGATCATGGTGCGACAGGGACTGCTTGCCGAGGATCGTTTGTCCCTTGCCGAGCTGGTAGGGGGAACGATCACTGACTGGTTCGCCCCGTCGGCGATGATGACGATCCGTCTCCCGGAATGGAGTGATCTGGCTGCGGCCGCGGCGACGCTCCGGCAGCAGCCCGATGTCCTGGCATCAGCGATAGCGTTCCCGCTGGAGGAGGACGCCGCGCCCGCGGACTTCCCGAACGACCCAGACTACGGCAAGTCCGGTACTTGGCAGTTGCACCACGCTGATCCGTTCGTGATGTACGCTCACCACTACACTTGCTCCCTTCAGGAGCCGTGTCCGAACGGTCAGTCCTGCAACTTCGGCACCGGATTCTGTGACTGTTCAGATGATTCGGAGTGCGCTCTAGGAACTTCCTGTGCCACAGGGATGGGTCAGCCGCTATCGTCTCCGCCCTTTGGCGACACGTGCCCCACTGGTGGGAGCCCCGGAAGTTGTGTCGCCTGCTCGCGGAGCGGGGCAGATATCGGATGGGACGAGTCGAAGGACCAGATATGGGAAGTCATGAATGCCGGCCAAAAGATCACGATAGCAGTACTGGGGGTAGATGGATTGTTCGGGTGGATGCATGACGACCTGAAGGCCGGCGTATGGACCAGCCAGATGGAGTGCTGTCTTCCGAGCCAACTCGTATCAGGGCATTGCCCCGATGCCAACCCGGCCAATGGACTACCCGACTGCAAAGCTGCCGAGGTGCGCCAGCAAGTTGAACTGCCGGAACCTTGCATTCCTGCGAACTGCCACGAGTGCGCCATGTACAAGGAGCTGATGGATCCCCACCACTATGTCGAGATGCACATACCCTGGCATGGGAAGTGCGTGAAGGTGCAAAAGGATCCCTACACCGGACTGGGGCCAGACGTAGGGGATCTGTGCGCCAGTTCCTCCGACTGCGGTTTCGTTGATGGTGAATGCTCTTGCGGCACCTCTGCCATGAGCCTGTGTTTCTGTACCAAGGGGGCCGTCCCGAACATCTGTAATTCCGATGACGACTGCGACTTGCACAGCTACTGCGCGGAAATGGGGCCCTTTGACCTTTGTACGGACGGGCTGCCAGGATACGCCGGGATCGACGACGACTGGGACGGGTACACCGATCTCGAGGACCCCGAGGTGAAGGATCTCATCCACAATGAGACGACGGGGCTCTTGCGCAACGGAATTGATGACGATTTCAGTTGCCACGACAACATCTTCAACCCCGAAAGCCTCCAAGCCGACGGCGTGTGGGATCCCGTGAACAACCCGAACGGGTGCAAGGATGACCCCAAGGAGGCTCTCCTGGCCGCATTCGATGATGACGAAGATGGCTACCTCGATGATATTCATGGTGTCGACATCCCCTTGGGGAGGGCGTGGGGACGGTTGTGGGAAACGAGCCATGATCAGTTCGTGGCCAGAGAGCAGAACGCCCACGAGACCCCGATCGCCGGGCTGATCGGGGCCACCGTCCACAATGACTTCATGCTGACTGGTGTCAGCCCGAACGCCCAGTTTATGGCGGTCGGGTACGATACTGGCCAAGCGGCCAGGATCATGGCCTGGCTCGCAATGAAGAAGGCCCAGGTTGTTAATCTTTCCGCTGGCCACTTGCACGACCTGTTTGGAGAGCAGTTTGGTGGGGACGAAACGAAGTATCTTGCGGCAATTCGTGATGCGAATCGCGAGTTCCATGGCGTTGCAGACCCGAACGCGCTGTACGTCTTCTCTGCTGGCAATGATGCAATCGACCTCGGCCTGGCGTCAGATCCATTGCGGGGGGAAGTCAATGGCGGCTTCTGGCGGTTCCCACAGAATGTGACCCCCAGGCGCGTGCTTGTGGTGGGGGCCTCGAACTTCTGGGACCGATTCTCTGACGTTTGGTACGGGTGTGGGGGAGCCCAACCTCCCGAGGCGTGCCTTGCGGACGGTGGCAGCACAGGCTCCAACTACGGTCCGGGTGCAGTGGATCTGGCGGCACCGGGGGAGAAGATGGAGGAAGTGAACTATGCAGACGGTCAGCCTCCAACTATGGGATACGCACACTACTCCGGAACGTCGTTTTCTGCACCGATAGCGGCAGGTGCCGCTGCGTTCCTGATGTCTTTCGACCCGCCGGAGTTCTTGAGGCAGCCGTTCCGCGTCATCGCGCGGCTGAAGCAGACGGTGGAGACGGTTGCTACGGACGGTTCCGCTTCATTCATTGGGAAGACTGACGCCCCGGGCAGAGTTGACCTGGCAAATGCGATCGACTATGCAGCGTATCCGCTGCCCCCGCGCCCGCCATTCGCCAACTCGACCTGGTTGCTTCCAGACTACCAGGCCACTCAGACCACCGGGGCGGTCCTGTTCGCTGAGCAACTGCCGCAAGGATCCGCAACCTTGCTATTCCGGGTGTACGGAGGCAGTACCAGCGAGAACGTCGCGGCCTACCAACCGACGCTGCACGTGAGGTTCAGCGGCTCGTTCTCGGACTGGACAACCCTCGCAGTTCCGGTCATTCCCGGGTACTACTCTTCTGTGGCTGCGGGGGATCTAGACGGCGACGGCTGCATGGATCTGGTCCTGGCGGGTTACCTTGACGCAGACCCTCAGTCACCGGTCCCCGGCTTCCCGTTTCGCGGCCGGAACGACATAGTGCTCTTGCAGCAGAAGGTCGGTCCGGGTGTGTGCCGGGGGTTCTTCGACATTGGCGGCTCGTTGCCTGTTCCTGACTCCGAGGTTTCCCGTCACGTCACGCTGGCGGACTTGGATCAGGACGGATATCTGGACATTCTTCTGCCTACGGCCCATTGGCCCTATGCCGACCAGCCGATCGTAGGCGGCTCCCACAGGACGCGGGTCTACATGGGTGTGGGCGATGGGACGTTCGTCGACGACAGCGACCTCATTGAGCTTACGGCGCACCTGGACGGACACGTCATTACGGCTTGTGACCTTGACGGGGATGGCGACCTTGATCTGGTGGAAGGCGGCAAGCATGTGCCGGATCCCAACGAGTGGACCATACAGCCGCGAGTGTTCATGAACCAGTTGGCGGAGACCGGGGCATTCTCCTTCGGACTCGACGAAGCGTTCTACAGAGGCATTCCGGTAGTCTACTTTGTCCACGACATCGAGTGTGCGGACCTCAATGGCGATGGCAAGAATGATCTCCTGTTTGCTCGCCACCAGAACGCGAAGAACATCCTGTGCATCAACACCGGCTCTGGCCACTTCATGGACTTGTCGGACAAGTTGCCGGGCTTCCCGTCGCAAACTCCCGGATTCGATCACGTGCATTCTGTCGAATGGACCCAGGGGATCTCGGTATGTCACATGGAGGGTCAGCCCACCGTCCCCATGATCTTCTACGCGAACGGCGACATCAACAACGCATATTTCCAAAGCAATGTTGTCTTCAGTTTCGGCCCGGGGTGGATCCCCGTATCGCAGCATCAGGCGCTGGGTTTCGACTTCGGCCAGACGCTTGACCTGAGCGAGGAGATCGTCTGTGCGGACCTGGACGCCAACGGACTCACTGACGCGGTGTTCGTTGCCAACGCGCCAGGCCGGGATCAACTCTATACCTACCAGGGGGCGCCATAGAGGTGGAGATGCCTTCGAACGATGGTTCTGACGTTGGCGACCTGACGACGCCTGAGGAGGCAGCAATGGTGAAACAATTGACATCTCCGTTGGCGGAAGCGTTGTTGACATTTGTGGCAGTGAGCCTCGGCTGCGGGGGTACCGTGGTGTCCTCGGCTGACAGCGGTCCTGATGCCTTCGAGGCAGGGGCCGAGACGCGGGCCGAGGCGACCGTGACGGACACGGTGCCAGCAGAAGATATCGGTCCCGCAACTGATTTTGGGACGCCCGATGACGCCGAGTGCGAGGGAATGTGGTGCGGAGCACAAGGGTGTGCGGGTGTCCCAGCGGCCAAGGCGTTCTGTCGCGCAAAGGACCCAAGTTCGTGTATGGTCATCGATTGGTGCAAGATGTTGCACGCAGTAGCTTGGTATGCGGACGACATCACGCTCGTCGTGAACGAGGCGTGCTACGCGTTCGCCCCCGGCGAAGGTCCCGAATCGATCGACCCCGAAACCGAGATCCTCGTCCCACTGGTCTACGAGGAACGCTGCTGGTCCATAGTCACAGCGTTCACGTACGCTGAGGTTTGTGAGCAGACGGAGAGCAACGTCAAGCTCCACGGCCTTGCGCTCTGTTGCGGGAAGTTTTCGGATCCCGAGGAAGAACCCCACAGCTTCGTCCAGTTTGTGCGGATGCCAAGAACGAAGACGTGGGGGCCGGACTCGCATACAGAGTTGGACGGCATTTACTACGCACCGAAGGGTGCCTGCAACGTGGCAGAGATGTGGCTCGACAAGACTCTGGGCGGGTATGCGGAGCCTTGAGAGCTCAATCGGCTTTCGAAGCCGATGCCCAGCACTGGTGCGGGTCTGCGCTTGAAGACCGCCTGTTGAACCGAGATGAACCTGTCGAGAGAGCACTACTTGCCGTCACCGTTGACGCTCAGGCCCGAGAGCTTGCCGAGAAAGCCCCGACGGGCCGACTCGTCCACGCCCACGGCCACGAGGATCTCGGCGAGGCGTTTAGTCAGGTCGGTCGGTGCCGGCAGGTCCCTGGCTGTTAAGCGAAAGTTAGTCCTGCGATGCACAAAAAGACTTGACGTCGGCCACCTGGCCGCGCACAGTTCCTCGACGAGCCTGACGGTCGCTGTCTCGTTGCGAGCCTGGGTCTGGTGGGCAGCCTCCTTGGCGGCCCTTCGTGCATCGGCCCTTCGGGCTGTCCTGCGTGCCCGGCCGCTGTCCGGGGCTGCGGTCTTGTCCTTCTTCTTGCGAGGCCGGGCGATTCGAGAACGTCGTCGTTCCACCATGTCTATGCCATGCACAGATGATGCGACGTCCTGGAACCTCTCTCCCTGCCTAGATAGCCTTGGCAAGATCAGGCCTTGCTTGGAGCTCCCCGAGTCGACGTCCGGTGAACCAATGGCGTACTGCCCGGTCTGTTGGCCAGCCGAAAGGGTCTGTCTTGAGGACGACAAGACGGTTATTGAGTGCGATATCTCGGGTATCGCATGGCAGGTGTACGAAATCTGCGAGTCCACCGAGAAGTGCGTCAACGGCGAATGCTCGTCAGACTGGCGGTTTGAGAAGTAGGTCGATGCCGGCCGATACCGTGGGGGCTGTTGAAACGGCAGCAACCGGTTTCGAAAGCCGTTGTTGCCGGAACCTGCCGTGGGTAGAATGAGGGCGCCACGGAGGGTCCCCATGCGGTGGATGCTGTGCTGCCTTTTCCTTGCGTTGCCGGTATCGTGCGGAACGGATTCCGGTCCTGACTTCGTGCCGCCCGAACTCACGGGCGGTGAGGACGCGGACGACACGTCGCCTCCTCCGGGCAAGGACGTCAAGGTCGAGCCCGAGGACGCTCGAACCCCTCCGCCCGAGTTCCCCGAGGACTTCGCCGTCGCCTTTGTCTACAAGGGGATCATCCACGGCGAGAACGACAAGAT
>VGRX01000224.1 GCA_016875215.1 Deltaproteobacteria bacterium
GGGGGTGCAGCACGGGACCGGGCGGAAGCCTGGATCGCTCCGAGGTCGAGCGGTGCGACCTCGTGGACAACGACTGCGACGGCACGACGGACGAGGGGATGGCCTGGAAGGGGATCGCTCTGGGCAAGACCTGCAACGGAGACGGTGCGTGCGGCGAAGGGGAGGTCGAGTGCGGTCCGGACTTCGCTGCCATCTGCTCGACCATGGCCGGTGGGAGCGTGGACGAGAGCAAGGAGGAGAAGTGCGACGGCCTTGACAACGACTGTGACGGCGCCACGGACGAGGAGCTTTTCCTGGTCGACGTCTCGCTGTGTCCGCTCCAGGGCGTGTGCGCCAAGTTCCCGGACAAGCTCGTGGTTTCGTGTCACAGCGGCGTCTGGGTCTGCGACCCCGCCGGGATCGAGAGCTACAGCAAGGGGGCCGAGAAGTGGTGCGACGGCCAGGACAACGATTGCGACGGGCTGACCGACGAGGACTTTTCGGTGGTCGACTTCGACGGGGTCAAGAAGGGGTTGGCCGAAAGCTGCGGAGCCGGGCTGTGCGTGGGCGGGAAAGTGGTCTGCAGCGCGGACGGCCAGGGGGCGACCTGCTCGACCTGGAACGGGATGGCCCAGGAGACGTGCGATTCCCTCGACAACGATTGCGACGGCGTGGTGGACGAGGACATGAAGTGGGAGGGCACGCCGCTGGGGCAACCGTGCAAGGGGGTGGGGGCATGCGGTATCGGCCAGGTGGAATGCAGCCTCTCGACGGGGCTTGCCACCTGTTCGACCAACCCGGGCGGCACGGCCAGCATGGTGCAGCCGGAGAAGTGTGACCTGGTGGACAACGATTGCGACGGCCAGGCGGACGAGGGGATTGCGGACCCGCCGCCGTGTGTGAAGCCGGGGGTGTGTCTGTCCGAGGCGCCGGGGGCTGCCTGCGAGGGCGGGGAGTGGCACTGCGACTATGGCTTCCTGCCGGACTGGGAGGCGGTGGAGACGACGTGCGACGGCCTGGACAACGACTGTGACGGCGTGGTGGACGAGGGGATGAAGAAGCTCTTTGCCGGGGGTGCCGTCAGCGTGGAAGAGGAGGAGCCTCCGGCCCGCCGCGGGTATGCCGTGGTGCAGTTGCCGGAGGGGGGGCAGTTCTTCCTGCATGGCGGGGCGGGGCACTCGTTCCCCTGGCTGGGGGAAGAGACGTGCCTGGCCGACCTGTGGCGGTTCGACGGCGATTCCGCGTCGTGGCAGCAGCTTCCGCCCGGGCCGGTCGAGGGGCGCTGGGCGCACTCGCTGGCCTGGTCGGTCGAGGAGCAGAGTCTGTTCGTCGTCGGGGGCCGGTGTGGAGGCGAGCTGATCCCTTCCTGGCGGTACTCGGCAGCGGAGCAGTCGTGGAAGCCGCTCGACATTCCGGCGGAGGCCGCGCTGCGATTCGGCCACGCACTGTTCCCGAGACATGGGCTGGGAGGATTCGTCGTTGCAGGTGGCAGGACGATGACCGAGGACGCCCCGTCCTACCTGGTGGGAGCGGATGGAAAGCTCGTGCCCCTGCCGGCAATCCCGCCGCTATCATTTGGTGCATCCTGCTCCAATCCGGTATCCAACCACGGGGGCCTCTTCGGCGGCGAGGACCCGGCCGGGAAGCTCTCTGCCGCTCTCGTCGTCGTCGACCTGGTCACCGGGCAGGTCAAGGTGGTCTCGGACCCGATGGGGCCGCCCAAGCGCCGGCTTGCGTCGCTGGCTTGCGGGCCGGCGTCGTTCCACCTGTTCGGCGGGGTAGGGGAGGACGGCAAGGTGTTGGGGGACGTGTGGACCTACAGCCTGGCCGACGGAGCGTGGATCCACGAGCCCACCGCCCCCATCGCTCGCCTGGAGGCGGTGGCCGCCTGGGCCGGCGACCAGCTCCACCTGTCCGGGGGGTTCGACGAGGGGGGGCGCTTCCGGCGGGACCGCTGGGGGCTGAGCCAGGGCGCCTACGTGCAGGACGGCGAGGAGGGGCCTGGAGGGCTGGCCGCCGCGGCCCACGCCATGGACCCGGTCGGCAAGCGGATCTGCATGGCCGGCGGCCTGGAGAACGGGCTTTCCGGCTCACTGCCGGCGATGCGCCTGTGGTGCCGGGACCTGGTCGGCGGGGGGTGGTATGCGCTGGGCGACGCGCTGGAGACCCCGGCGGTCTTCGCCACGTTGAGCTACGATCCGAACAAGAACCGATTCCTGCTGCTTGGCGGTGGGCAGTTTCCCCAGGGGATGGAACCGCAGCCGCTTGCCCCGGTGTGTCGGTTCAATGCCTTCAATCCGCTGAGCGGGAAATGGGAGGAAGCCGGACCGTGCGGGGAAGGCCCCGGGGCCATCTCGTCGCACACTGCCGTCGTCCGGTGGAAGGATCTGTCCCTCTGGGTCTACGGGGGGCTGTCTCCGCTTGGCGTCAGTGCCAAGCTCTGGCGCTACCGCCTCGACCTGGGGCAATGGGAGGAGGCGACGACGACGCCTCCGCTGCCCGTGCGGTACGGACATGCCGCGGTGCTGCGGGAGGAGCAGGGGCAGATGCTGGTGGTCGGCGGCTCTCCCGGCAAGGGCTCTGTGCTGCTGGTCGATCTCAAGGAGCTTACGCTGAAGGAGCTGGTGGCGCTTCCGTGGCTCGAGTCTCCGTTCCCGGTCTTGTTCTTTGACCCGGTCTCGCAGCGCGGGCTCGTGATGGTCGAGGACAAGACCCTGGGGGTGGAGCTGGGGCTGTCGGGCAGCGACCTGTCCGACCTGCAGACCGTCACCATCGACCCCGGGGTTTCGCCCCGGCGTCGTTCTACGTTCCGTGGGAAAGGGCCGGGCTCCGCTTCGGCGGCATCGATACCAACGGCCTTGCCACGCCCGCCCTCGTCCGCTTCGCCACCGCCTGCGAGTAGGGAGTCGCAGCGTCCAGCCGCATCCGGCTCACCCCCCCAGGCGGGCGGGGTCGATCGTGGGCGAGGTGGTGGAGAGTCAGTGTCGGGCTCACCCCCCCAGGCGGGCGGGGTCGATGAATCGGTTGATCAGCGTGGGGTAGGCCTCGCACGGCGTCCAGCATCGAGGGCAGAGGCCGTTGGCAACGAGCGACCGGATCCAGCGCCAGCGCCCGGACCGTGCCAGCTCCCGCACCGGGTTGTCCGGGGCGGCCTGTCCGACCGTCTCCCCCCAGATGTGACAGGGATACGTCATCCCGGATGGCGACAGGAAGAAGGAAGAGCGGAGTGCGGAGCAGGCCGGAGGAGAAAGGCGAGGGGTCGAGGCCAGCGCCAGCGCGACCCCCTGGTAGGCCAGCTCGAGGAGAGCGAACGGAGTGGATGGGACCCCGCGAAACCGGATGACCCGGCGCAAGGCATCCCGGACCTGTTCCCTGGAGGGCAGGGCCATGCAGCGATTGTCGAAGTAGTGGTCCGACCGCTGCATGACGTTGACGTGCCAGTCCGAGGGCTCGAGGCCCGGGCACGCCTTCTGCAACGCGTCGAAGACGCTGGCGGGAGCGGACGAGATGTTCCAGGGAACCAGCGTGGTCCCGGCGTAGGAGTGGATCCCTCGTATGCTCCGGAGACGGCGCAGGGTCTCCACTGCGGCCTGGAATGCCCCCGGCTTCCCGCGCAGGCGGTCGTGGACCTCCTCGGGGCCATCGATGCTGACCGAGACCACGACGGTGAGTCCGAGCGCTGCCGCGTGCCGGGCAAGGGCCTCGGCTTCGGCCGGCCTGTCGCCGGAAGTCGGGAAGTGGAACAGGGCCAGCCCGGGAAGCCGCTCGTGCAGCCGCGAGAGCAGCTCGATGTGGTCTTCCCGCTCCAGCACCTCGCCTCCGGTCACGTCCACCCAGAAGAGGGAATCCAGCCCGGCCAGGGTGTCGGCCAGCTCTACGGCAGACAGCTCCGGCTCATTCCTCCTGAAGATCCCGCAGTGCGCGCAACGATGCGGGCAGCGCGTGGTCACCGCCAGGGTTGCCTTGAAAGGCACCCCCTGTTGCGTGGCGGAGCGGACGAGGTGCCAGGGTATCGGCAGCCTGCGCACCGAGGAAAGGCCGAGCCTCATTCGGTTCCTCCCCGCGACACCAGCAGGTCGCCCAGCAGCAGCAGGTCCGCCCCGCATTCCAGGAAGGTCTCGACCGCGTCCTGCTCGCCGTGGACGATCGGGTCGCCGTGCAGGTTGAACGAGGTGTTGATCACCAGCGGCAGCCCCGTGAGCCCTTCGTAGGCCTCGAGGATCGCGTCGAAGCGCGGGTTGGCCTTCGGGGTCACGAGCTGGACGCGGGCCGTGCCGTCATGGTGGACAGCGGCAGGGAACCGTGCCTGCGTCTCCGGCCGGGCCCGGACCGCAAACGTCATGTAGCCCAGGCCCCGATCCGGCCGGCCCGGTGCGGGCCACGGCGGCAGGAAAAGCGACTCGGCCCGCTCCGCACGGCAGGCCGGTGCGAACGGCATGAGCGGGCTCCGGCGCAGCATCCCCTGCACCCGGTCCGCAATCTCGGCAGAAACCGCGGGAAACAGGAGCGACCGGTTGCCCAGTGCCCTCGGACCGAACTCCTCGCGGCCCGAGACCACAGCGACCGTTCCGCCCCGGGCCAGCACCTCGGCACAGCGCAGCTCCGGATTCGGCCTTTCCTCTACGACCAGGCCGCGGCGCAACGCTTCCGGGCCGGCCCGCCCGTTCGAGATCGGGGCCCCCAGAAAGGGAGTTCCGAAGCGAAGCGCCATCTCGGCCCCTGCGAGCGTCGCTGCGGTCCCGGCCACCGTCGGGGCCACCTCGGCTACGGCCAGAGCGGCGCCGACCGACAACCCCTGGTCGGACATGGCAGGAAACACCTGGACATCCGATTCCGCAAGAAGGTCGGAGATCCGGCGGTTGATGGACACGTTGGCGAACAGCCCCCCGGCCAGACCCAGCGCTGCGGGGGGCGAGCTCAGCCGGGTACGGAGAAACGCCACGACATACTGCTCGCACGCTGCCTGGAGCGCGGCCGCTGCATCCTCCGGGCGGGCCGCAGCAATCCGGCGCAACTCGTTCCGGCTCGGGAGCCCACCCCGCAAAACCCCCAGTGCCCCGAACGCCGGACCCGGTCCCCATGTCGTGCGGCCCGCAGGCAGGTCGGGCAAACGAGAACCGGCTGACGCCCCGGGGTGCAGTCCGAACAGCCCAAGGAACAGGGGGAGCAGCGGGGCGGGGTCCCCCGACGCGGCCAGGGCGGTGACCTTCCCCTCGTCCCCCTCACGGAATCCGAGCGCCTGGCACACCGCACCGTAGGTGATCGCGATGCTCGACGGGTATGCCCGCGTTTCGACTCGGCGGTGCCCGGTGACGGACCGTTCGTGCAGCGTGGCCCACAGACCGTCTCCGTACCCGTCCATGGTCAGGACCGCACCGTCCCCGGGAAGCATCGAGGCCGCGCCGGCGGCGTGCGCCCCGTGATGCGGCACGAGCGTCACCGGCACGTCACGCCGGAAGCCCAGTCCGACCAGTCGGCGGCAAAGAACAGCTCTCGAGAGTGCACTCTCGACGGCCCGGATGCCGGGAACGTACGACGTGATGCCCTCCAGGTGCCGGGAAGCCCGCTGGGCCGGTGCCATGGGGCCGGGGGACACTCCCGAGGCAGCATACCAACCATCGAGCAATCGCATGGGCAGCCGCCCGTACCTTCCGGCCGCTGCGACCTGGTCCACCTCGTCCGCCCTCCAACCCGCCAGGCGGAGAACCAGCGGCACGGCCCGATGCGGGAACCCTCGCTGCATCTTGGAACGCGTCAGCCTCTCCTCGGCCACTGCAGCCACGATCCGGCCGTTGTCCACCGCCGCTGCCGAGGCGTTGTGTCCGTCCCAGAGGCCGAGGATTCTCATGGCAGTCGCTTCCGCAGGATGACGGACAGGATCCGAAGCCCATGGCGCACGCGTGAAAAGGACGAGCTTCCCGCAGAACGGGGCATGCGCCTCACGGGAACCTCCGCAATACGTGCCGACAGGCGGATCGCCTCGAGCAGCATCTCGGTCTCGATCTCGTACTCGGTGGCCTGCAGCACCATCCGCTCCAGGAGGTCGCGGCGGAAGCACCGTACGCCCGCCTGGGAGTCCGTCACGGCAACGCCATACAAGACGCCGACGAGGCGGTTGAAGAACAGCGTTCCCAGGTGGTTGAGTCGGGAGATCGCCCCGGGCTCGAAGCGGCCCAGAAAGCGGGAGCCGATCACCAGGTCAGCCCCTTCTCGTGCGCGTTCCAGCAGGCGCACGAGGTCCTCAGGGGCATCCTGCCCGTCCGCGTCGAGGGTCAGGACGAAGTCGCCGGCTGCCGCTGCAAAGCCCTGCCGCAGGGCGCCCCCCTTGCCCTGGTGCCGGGGAAGTGAGAGCACCCTGGCTCCGACCCGGGACGCTGCGTCCGCAGTGCCATCGGTCGAGGCATCATCGACGACCAGGATTTCCGGCGGGCCGGGCAGGCACTCCCTGAGCCGTGTCACCAGAGCGGGAAGGGTCGCCCGTTCGTTGCGGGCCGCAATGAGCACCGTCACCCGTTCCGCTGGGAGCCCACGGCTCACGAGATGTCCTCCCTGCGAAGAAGACCGCCCGACCGCACCCACAGGTACTGGAGTGCGAAGAGCGATGCCCAGCTGTTCCTGTGGTCCGCTCCGGAAGCGTGTCGCACGAGGCCGCAAGGAGCCATGCACGCGGCAAGTCCACGGTCCGTGCGCTCGAGGGTCCGGGGCTCGAGGTCGAAACCCGCCAGTGCGAACAGACGTCCGGCCTGGGCGGTCACATCGCCCGCCGCTTCGCTTGCCGCAGCAGTGCGGGAAGGAAAGGTCCCGTCCCGGTTCTGGCGCGCCACCAGGAAGGCGAGGCCGCTGGCCAGCGAACCGCGGACGGCGAGGACCGGGAAGTCCTCCGGCAGCGCTGCGGCCGACAGCATGTGCAGCCCTTCCAGCGCGTAGCAGTGGGCATGCAGAAGGACGTCATCATCCTCCGGGTGTCGGAACCCTCCGTCCTCCTGCTGGAAGCCGACGAGCTCCTCGACGACGGACCTGACCACCGGGTCATCGGGGGCCAGCGCACCGGCCTGTACAGCGAGCGCCAGTGACTTGAGCTGGTGCGGTCCGAACCGGGTGGACCAGGTGTTGCCCACCGGGCCTCCGCAAACGGCATGGCGCCTCCGGAGCAACTCCGGTACGCTGCCCCTGAGGAGGGCAAGCAGAGGGCGGAATGAACCGGGAACGGCAGCCCTGTCGGCTTCGGCAAGAGCGGCGAGCACGAGTGCCGTATCGAACAGATAGCCGCGGCCGGCCTGCAGCACGATCCCCCGGGCATCGGTCGACTGCTCGAGATACCTGAGCTCCGGGATGAGAGAGAGCAGAGGCCAGTCCGGATGATGGCGATGCCACCAGAGCCCGGTGCGTACGGCCACTGCGGTGGCCTCGGGGTACGGGAAGCCGCTGGCGTCGT
>VGRX01000225.1 GCA_016875215.1 Deltaproteobacteria bacterium
GCGGATAGCGTTGGATCGCCCCAGACGTCCACCGAGATGTCCCGCTGAGAGGGTTCGTACTCGGCCCGGATCGAGCGGTGCGGGATGTAGCCCGCGACGGATAGCCAGGTCACAGGGAACACTTTGACGCCAATGCCCAGGGTGTGGAACCGCTCCTTGCGCGTCTGCCGAAACTGGTAGCCGCAGATGCCCTTGACGAGTGCACCGTCGAACCCGGCAGCGAACTCCGGAATCACCCCTGTGCCCGCCCCCCCCGACGAGGAGGAACCGCCCGCTCACTGCCCGTGAGCGGACCGGACCCAGAGCAGGACGAACAGAGTGCAGTGCAGAAAAGACCGGCAAGAACCGTTCTCCCGGCACGGCTGCGCCTCCTGGTGCCTGCGACGAAACAACTTGCTGCATTCGGCTCGTTCAACCGCCACTCTCCCCGACTGTCTGCCCATGTCCCATCGGCACGGCCCCTCCCGCGTAGTCGGGGCTGTGTGGCCCACTACCCACTGCACATCAGCACGGCCCCTCCCGCGTGGTCGGGGCTGCTTTTGTGGCCCACTACCCACTGCACATCAGCACAGCCCCTCCCGCGTGGTCGGGGCTGTGTGACCCACTACCCACTGCACATCAGCACGGCCCCTCCCGCGTGGTCGGGGCTGTGTGGCCCACTGCCCACTGCCCATCAGCACGGCCCCTCCCGCGTGGTCGGGGCTGTGTGGCCCACTGCCCACTGCCCATCAGCACGGCCCCTCCCGCGTGGTCGGGGCTGTGTGGCCCACTGCCCACTGCCCATCAGCACGGCCCCTCCCGCGTGGTCGGGGCTGTGTGGCCCACTGCCCACTGCACATCAGCACGGCCCCTCCCGCGTGGTCGGGGCTGTGTGGCCCACTACCCACTGCACATCGGCACGGCCCCTCCCGCGTGGTCGGGGCTGTGGCTACGTCCCTACGGTTCCGCCCCGGGCTTCAGCGCATTGCCCATGTCCTGCCATTCCTGCCAGCCACCCTGGTACCGGAGCACCTTGGTGTAGCCCAGCTCCACGGCCTTCTTCACGCCGACCAGGCTCTTGCCGCAGGCCATGTTGCCGCAGTAGATGACCAGCGTCCCGTCCTTGGAAGTCGCCACGTCGGTCAGCGCCTTGCCTCCGTCCACGAGGGTACCGTCCTGGTTGGCGAACAGCTCGATGGGGATGTTCACGGCACCGGGAATGTGGCCGCCCGGGTGTGCGGCGTCCTCGCCCGTGTACCAGGCCACGGGGAGCACGTCGACCAGGTAGTCCTTGCCCGTGTCGAACGGGAATGCTGCGTCGTACCACGCCTTGAACCCGTCGTACTCGACGACCAGGAATTCGTGCTTGGAATCCACCCACTCCGCCGTGCCCCACTCGTACCGGAACACGTTGCCGTATCCGAGGTCCAGGGCGGCCTCGGCAAACGTGAGGTCGTTGCCGTATCCGAAGCAGTAGGCCACGATCTTCTTCGTCTTGTCGGGGACCGCATCGGTCAATGCCTTGCCGCCGTCCACGAGGGCACCATTCTTGTCGACCACGGCTTCCAGCGGGATGTTGATTGCGTTCTGGATGTGCCCGGCAGACCAGTCGGTCGCTGTCCTGACGTCGATCAGCACCATGTCCTCGCTCGCATCGAGGGCGGCCTTGAGCTCGTCGAAGCTGATCTCCTGTATCTCCCCGGCCGCAACTCCCTCGCCCGCAACCACGTCCGTTCCTTCGTTGTCGCTTCCGTTGTCACATCCGGCCATCGCAGCGCAGCAGCAGAATCCGATCAGCACAACCACTTTCCTGGCGGCAAGCATCACTCCCCTCCTCGAAATGGAACAGGACGCTTCGTGAGCCCTGGGCCATCTGGCACCGGCTCCCGAGACGTCAGGGACAGATTACTGCCTGGAACTGACCGGAATCCAACTGGAAGTTCCTATGGCTTCCCGTTCGGACGTTCGGAAGTTCCGATAGCTCTAATAGGAATCGACAAACAGCGCACGAAGAGGTATGGTGCTTCCAGGGCAGGGGGCGTCCGTGGAGTTCGACTTTCGACAGCTCGAAGTGTTCTGCAGGATCGTGGAGCTTGGCAGCTTCTCGAAGGCAGCCGTCGAGGTGCACCTGGCGCAGGCCTCGGTGAGCGAGCGGATCTCGAACCTGGAGCAGCAGGTAGGCTGCCGGCTGCTCGACCCACTGGGGAAGGCGACGGGGGAAGGCGACGGTGCCGACCGCGGCCGGGCGCACGTTGTACGGCCATGCCGTGGAGCTGTTGCGCCGGCGCGATCGGGCGGTGCTCGAGATGCAGAACCTCGTCGGGGTGAAGCGAGGAGCCCTGCATATCGGGTGCAGCAGCGTGCCCGGCGAGGACATCCTGCCGCCCCTGCTGGTGCGGTTCCGGCAGAAAGAACCGGAGATCGTCCCTCACGTGACCGTGGCCGACACGGCACAGGTGGTTCGCCTGGTCGAGTCCGGGGACGTGGAGGTGGGATTCGTCGGGGCAGCGACGCGGTCGCGCAACATCGAGTCCCAGCGTCTCTGGTCAGATGAACTGGTGGTCGTCGTCCCGGCGGATCACCGGTGGGCGGGAAGGAAGTCCGTGTCGCCGGCCGACCTGGCGGGCGAGCCGCTGGTCCGCCGGGAGGGCGGGTCCGGCACGTACCGGCTGCTCGAAGAGCGATGGAGAAAGGCCGGCGGGACGACGGCGCTCAACGTGGCGGCCGTCCTGGGCAGCCTGAATGCGGTGAAGCACGCGGTGCGCAGCGGTCTGGGGGTTACGGTCATGTCCTCCCGATCGGTGGAGGCGGATGTGAAGGCCGGCCTGCTGGTCACGCTGCGGATCCGGGGGGTGCGGCTCAAGCGGGACATCTTCCTGGTCCGGGATTCACGGCGCGATCTGTCGCCGCTGGCCCGGTTGTTTAGCGACTTCGTGTGCGGGGAGGTGGGAAGGGGATGAAGCGGATCCTGGTGGCAATCCTGTCTTGCGCGGTGCTGCTCGGAGCGGCCTCGTGCGGCGCTGAGGACGATCCGTCCGACGTACGGGTCGAGGACGATGCCGGCGGCGAAGTCCACGAGGACTGCGGCTGCCCGGAGGGGTGGTAGGGGTCAGGGGTGGTAGGGGTCAGGACTTAACACTTAACACTTGACTTGATGCTTCGTGAGGTTGTCTGCAGGGCAACTGACGGCAGGCAAGCGACAAGTGTCAAGTGTTAAGTCCTGACCTGTCGACGCTCTCCAGGAAGTGCGGGAATCCGGACATGAGGTCGGGTCGGGAATTGGCGGGTAGTCGGAGTTCGTAGTACAGCCGAGTCAGCTCTGGGGAGGGGTCGTGAGGGAGCCCGGGTTGGAGCCGGGCCCCCCCCGTGCGGTCCGCAGGGCTGCGGAAGCATGGGCAGTTATCGCACGATTCGCTGGAAAGAGGAAATCCCGGAGCACGACGAGCGGTCAAGGGCTTGTGCGCAGTGCTTCGGATACGGCCGTGCCGCTGGTGTGGCACGACGTTCTGTGTGTGCCGGTGTCACGACCGGAATCAAGCTTACTGCTGCGAGGGGTGCCGGAAGAAGGCCCGACGTGAGAGCTGCCGGCAAGCTCGGGCAAGGCACCGGCAAAGCCCGGAAGGACGTGCGGATCATCGTGATGCGGAGCGAGCTCGTCGGAGGCGAAAACGGGAGTGCGTGGCGGATCAAACTGGGAAGGCTGAATCGACCTGTGTCATGGAGGTGGCGGGGGCGGCGGCAGCGGCCATGGTGGCCGCAGAGTCAGCGGTTCCCGAGCAGGAGGAAGTCCATGAAGAGCAGGCGGTGCGGTTGGAGAAGCCGGTCCGATGCGTGGTGTGCGGCCGGAAGTCGCAGTGGGTGGTGTGGTGGCCGTCACCGGAATGGCGGAGGCCGGTGCCCGGGTATCGGCGATGTTGAGGGGGAAGGAGGCCGGCCATGATCACAGCGGAGAAGAGAGCGGAGATCCGGCGGCTGTACTATGCGGAGCACTGGAAGGTGGGCACGATTGCGTCCGCCCTGGGAGTGCACCACGAGACGGTGCGGTGCGCCCTGGGGCTTTCGAGTCGGCGGGCGTGTCGGCAGGTGCGGCCGTCGATTCTGGACGCGTTCGTGCCGTTCATCGAGGAGACGCTGAAGCAGTACCCTCGCATCTGCGCTACACGGGTCTACGAGATGATCCGCGAGCGCGGGTATCCGGGGAAGTCACCGGCGCAGGTCAGGCGGCTGGTGCGGCGGATTCGGCCGCGGCGGCCGGCGGAGGCGTACCTGATGCTGCAGGTGTTTCCTGCGGAGCAGGGGCAGGTGGACTGGGGCAGCTTCGGGAAGATCCTGGTGGACAGGACGGAGCGCAGCCTGTCGTGCTTCGTGATGGTGTTGTCCCACTCCCGTGCGCTCCACGTGTATTTCAGCCTGGACCAGACGTTGGAGAGCTTCCTGCGGGGGCACGTGGAGGCGTTCGAATACTTCGGCGGCGTACCCCGGGTGCTGCTGTACGACAACCTCAAGAGTGCGGTGCTGGAGCGGTGCGGGGACGCGATCCGGTTCCACCCGCGGCTGCTGGAACTGGCGGGGCACTACCACTTCGCTCCCCGGCCCTGCGCTCCGGCCCGGGGCAACGAGAAGGGACGGGTGGAGCGGGCGATCCGGTACCTGCGCACGTCGTTCTTTGCGGGCCGTACGTACCGCGACATCGAGGATCTGAAGAGGCAGTTCGAGAAGTGGCGGCAGGAGGTGGGGCACCAGCGCAAGGTGCGTGGGGGGACCGGGACGGTGGAGGCGGCGCTGGAGAAGGAGCGGCCGTCGCTGCTGCCGTTGCCGGCCCACCGCTTCGAGACCGACCTGGTGAAGACGGTCTCTTCGGGCAAGACGCCGTACGTGCGTTTCGACGGCAACCAGTATTCGATTCCGTACAAGCGGGTGCGCACGTCGCTGACGCTGGTGGCGGATGACAAGGAAGTGCGGGTGTTTGACTGCCAGGAGTTGGTGGCCCGGCATGCCCGGAGCTTCGAGAAGGGGAAGGTCGTCGAGGATCCGGCCCACATCGAAGCACTCGTCGAGGCCAAACGCAACGCCCAGTCCGGCAAGCGCCGCGACGTGCTGATCACGCTCGTCCCGCAGTTGCAGGACTTCTTCAACGTCCTGGCGCAGCGGGGCGAGGCATTGGGGTACCATACGCACCGGCTGCTCGGGCTGCTGGACCGGTACGGCGTGGAGGAGCTGCGGCACGGTGTGGCCGTGGCCGTCGGGCGGCAGGCCTGCGCCGCCGGCTCGGTGGCGCACATCCTGGAGCAGCGTCGGCGGGCGCTCGGGCTTTCGCCCCCCGTGGCCGTCACGCTGCCCGACGACCCGAGAATCAAGGACCTGCGCATCATTCCCCACAACCTGGAGGGCTACGATGAGCTCGGCAGAAATGACGACGAACGCAGTCGCTGATTCGTTGCGTGCACTCGGGCTGCGACGGCTGGCGGAGGACCACGAGGACTTCATCGCCCGGGCCACCCGGGGCCGCTGGTCCCCGGCCCAGATCCTGGAGGAGCTTTCCCGCCTGGAACTGCAGGACCGTGCCCGGCGCAGCGCCGAACGGCGCTTGCATCGGGCGCACCTGGGCCGCTTCAAGGTCATGGCCGACTTCGACTGGGACTGGCCTCGCAAGATCCCACGGGATTCGGTCGAGCGCGTGCTTTCCCTCGGCTTCCTGAAGCAGGCCGAGAACGTGGTGCTCGCCGCACCCCAGGGGCTCGGCAAGACGATGATCGCCAAGAACATCGCCCAGGCCGCGGTCAATGCGGGGCACACGGTCCTCTTCATCACCGCGGCCGACCTCTTGCTCGACCTGAGCAAGCAGGAGACGGCCCGGGGACTGGAGCGCCGCCTGGCGCACTACGCCCGTCCCTCGCTTCTGGCCATCGACGAGGTAGGCTATTTGTCCTACGACAACCATGCCGCGGACCTGCTCTTCCAGATCGTCTCGCGCCGGTACGAGCGCAAATCCGTCGTCCTGACCACCAATCTTCGCTTTGCCGAATGGAACACCGTCTTCCCAAACGCAGCCTGCGCCACGGCGCTCATCGACCGGCTCACGCATCACTGTGAGGTCATCGCCATCGAGGGCGACAGTTACCGCAAGCGGGATGCCGAGCGGGCCCGCAAGGAGCGTCATCATGAGGCATGAGCCTTTCCCCGTGGTCCCGGTCCACCAGGTCCCCCCGACTCCGCCTACGGCCCGGTGGCTCATCGAGAACCTGTGGTCGCAGGAGGCCGTCGGGATCCTGGGGGGCTTCCCGAAACTCGGAAAGACCTGGCTGGCGCTCGATCTGGCCGTGTCGGTCGCTTCCGGGACTCCGGCTCTCGGCACGTTTCCCGTCACCCACCCCGGGACCGTCCTGGTCTATGCTGCCGAGGACAACCTCCGGAGCGTGCGGGATCGTGTCGCCGCAATCGCGGACATGCGCTCCCGCCCGCTCGATTCCCTTTCTTCTCTACGCCTGCTCGACATCCCCGAACTGAGACTCGATTCCACGCCGGACATCGACAGGCTCCGCTCCACGCTCGAGCTGCACCGTCCCTGCCTGCTCATCCTCGACCCCCTGGTCCGGGTTCATTCCGCAGACGAGAACTCGGCCGCCGACATCGCTTCGCTCCTCGGGACGCTCAGGACTATCCAGCGCGAGTACCACACGGCCGTCCTGCTCGTGCACCATCTCCGAAAGAACGGGCCCGTCGGCCAGCCCGGGCAGGCGCTGCGGGGCTCCGGCGACCTGCATGCCTGGGGCGACGACAATCTCTACCTCCACCACCGCAACGGCGGCCTCCTCCTCACCGTCGAACACCGCCACGCAGCGGCCCCGGACCCCATCCGCCTTGAACTCGTCAAGGAACCCGTACCTCACCTCAGGCCCGCCCCTCCTGAGCGGCCGGCTCTCGAACCGGACCCCGGACTGGAGGAACGCATCGTCTCCGTCCTGGCCCAAGCCGGCCGGGCCGTCGACCGGGAAACGCTACGCCAAGCGCTGCACTCCCGTAACCAGACCTTGAGTCTGGCTCTCGTGCACCTGCGACAGCAGGGACGCATCGAGCGCTGCGCCGGGGGCTTCCGCCTCATGCACCCGGCAAGTCCCGTTCCCGACACCGCACATGCAGGGGAACGGAATGCTCTCGGACCGCCAACGTAACTACCGGGCGCCTCGCCTGCGGGGAGGATAGGGCTCCGGTGGAGACCGACCCGAGCGCCCCGCAGGACTCGCGCAGGATGAGGGGCCGGGCATTCCGCCCGGCCCCCGCCTGTCTCCTCTACATCATCCTGGAGGGAGCAAATGCGTCAAACTCGCCCCCTCCCCGGCCCGCGGGGAGGGCGGGGGGAGGGGCCTCACCAACCCGGACTTCCACTCACGACCCCGTGCGCGTTTTCACGCACTTTCGCGAGCGCGGCAACA
>VGRX01000226.1 GCA_016875215.1 Deltaproteobacteria bacterium
GACGAGAGCAAGGTGCTGTTCGGCAGCACGAACCTGTCCTTCATGTCCATCCAGAACAACAACGAGACCGACCTCTACATCGAGCATCCGGACGTCGGGAAGTACTACGCCGCCTACGCAGATGCTCTCTACGCGGCCCCGGACAAGGCGCCGAAGCTGACTCCGGTGTCGGTGGAGTCGATCGGCCTCGTGCGCACGATGCACGACGACGAGTATTTCGACGTGGTGCGGCCGATGCTCCAGGGGGCCAAGCAGCGTGTCCTCCTGCTCGTCTACGGGTTCCACATCAACACCCGCTACCCGGATTCCGACGTGGAGAAGCTGGCCAACGAGCTCATCGCAGCCAAGGGCCGGGGAGTGGACGTCCGGGTCGTCCTCGAGCTGTCCGACTACAACGACTCACTCAACGAGATGAACGAAGCCACGGCCAAGAAGCTGATGGCCGGCGGCGTCCCGGTGCGCTGGGATCCGGTCGAGACCATCTCCCATGCCAAGCTGCTGCTCGTCGACGACCACGCTGTCGTGGGTTCGAACAACTGGGGGCACGGTGGCCTGCACCTCTACCACGAGGTCGGCAGCGTGACCGACAATGTCGAGGCGGTCGACTATTTCACGAAGTACTACGAGAAGATCTGGGGCGAGTCCAAGGCGGTGGAGTGAACGCGTCGCATCCCTGAGTCGCAGTGAGCTGCCGACCGAGCAACGCCGCAGGTGAGCAGGCGTTTCCCCCCGTGCCTGGCGTCGATCCCGTCGCCAGGGCTACCAGCCGCAGGTGCGATCCTTGTTCTGTTCCTTGAGCCAGTCGTGGAGGGGCTTGAAGTAGTCGAGGATTGCGGTGGCATCCATCCGGCGCTCGCCGGTCATGGCTTCGAGGGCATCGGGCCAGGGGCGGGACATCCCCATCTTCATGAGGGCATCGATACGGGCGCCGGCTTCCTTGTTGTTGTAGATGGAGCAGGTGTGGAGCGGGCCTTCGTGGCCCATCTGGCGGCAGAGTGCCCGGTGGAACTGGAACTGGAGGATCGAGGCCAGGAAGTAGCGGGTGTAGGGCACGTTGGCCGGGATGTGGTACTTGGCACCGGGGTCGAAGTCGGCTTCGGTGCGCTCCACGCCGGGGGCGACGCCCTGGTACTTGAGGCGCAGGGCCCACCAGGCCTCGTTGTACTTGTCGGGCGGGGTGACGCCTGCGAACACGTCCCACCGCCAGCGATCGATGAGCAGGCCGAACGGGAGGAACGCGATCTTCTCGAGGGCCCGGGCCATGAGCGGGTTCAGGTTGTCCGGCGGCTCCTTGTCGAGCAGGCCGATCTGGACCATGTAGCCCGGGGTCACGGACAGGGACAGGGTGTCGCCCAGCGCTTCGTGGAACCCGTCGTTGGCGCTGTTGCGGAACAGGGGGTCGAGCGTGTTGTAGGCCCGCTGGTAGTAGTTGTGGCCCAGCTCGTGGTGGATGGTGGTCAGGTCCTCCTCGTTGATCTTGATGCACATCTTGATCCGGATGTCGTCGACCCAGTCGAGGTCCCAGGCGCTGGCGTGGCAGACCACGTCGCGGTCCTGCGGCCGGGTGAACATCGAGCGCTCCCAGAAGGTGGCGGGGAGCTCGGGCAGGCCGACGGAGACGAAGAAGTTCTCCGCGATCTTGGCCATGCCGCGCTCATCGATCCCCTTGGCTTTCATGTTGGCGCCGAGGTCGACGACCAGGTCGCCGGTTTCCGGTTTGACCCTCTCGTAGAGGTATCCCCAATCCTGGGCCCACATGTTGCCCAGCAGGTGAGCGGGGATCGGCCCGTTCTGCGGCACTTTGTCCGTCCCGTAGACCTCGCCCAGCTTCGCACGCACATAGCAGTGCAGGTCCTGGTAGAGCGGCCTGAGCTGCTCGTACAGGCGATCGGTCTCGGCCTGGAATTCGTCCGGGCTCATGTCGTACGCGGACTTCCAGAGGTCCCCGAGGTTGGCGAATCCGAGCTCGCGTGCTCCCTCGTTGGCAAGCTCGACAAAGCGGGCGTATCCGGGCCGCATGGGAACGGAAACCCTGTGCCAGCCCGCCCACAGGTCGAGCAGCTCGTCCGAGTTCCGGCTGGTGGCAATGGTCTCCGACATCTCGTCCAGGGTCAGGCATTTGCCGGCCAGGCGCTCGGGGCAGTACTTGCCCTTGCCGTACGTGCTCTCCATGCCGCTCTTGATCCCGGTCAGCTCTTCCCGCTTCGCGTCGTCGCTGGGCGATGCCAGGGGGAGGGCCACCTTGAGAAGGCGGAGCTTGCGCTGGAGCGCGTCGGATACGGGGAGCCCTTCAAAGCGCATGGCCTCCTTGACCTTGCGTCCCGTGTACTCCATGAGTGCGGCGTCGGCATCGGCGGCGAGCCCTTCCGTGTCGTGGGTGATGTAGGTGGCCATGATCCAGTTGGCCCGCTCGGACTGGGTCACGAGCCGGAGCCACTCCTTCTCGGTGGCGGCCATCCAGGCCTGGGCGTCAGCGGGGGTGGGAGAGGACGGCCCCTCCCGCGTGGTCGGGGCTGTGGGTGGGGCGGTGGTGGCGTCGGCGGTGGCGTCGGCGGGGGTGGGAGAAGACGGCCCCTCCCGCGTGGTCGGGGCTGTGGGTGGGGCTGTGGTCGGGGCTGTGGGGGGGGCTTTGTCCAACTCGGCCTTCCTGGCCTCGAGCCTGGCCATCATCTCCTCGACCTGTTCCGCGCTCATGGTGGCGAGGAACTGGTCCACGTTGGCCTGGGCCGCAGGCGCCTGCTTGACGGGCTCGGGCTGCTTGTTGCAGGAGAACGCGAGTGCGGTCAATGCAAGAACGAGAAGAGCAAGCTGCTTCATCAGGAACACCTCCGAGGTTTCAACCGGACGGTTGTGCCACAGGCCCTGTAGAATGGCAAGCCTGGCATATCACCCGGATCGTCCGCTCTCCTTGTCGTCCGTGGCCTGGCGAGGCGAGGGGACATGACCTTGACTTGCCCGCGCTCAGGCGGGTACTGTCCCTCGGGCCGGGAGATGGCGGCCGGCTACGCACCGGACATCTCCTGGGGAGAATGCCGGGCGGCATTGAAGAAGGCGGACGGCGATGAGCGGGCGGGTCCAGGTCCTGTTCTTCTATGACAAGCCCAACCGGGGCAGCCTGAATTCTCTTTGCGGCGCGTTTGAAATAGCCGATCTGGGGCGGATTGCCGACTTGCACCTCGTGCGGCATCGGGAGGAGCTTATTCCCCGGGTGCTTGCGAAGCGAGATGCCCCCACCATGGTCGGCATCTCGTTCGCCACGCCCCAGTATTGGGCCACCCGGGACCTGGTGGCGGCACTGGCCGATCGGCCGCCCGGCGTCGTCCTGGTCGCCGGCGGCCCGCATCCCACGGCCATGCCCGAACAGACCCGGGACATGGGGTTCGATATCGTGGTCGTCGGTGCCGGCGAACAGGCCTTCGTCGACCTGGTACTGGAGACGGCCGCTGCCCCCCCCGGGGCCTCGGCCCCCCCGCCTATGCCTCCCATTCGTCCTATTCGTCCTATTCGTCCTATTCGTCCTATCCCTTCCCCCTCCGTCGCGCCGGCCCTCGGGGCCGTGGGGCCCGTGGAGATCACCCGGGGCTGTCCGTTCCGCTGCGGGTACTGCCAGACGCCCGGGATCTTCCCGGGACCGGTGCATCACCGGCCTGTCGAGGACATCGCGCACCAGCTTGCGGAACAGCGGGCGCACCGTCTGCGCGACTTCCGGTTCGTGACGCCGAACGCATTCGGCTTCGGCGCCCCGCCCGGCCGGACCGACCCGGCCGCGGTCGAGGCGCTGCTGACCGAGGCCCGGGCCGCTGTCAAGGGGGGACGGCTGTTCTTCGGCACCTTCCCGTCCGAGATCCGCCCCGAGTCGGTCACCCCGGAGATGCTGGAGCTGACCCGCCGCTTCGCGCACAACGACAACCTGACGCTCGGGCTCCAGACCGGGAGCGAGCGGCTGCTGGCGAGCATCGGCCGGGGCCATACCGTCGCCCAGGCCGTGGCTGCGGTCGAGCTGGCCTCCCGCACCGGCTTCGTCGTCAACGTGGACGTGATCTTCGGCATGCCGGACGAAAGCGAGGGTGACGTGGCCGAGACCCTGCGGGTGATGCACGAGCTCATCGGCCTGGGGGCCCGCATCCACGCGCACAGTTACATGCCGCTGCCCGGCACCCCCTGGTGGCCGAGACCGCCGGCCTTCCCCCCGGCGATGCTCGATGCAGCGCTCAACCGGCTCATTCCCACCGGCCGCCTGTTCGGCCACTGGCAGGCACAACGAGCGCTGGCGGAACGGATCCTGCGCCAGTTCCAGCCGGCGCCGTAGTATCCCACACCGCCGTGACCACGCCGGAGAGGCCCTCTGCGTAGCGGCACAGGCCGTGGGCCAGAGGCTCCCGGTGCGCCGGCAGATGCAGTGGGGGCAGCCCCCCACACCACCCGGAGCGTCAGCGCGTGCCCTACGTAGCCTTGGCGGAGTAGGGACGGGCCGCGGGTAGCAAGCAAGGCCGTGGGCCGTGGGCTACCGAGTGACGACCGTCTTCAGCTCGAGGTCGAACTCCTCCTCGACCGGAAGCGACTTCTCCGCACCCGGGACCTTGAAGGAGAAGAAGGAGGGCGCAGTCTCCGGACCCACGAGAATGAAGTCACCCTGCGGGCGGATGTTGATCAGGCTCGCCTCGACCGGGATGCCCACCTTGAGGATCTCCGAGCTGTCGTTGCGGACGTGGTAGAGGGCCAGGTCGGACACGGTGAACAGCTCGTCACCGTCCGGCGACCAAACGAAAGCGTCCAGGTCGATGGACGGTCCCTCCAGCCACTCGAGCGCCCGGGTCGAAAGGTCGATCCGGGCCAGCTCGCCGGCCGACTCGGGGTTGTCGCTGTACAGGTAGAGGGCCTTGCCATCCGGCGAGAACGTGTAGGCCGGGATGGCGCTGCCGTACTCGATCACCTCCCAGGTCCCCTCCGGCAGGTCCACGAGGATGATGCCCACCGGGTTGAGCTGCTTGTCGTAGTTCCACTCCGACTTCATGACCTCCTTGAGCGTGAAGCCCGCGGCCAGGGTGCCATCCTCGGATACGGCCACGGGACCGAACCCGGGCAGGTTCTCCACAAACTTGCGGGCCTCAAGATCGATGACCGAGATCGGGTCGTGGTGCGGAGCCTGTCCGCCCCATGCGCTTTCCTGGAGCGTCAGCGGGCTGACCGCCTGGCCGTCCTGGACGAACGCACACACCGTCGGGCTCTGGAGCGCCTGTTTCGTCTTCTCGTTGATCACGACTTCGTCCGCACAGTTCTGGAACTGGAGCTTGCCGGTGAATCCACGGGTCTCGGGGTCGTAGAATGCCAGGAACGAGTTGACCGGGACCTTCGGGTCGTTGAGCTTCTTCGAGTACGCGATGAGCAGGTCGCCCGACTCCGTATCCATGTCGATGTCCCGCAGCCTGTGCGGCAGATCCACGGTCCAGGAAATCCCGGTCGAAAGGTCGACGAGGCCCACCTGGCACAGGCTCCCGCCAGCCGGAACGGCCATGCCCGAAGTGGCGGCACAACTGTCAGCGTAAGGGTCGAACCCGTACTGCTCGGCAGCGGTCTTGGGGAGGTTGCTGAGGATCAGGTACCCTCCGTCCTTGCTCACGTCGAGCACCGAGAAAGGCTTGTTGAAGTAGACATCCCGGACAAGGGTGTACTTATCCAGATCCATTTCCCACACACGCGTGCCCTTGTCGCCGAGGAGGTAGGCCCGCTTGCCGTCGGGGGAGAAGTTGACCCGGTCGAGGTCCTGGAGCTGCGGGAAGTACCGGGCGTCACCCGATGGCAACGGCTGGATGGCCAGCACCAGGCCCGATTCCTCGAAGCCGGCGTCGGGGCCGGGCTTGGGTACGCTGACCAGGAGGTTGGCGCCATCCGGGGAGAGGATGATGTCCGTGTACTTGAGCACGTACTTCCAGACAGAGTCCCCGGATTCGGCATCCTCCTCACGGGTGACGGTGGCGCTGCCCGGGTCCTGCCCCCGATCCTGCCAGCCCGAGGTCTGGTTGTTGTCCGAGCCCCCCCGCTCGTGAGGGATCGGCTCTCCCTCTTCGTACGACTCCTCGTTGTCGCTTCCCCAGCCGCCGCCACCGCCCGAGCCCATTCCGCCGTCGCACCCCAGCAACGCGAAAGCCAGCCCGGCAGCAGCACATACGGAGCACCACAGCAGCATTCTTGTGACAGGTCGGTTCATTGGGACCCCCCTTTTCAATGAGTCATCCGCGGCGAAGCCCTGCTCGCCATTCCACCTGAAAGACGCTCCCCGACATTCAAGAACCATGCCAGCCTGACAGAGCGAATGCAACAAGACGCTCGGGGGCCGGAGTGTACGGCGACGGTTACGGCGACGGCTACGGCGACGGCTACGGCGACGGCTACGGCGACGGGGGCAGAGCCCGGAAGGGATCGGTTGGACAGCCGGTCGTGACAGGGCAGTCAGGGTGGTGTAGACTTAGTCCACAAGTGGGGCAGGTGCCCTCCATCCTTCCGCAAAGGGCGCCCGCCCGGGGCGTGGTGAGGCTCTGAGCGGTGCGGCAGGGGGCGCCGAGGGCTGGCACGGTTGATGCTTGGGGGGCACGGATGTCCTGCGAGTCTCGCCGGGAGCGGTCCAGGAGGCATGGAGCATGAGGAAGAGTCTCGTTTTGTTGGGGAAGCTGGCGACCCGCCTTGCATCTGCGCTGTTCCTGGCGCTTCCCCTGGTTCCGGGATGCAACGGATGCAACCCCGAGCCGGACGGGGATGTCATCGGGGATGTCGCTCCCGACGTCGTGCAGGTGGTGTGCCAGCAGGACGGGCTGTACCTCGACGGGGTGCTCGTGGTGCCGTCGGATCCGATGGCGGACCCGTCGCCGGAATGTGAAAGCTCGTCGATCCGATTCGAGGACGCGACGCGCTTCCATGCATGTTGCGGGGAGGTGTGCTGCGACTTCGACGGGGATCGGCCCATCGGCAAGAAGGAGGGGAGCCCCTGCACCAGCACGGACGAGTGCCAGTCCGGACTGACGTGCGTCCCCTCGGGAGACCAGTGGACCTGCCGGTACGGTCGTGAAGGGGATCCCTGTGACGTCGATCACCAGTGCGGGACCGGCCTCTACTGCAACCCGTTCGGGGCCTGCCGGAAGCCGGTCGACGAGGAAGGGGCCGGGTGTCAGGTAAGTGACGAGCAATGCGCCTGGCCGATGTCCTGCGTCTGCCGGGTGAGCGAGTGCGCCTGCTACGACGGCACGTCCGGCGATCCGTGCGAGTCGGACACGTGCGGTGAAGGGCTGTACTGCCTGGCTCCCCAGGGCGGAAAGGACGCGATCTGTTTCGAGGGAGTTGCCGGTGACCCGTGCAAATACGACTGGCAGTGCGACAAC
>VGRX01000227.1 GCA_016875215.1 Deltaproteobacteria bacterium
CCGGACGGCCCGGCCGCTCCGGTGGAGCCTGAATGCCTATCTTGCACAGTCCAAGGTGGAGCTGATGCGCCAGGAGCTGGCGCAGGCTTCGCAGGCGGCCTACTCCCCGTCGCCGGCGGCGCGTCCGGGGTAGAGGCGGCCAATCACTTCCCGTATCTGTCGTGACTTGTAGTGCTCGTGGGCTGCGGGACCCGATTCGTTCAGGAAATAGGTGGCCTTGTCGAACACCTGGAACTCCGTGGGGATGAAGACCACGTGACCGAACTTGGAGAGGAGCCAACGGTGGGAGGCGTCAGCGAGGTCGTCCACGCGGACCGGAACGTCCACGACGATGCTGACTACCCGGAAGTTCCGATGAGAGAACGGGTTGGACACAGGCCATGTCAATCCCTCGGCCTGCGGGAGGTCGATGCCGAAAGCTTCCTGGAAGAGGCAGTGCTCGCTGGCGAGGGTGTTTGCCGATTCGCCCGGAATCACGTACGGGAAGGGTAGGAGGTGGCGCTTCAGGTAGAACATCACCTGTAGGATTCCCTTTCGCTGCGAAGTGATGATACGGAAGCGGATCCGGGGGAAGACCTGGGCAGCCGTGTCCTTGCGCTTGGAGAGCAGCTTGGTGATGAGGCTGTCCTTGGTCTTCTGGGATGCCTGGTAGTTGTCGATGGGGAAGCCTAGCTCCTGCATGTCTGCGACGGTGGCGGATACCCGCTTCTCCACGCGGGAGAAGAGCTGCCGTTCGCTGACGGGGAGATGGTAGAGGAGTTCGCGGGCTTCGAGGTGGTGGATGACATGCATGACCTTGAGGATCATGCAGGCCGGGGAGCGCTGGGGGCCGGGCACCGACGCAGCGAGGAAGATATCCTGGGGCTTCTGCGGGCGAACGAGGTCGGCGGGCACGTCGATTCCGAGAGCAGCCCTCATGTACTCGACCGCGCCGCGGTGAATGTCGGAGAGCCGTTCCACGTGGAGGCGGTTCTCGGGGTCGTACTCGCAGCTCCTGAGGAACTCGTCCACCTGGCCGGAGGAAGTGAAGTAGAGTCGGGGCCAGTCGACGATGGAGCCGCCCTCGATGATGTGGCGGAGCTCGAGCACGTCCCCGTCGGAGATCTCGGTCACGCCGAGCAGGCTCGCCAAGCTCTGGTCCAGGCTGTAGCTCTTCCCCCCCATCGGTACTCCGGCCGTATGCTGCGGGAAGGGGATTATACCCGCAAGATCCGGTGCTTTCAACCCGAAAGTTCGTGCGCACCTCATGCGAACGTCTTTTCTCGACTCCGGAGTCCGAACCCTGTAGAATACGACGGCGCTTCGGGAGGGGATGAGACGGAGGCAGCGTGTCGTTCGAGCTTACCATGGGACAGGAGAGGGCCAAGGCGGTGCTGCGGGCGGGTCTGGCTTCTCAGCGTCTGCCCGGGGCCTACCTGTTCGTCGGGCCTCCCGGAGTAGGCAAGCGGTTCACGGCGAAGCAGTTCGTCAAGGCCATCAACTGCCTGTCGCCCGGGTCGGACGGTTCGTGCGATCGTTGTGCCCACTGCCGGCTGGTGGAGAAGGGGGAGTTTCCGGACCTGTATGCGCCGGAAGCGCACGGAGGGAAGCTGACCAAGCGCGCTGCGGCGGATGGCGACCGGATGGCGCTGGAGGACATCCTTCCGAGGCTGCACTTCGCCCCGGTGATGGGGCGGTACAAGGTCGTCATCCTGGATCCTGCGGACGGGCTGACTGCCGAAGCGGGGAACATGCTCCTCAAGACGGTCGAGGAGCCGCCATCCAGGACGTTGTTCATCCTGGTGGCCACGGTGGAGACATCGGTGCTGCCGACGCTGGTGTCCCGTTGTCAGAAGGTGCGGTTCACTCCATTGTCGGCGGAGCAGGTGGCTGACTTCCTGCAGCGCCAGCGGACGCTGGCTCCGGAGCTGGCTGCGACGGTTGCGGCAGCGAGCCAGGGGAGCATCGAACGGGCGCTGGACCTTTGCCAGAGCCGTCTCCTGGAGCAGCGGGCGGAGCTGCTGGACTTCCTGCTGGCGCTGTTCGATTCGAGGCTTTCGGAGCGGACTGTGATGAGCCTGTCGCTGCTGCAGTCGAGCAAGGCCGAGCGGGAGTTGCTGGAGCGGGTGAGGGCTGTGGGGCGCATGCTCTCGCGGGATCTTCTGCAGGCATCTGCGGGGATGGACCGGTCGGGTTGGCTGCTGGCCGACCGGGGGCGTGAGATTGAGCGGCTGGCCGGGCAGCTCGGCCGGCAGGGGGTGCTTCAGCTCTGGGAGGTTCTGGACGAGTTCTCCCGCGGGGTGGAGCGGAACGAGAACCCGAAGAGCCTGTTGCATTTCCTGGGCAACCGCCTGCGGGGGCTGGCTGCGGGGAGCGCTGCATGACCGAACTCGAGCTGGGTCGGAGACGACCTGAGGAGACTTGATGCACGACGAGGAATTCCAGGTACGCAAGCAGCAGTTGGATCAGGGGTGGGCAGGTGCGCTGGACCAGGAGGGGATGAGCCTGGAGGAGGCGGTGCTGGTGCGGGCGATCCGGTCGCGGCGGGTATCGCTCTACCGGTGCGGTGGCATGGAGTTGGGGCCGGGGCAGCGCGTGGTGGTCGAGACCGAGCGCGGGACGACTGAGGGGCTGGTGCTGGAGAGGCCGACCACGCGGTGGGTGCAGCTCACGGTGGTCCGTCGGGTCGTGCGGCCGCTCGACCGCCCGCCCGAGGGTTGGCAGGCCCAGCGCTACCAGGAGCGTGAGAACCAGGCGAAGGTCAGCTGCCGCGGGCTGATGGCACGGCTCAGGCTCGACATGAAGCTCGTCGAAGTCGAATACGTATGGTGGGAGAACCGCACGGTATTCTACTTCGTTGCCGAAGGGCGGGTCGACTTCCGGGACATGGTGAAGGAGTTGAGCCGGAACCTGCGCTGCCGGATCGAGATGCGGCAGGTGGGTCCGCGAGACGAAACGAAGATGCTGCAGGGCTACGGCCGATGCGGCCGCGAGCACTGCTGCTCGGCGTACCTTTCCGAGTTCCATTCGGTCCGGACGAAGATGGCCAAGGAGCAGGGCATCGTGGTCAACCAGGACAAGATCACGGGGCACTGCCGCAAGCTGCTGTGCTGCCTTGCGTACGAGAGGGACACCTATTCGGCGCTGCGGCAGGAGATGCCTGCGATGGGCAGCCGGGTCGAGACCCCGGATGGCAAAGGCAAGATCGTGGAGCTGCATGTGATCCGGGGGGGGATCAAGGTGCTGCTGGATGACGGGGGTGGGGCCAAGGAGTTTCCCAGGGACAAGGTCAGGCCTCTCGATGGCTTTGGAGGGGGTGACGGCCAGGTTCCCGGTGCGTTGGACGGGGGGGGCGACGATGCTGCGCTCCGCGAGCTCGAGGATGATGGTTCCCGGCCGCGGGAGGTAGTGGTGGTCGAGGACGAGGGCCGGTACGACGGTGCTCACGACCGGCAGGGGGGGCCGGAGGATCGCCGGCACCACGATCGGACAACGCGTGGCCCGCAGGATCGTGGTCGCAGGGGGCGGGGCCCTCACGAACGGGGGGAGCACCGGCCATCGGACCGGAGCGACTCCGGTGGGGACGACCGGAGAGACCGCCGGGGCGGAAACGGCCGTGGCTCGAGGCCGCACGAGCGGGGAGAAAGAAGGCCCCCGGACCTGCAGGGCTCCGGACCTGAGGCCCCCTCGGACCACCCGCCGGACTGGCAGGAGGAACCGACCGGCGCCGCTCCCGAAGAGCACGCGACGTTGCTGCCGGCCGTGACGGCTGGAGAAGGCGCCGGCCAGGTGCCCGAACGGACCGGAAGGCGCCGAAGGAGACGGCGCCGGGGGGGAGGAGGAGGGCAGGGCCAGCACGGCCCTGATGCGCCCCCGAAGCCGAACCAGGGCAACGATGACGGCGGCTGGGATGGGGGGCCTGAGGAGACATGACGTTCAAGCCGGCCCGTCTGCCTCCCGACCTCGACGCTTTCGGGGCCATCGACTCACACGCCCACCTCGATTCGGAGACCTTCGGAGACGACCTGGAAGGGGTCCTTTCCCGTGCCTGGAATGCCGGAATCCGCGCGATCCTGGCGGTGGCTGCCAGCGAATCCCCGGACATCTACGCCCGCACGACCGCGCTGGCGGCCAGGAACGCCCGGGTGTTCGCCGCTCTTGGGATTCACCCGCACAATGCCTCCCTGGCGGAGATTCTCGAGCCGCCGCTGCTGGCTCGCCTGGAAGACCCCAAGGTGGTCGCCCTCGGCGAGATCGGCCTCGACTTCCACTACCGGTTCTCTCCCGAGGAGGTGCAGAAGGACGTCATGCACAGGCAGGTCGGGCTCGCGCTCGACAAGGGGTTGCCGGTGATTCTCCACGTGCGCGAGGCGCATGCCCAGTCGCTGGCGATCCTGGACTCGCTCTCTGCCCGCCACCGCGGCGTGGTGCACTGTTTTACAGGCGGACCGCGCGAAGCCGAGGCCTACCTGGAGCGAGGTCTCCACATCTCGATTCCCGGCGTGGTGACATTCGGTGCGCGGGCGGGCGAGCTGGCCGAGGCGGTCCGGATCATCCCCGAGGACCGGCTGCTGGTGGAATCCGACACCCCGTTCCTGGCGCCGCACCCGTTCCGGGGGCGGCGCAACGAGCCCGCTCTGGTTGCGCTGGTCGTGAAGTGCGTGGCCCGTCTGCGGGGCACTCAGCCCGAGGTGCTGGCGGGGGTCACGGCGGCCAATACGCTTCGGCTGTTCGGCATGGACGATGCCTGTTGATTGCGCCCCCATCGGCAGGCGCTCTTGTGGCCTGAGTCCGACGGACCGAACCCCTGGAAGGCTGAGAAACATGCGAATCCCCGTGTTGTAGAGCAGTCGGCTCAGGTTGTAGCAGGCCATACCGTTCGACCATGAGGCGGGTTCATCGTAGTGAATTCACTCTCTCGCTACGTTGGAGAAGATTCTGCTTGACTTCCGTTTCTGGCCGCGTAATTTTAGAGGCGGTGGTCGAGGTTTCATCAACCTTTTTCGAAGGAGCGTTGCCATGGAAGTCTCGAAGATCTCGATTGAGGAGTTTCAGTCACTCGTGACCTCTGGAAGCCGCCGTGCCCCGTACGGCCAGAACCAGAGCCTGCTCAAGAAGGCGGAGAACGAGCCCATGAGGCTCGAGTTCCCGGACGAGAAGAAGGCGGTTTCGAAGCTGACCGCGCTGTACGTCGTCCGCAGGAAGATGGATGCGCAGGTCAAGATCATCCGCCGGGCCAACGTCCTGTTCATCGGCCCGGGCGAGTATGTTCCGACTCTGCGCAAGAGCCGCAAGAAGTAGTCTCCCACTCCGTAACAGCAGAAGCTCGAAAGGGCACCCTTTCGTCCTCTGTCCGCCTCGATGGGCAGCGAGGTATTGCCCGGGAGCATGTTGCAGACAGGCGGATGGTCGCCGAGCCGGTGGTCGGTTCTTGCCGCCTTTGACACGGCGGATCCTGCGAATGATCGACGAACGAACGGATGGTGTGTAGAATGTTGGAGCTTCGTGGGCGGAGGGGAAGATGCGGCATTCTCTGTTGGCGGCGCTGCTGTGGGTCCTCGGATGCTCGTCGGAACCGACTCCGGAGGAAGTGAAGCCGGAGTGCACTGCGGGCGAGCGGGTCTGTTCCGAAGACCTCGCCTCGGTGAGGCAGTGCCGTGAAGACGGCACGGGGTTCGATCCGGTCGAGGAGTGCATTCAGGGGGCGACGTGCATCGAAGGGCGATGCGAGTGTCCCACGGGGCTCGTGGCCGGCAGCGATTCCTGCATGACGGTGGGAGTGGAGGCGTGCGAGGCGCCGTTCGTGGCCACCCAGGAAGGGTGCGATCTCGAGCCGGTGACGTGCGGTGCGGGAGAGATCCTGGCTGCAGGCAAGTGCATGCCGGTGGGGGTGGAGTCGTGCCCGGGCGGGTGGGTGGTGGATGACGAGACCGGGGGCTGCCGGGTGGACGAGCAGGCGTGTCCCGAAGGCAAGGACTGGGCCATAGGGGTGGGCTGCTTCGAGTCGGGACCGGTTCAGGAGTGCGGCGATCCGGGGGATGACTGGGGTGCGATTCCGGAGGTTGAAGGACCGCTGGTGTTCGTGAACCCTTCGGGCCAGGCGCTGGAGGAGCAGGGGACGCAGGGGAAACCGTACAAGTCGCTGGAGGCAGCGGTGGCTGCCGCTCCGGACGGGGCGACGCTGGTGCTGGCCAAGGGGAGCTACACGGGCGGGGTGCACCTGGACCGGTCCCTTTCGATCGTGGGGAAGTGTGCCGAGTACGTGACCATAGACGGTGCGGCGAGCTTCCCGGAAGCCGGAGGCTCGGAGGGGGCGCGATACGCGATCCTCGTGGAGGGGGAGGGGCCGGTTCTGCTGGCCGGATTCAGTCTGGCGGACACGGCGTTCGAGCCGGGACACCGGGGATGCGGTATCGGCGCTGCGGGGGTGGACGGGCTGGAGGTTCGCGACGTGGTGGTGGACGGTCTGTCCGGTGCTGCGGTGGAGCTGACGTCTTGCAACGGTGTGAGCCTGCACCACATGGACATCCGGGAGATGACGGTGCTTGACGAGCTCGGGCCGTTCGGACAGATCGGGTATGGGATCCGGATTGCCGGCAGCAAGGACGTGGAGTTGAAGAACAACCGCCTCTACAAGACCCAGGGGGCGGACGTTCATGCGACGGAGAGCTGCCCGCACGTGCTGCGAAACCACTTCGAGCGCCGCGGGGGCATCGGCGGGCTGCAACCGCTCGGAGTGTGGGTGCAGGATTGCGACGGCGAGCTGGTGGTGGAGGAGAACTACTTCCTCGACAAGATGACCCATGCGCTGCTGGTGGAGGGGGGCAGGACGGTGATCCGTCGCAACCGGATCCGCGGGACGGTCACCGACTACAACGATGCGAACGGACCGGCCGTCAAGGTCTCGAATTCGGAGTTCGAGATCTCGGAGAACCACCTCATCGAGAACCAGTTTGCGGGGATTGCGGTCGTGGGAGGCAAGGGGTCGATCGTCTCCAACCGGGTGGAAAAGGGGCTCCCGTCCGATCCTGGGCTCAAGAACGGAGACGGGCTGCTGCTGAAGGACTGCGATCCCGGGCCGGTCGAGGTGCGCAACAACACGCTGGTGCAGAACACACGAAACGGTGCGCTGGTGACGAAGTCGATTGCGGTGTTCGAGCACAACGTGATCGTGGAGACGCTGCCCTCCCCGGCGCTGAACGTGAGCCTCGGGACGGGGGTCCAGGTGGTATCCGGGGCCGATGTCGGCTTCGAGGGGAACGTGGTCTCGGGCAACTACAGGACGGGAGTCCGCTTCGATGACGGCTATGGTTGGCTCATCGGAAACGTGATCAGCGACACGGTGGCGG
>VGRX01000228.1 GCA_016875215.1 Deltaproteobacteria bacterium
CAGCTTTGAGAAGGCGATGAGCTCTCTGTCGTCTCCGGCCGCGCTCCGAACGCGGGAAGCATAGTCGCTGAGGACGTCCTCGGCCTCGCCAAAACGGTTGAGCCGGGCGAGCAGGTCGGCAATCTCGAGCACGGCCAGATACCCTGCCGCCAAGTCCTCCGGGCGGTCGGTCCAGATGGCCGCCGCCTTGCCCAGGAGCTTCTGCGCATCCCGCACACGGCGACGTTCCTTGTGGATGATGCCGGCGAGCAGCCAGCCCCGGGCCGCATCCTCCGTGCCCCCCAGGATCCTCGCTGCCTCCCGCACGTCAGCCAGTTCCAGCTCCAACTCCTGGAAGGACACCAGTTTCGCAGCCGTGAGGTCCGATAACATGGCGTCCAGGGAACGGAAGGCATCGAACGAGAGGGACGGGGTGGCCACCGTCCTGCACAAGGCGGCGTTGAGCACAGCGCGGGCCCAAAGCTCTGTACCGGATTCCCGACTGGCAACGTACTCCTTCAACTTGTCGTAGGTTGTCCCATCGCAGTCGTACGCGGCCGACAACCCTTCGGCATCCTTGACGTCCAGGCGGACACGGAAGGTGTCCGCCGCCTTCTCGAGAGCGAACCTCGCCGGCACGGGCAGTACGACGCCGAGGCTTGAGGCCGCCTTACCCTTCGCTGCCACCAGCAGCTCATTGATCGTCGTGCGGCCGGCCCCAGAATCCCGGAGCTTCTCGAGCGCCTGGATGGCTTCGTCGGGAAGCGGGGGGAGCTCTTTCGCCATCTCCCCGCCAAGTTGTTGCAGCACGTCGGCGACGGTCAGGGACGGGAACACCTCGTCAAAGGGCCGGGGCGACAGCGGCAGCGGCTTGCGTCCCTGTTCCTCTCCGCGATTCTCTTCGGCCCGAATTTGAGAGACGGTGTTCTTGTATGCATCGAACGGGCGCTTGTCCGGGAACGAAACATCCTCCGCCGTCACCGGAAGGAAGAAGGAGACAATCGACAAGGCGGCAACTATCGCGAAAGCGACGGTCACCCCCTCGTTCATCGCGATCTTGTACCGGGGAAGGAGCCGAAAGAAGGGCAGGGCGGGGTGCGCATCGGAATAGCGCACCTCGTGGCCGACCATGAGGTAGGTCCACGGCTGACCGTCGAGTGATGGGGGCGGAAGGACTGGCTCCTCTGGAGGCTTCTCTACTCCTTCCTGGGCCGAACCGCCGCCTTCCGCTTCGTCGGCCGCATCGGTCTTCTCCCCGCTGGCACCGGCTTCCTCACCATTCTTCCGCTTCTTGCGTTGCCTCTCGGCCTTGCGGAGCTCCCGTCTTCCCCACCACTTCGCCACTCCACGGAACGCAAGCGACCCCACAAACGAGATGGGCAGGAACGGAACGCACAGCAGCGCAAGAACGAAAGCGCTTGCCGGCCCGTTGAGGCCGGTTACCACCTCCACGCGCGCTTTCAGGACAACACTGTAGAGGTAGCCGTAGACTGCGACCGCCATCGGGAAGCCCAGCGCATAGGGAACCGGTACGAGGTCGTCCAGCCACAGCCCCCCCAGAACCCAACCGGCTGGACCGTAGGCTCCAGTGCCGCTGCCGAGAATCCGGCTGGCCACGTTGAGCAGCACGTGGAAGAGCCCCACCCCAAGCATCACCCATCCCACGGTCGCTGAGATCGGGCCGAAGCTCAGGCAGGATGCCGGCACATTGCATCGGGCGGCTAGCTTGTGCTTGAGTACCTTCTCGAGAATCCACACCCAGAAGAGAGCCAGCACCAGCAGTATCGCTGCCAGGAGAATCCCCCAGTAGGATGCGGCGAGCCAGTGCAGGATGACGCTGACGCGCTCGATGAGAAAAAGGGCCAGGTTCTTCAACTCGCTCATAGCGCGGCCCTCCGGACCCGGCCGATAAGCCCTGCATCCAGATGCGCCCCCGGAAACTCGGCCAGCAGCCTGAGAAGAGCAGCGGGGGCCCGGTTCTCCACCACCTGAAGCAGCCACTTCACACGCTCCGTCTCCGGAGCCTCATCCAGGTGGGCGAACTCGCTTCCGCCGAAGACCGTCACCATGGCCATCGCCAACTTCGGGTGCGTTTGCAACAGTCCGAACACGTGGAGAAGCGACTCGAAATCCGGACGGCTTTCGATGGGAGGAGGCGGCACACCGTCCTCCTCCGGGACGAACGCCAAGTCGAGGAACGACGCTGCATCGGCCTGCCGCTTCTTCTCGGCCAGCAGAATCGCAGCCCTCAGGAGGCAGGACGCCCGCACGGCGTCCGGCTTGAGGCGCTCCAGGAGCAGATGGGCCTCGGGCAGACGCTCCTGCAGCACCAGGTCCACCACCGCCTCGGCGTGGATCAGCGATGCCGTAAACGGATGGGGCCAACCCTCCGGGAATCCCGCCATCTCCTTGTGTGCGAACGTCCGCTCTCCGCGGGCTGCCAGCAGAATCAGTCGAGACCTCCGAAGTGCTTCCTCGAACGGATGCTCCGATTCGTCCATTGCCGTCCCATACAGGCGTGCAACAAGCGGCAGCAGCCCCGGAAGCCCGACCAGGGGCTTGACCCAGCCGGCAGCCTGGTCGACCGGGACGAACCGGTTCCCATCAAGCGGTCTCTCACCGGTCTGCCGCATTCGCTGGTACTCCTCCAACAACTTCCGAGGGTACGTATCCCACCCCTCGTTTTCCTGCTTTCCAGGGACCAACTCGGCGAGAGCCACAGCGACCATGGATGTCTTCAGATTGGCGCCGTCCACCCTGCGAACCACGTCCACCAGGGCATCCAGCAGGCCATGGCAGACAAGGTCACGGACCATCTGCGCCTGGTCCCCCATCGCAGTCAGCTCCCAGGGAGCCAATCCATCCACAGCCCGCACCAGGAAGATACCATTCCGGCCGGGCAGCTCCGGAACCTCATGCCAACCCGGCGGCCAATGGAGCTCTCCAAAGAAGCGTCTCAGCGCCGGGAGAAGACCGGAGTGCAGCACAACCAGGCGCTCCTCGCGCACCATCGGCTGGGACTCATCCACTTCCCGCTGGATGTGCACCTCCAACTTGTTGGCGAAATCGCCCAGGAACGCCTTCACTCGCCCGGTTGCTTCAGTGGCTGTCTCGGGATGGGAGAGAAAATCCACATCATCCAGAGGGTGGAACGGTACCAGGAAGAAGTCGGTCAGGTCGCGGTAGTATGCGAAGGGAAGCTCTGTCCGCCACGCTTGGAACGGAGCGGCCTCCGTCACATAGGTCATGGCCATGCGGTCTGGCTCCAGTGCCCAGTGCGCATAGAGCCCCTCCAGCCGGTCCGAGCTGAACATCGCCTGGCAGAACAGCTCGGTTGACGAGATGACCCTTCTCGGGTCCTGGTGCAGCACCTGGCCATCCTGGTGGAACTGCACACCGATGGCCTCCTGATCGCCGCGGAACCGGTTCAACTGGATATCCAGAATCCTGCCGATATCGCGCAGACGCTCGATGTCCTCCTCCAAGTCGGCCACCACCCGGGCAAAAAATCGGAGCCTCCACATCTGGTATGTCCAGTCCACTCGCTCGCCGACGAAGGAACGCGGGTTATCGATGCAGTACAGCTCGTCGCAGGCCCCTTCCAGTCCCTTCTGCAACGCGCAGTCGGGACTGGCAGCGATGAGCGCCCCTATCTCCTTCAGGATGCGGGCATTGTGCCAGCGAGCCAGCCACCGGCCTGCGGCCAGTCCGGCTGGCGCTCCCAGGACAAGTCCCAGTCCCATGGTCAACAGGGGATGCAGCGATATCCACGACAACGCCAAAGTGACGGTCGCGAACCCGATGATGCTCCCGAGAACGTTGGCGTACCGCAGCAGGCGCTCCCTGACCGGCTTTCGGTCCGTCGCGCCTTCGAATTCATCGAACAGGCTTCGGCACTTCTTCAGCCCCTCACGCGTTGAGATCGAAGCAAACCGCTTGGCCAGGACTAACCGGGAAACCGCTTCACGCCTAGCCTTGAGAAGCCCGAGCACGTGGTCAAGCCGCTTGAGTGCTCGCTTCCAGCCTGCCGGGGCCGAAGCCACCAGGGAATCAGTCGCTTCACGTTCCTGGGAGAGGAGTCGATTGGCCATCTCCTCGCCCGCCTTCTCGACCTGCTCGAACACGCCCCGCAGCACATGCTCCACCAGGAAGCGGAGAAAGTCCACGATCCTGTCCCGCCACTGCTTCAGCCAGACGAGCGTGTACCTCGGGCTTCCCTTCTCGTGGAGGTCGTTGTGGAACGGCTCGACAAGATTCCCGTGGTACTCCCACTCTCCGATGTCGGCCATGCCCCATGGGGTGGTCAGCTTCCTCTCCTTCTGGCGATTGCTGCGGTCCTTCTCCAGGTCCAGAACGCGCTTGCGGAAGCAGTCAGCCAACTCGTTGAGGAGCGTCCCGTCGGACCCGTAGCGCTTGATCCGCTCGTCGGCGTCGAAGGCAGGCTCCGTGAACTCGGGCCTGGGAGGTTCCCCGTCCTGCGCCCGGTCCAGGAACACGTTCAGGACTGCGATGGCCTGGCGGTTCCTGCAATAGCGCAGGATAGTGTGGAGCGGTGCCTCGACCGATGCGATGGAGAATGCGGCGCAGAAATTGTCCGTCGCAAACCCCTTGTGCCTAAGCCGCTCGATGTCGGGGATCGGCTCGATCAGGCGACGCAAGAGGGCCGCCTGCCCCGTCCTCTCGAACGCAAGCAGCTTCAGGTACCCGGCGAAGAGCAGAACCACCTGGTCCTGTCCAAGGACATACTTGGCGGAGCGGTCCTCGAGAAAAACGAACTTCGATGGAACCGGGCGAAGCCGCTTCTCCATGTCGTGGAGGTGCGCCCGATAGCGCAACACCAGGTGACGTGCCTGCTGGTTGGCGTCGGGCCGTCGCACCAGGGGGAACGAGACAAGATGGTTGATGGCAAGGTTCGAGCGGTGCGGTAGAAAAAGGGGCCTCATGGGCCCTGCGGCCAGGGCAGCTACCGTCTCCTGGACCGCCCAGTGGGCTCCGTATCCCAGGGGATGTCCTGTCTGGGAAACCACGAATACATCCAGCCGAGACACGAACCTGTTCGTGTCGGAATGGAAGTCCACGAATCGGTCCGATCGGAACAGCAGTGCAACGAGCTCGCGAAGTTGTGCCAGGAGGAGCTCCAGGGGGGGCCGGGCAGGCATGCCTGCGGCCAGCTCGAACCCTGGCTCGGCGCAAGGGCCGTCTGCCTGGAACGCCGCGGCCAGGGAATCCGGCTCCTGGCGGAAGAACATCCCGCGGCGCAGCTCGCCGTGCGGCTCGAATCCATGCCGTCGGGCTTCGAGTAGCTCGTCACGGGTGAGGATGCGCAGCGTTGCGAAGTTGCGAATGGCTTCCGGTCCCCGGACCTCGGCGATAGCAGCCGCATCCGCCTCGAGCCGGGCCAGGACGTCGTGTCCGAACCCCCCGATGCCAACCAGGATGACCGGGGCGGGAAGCCGATCCGGGGGAGCGGCATTCCCCGGTCGATACGGCAGGTCCCCCGGCCTTCTCCTGCGGCTGGGTTCCTCCCGTTCCTCCATTACACACCGCCCCCGGAATCCTTGTACTCTTTGTAGATCTCAACCAGAGAAGCCAGGGCTTCGTGGATGAAGTCCGCGTACGGGCGGACGCGGTGGCCATCCTCGAGCTTGGCTGCCAATTCCTCCTGAATCTTCCGGAACCGCACGATCAGGTCTTTGAGTCCATCCTTGAACTCCTTGGGATTCTCCGCCAGGCGCTCTTTCTGCTTGCGGTTATCGAGCAGCTCCTGGATGTGGTCCACCTTGGCTTTCTTCGCCTTACAAGGACAGAATGTGTTCTGATAGCGGTCAAACGCGCGGTTGACGCGGTCGCCGAGCACCTCGACGAACGCCGCGCGCCCTGGGCTCACGACCGGGTCGGCGCCCTTGGGGGTGGGCAACGCCTCGGCATCGATGATCCAACTGTCCCACCCCTCCTCGCCAGCGAGCCGACTCTCCCGGTCCTCCTTCTTGATGTGGTCGGAATCCTCAGCCTCCTTCTGGCTGGCAACGGCTCCCTTGCCGTCCTTCCACTTCTTCTCCCAACTGGCAGCATCCACCGGGATGACCAGTTCGTAGGCAACCAGCTCCATGAAGTGCTTGACCCCTTTCTCCCGCTTTCGGATTGAACGACCGGGCTCGAGGTCGGGCAGTATGGCATGCGGGTCCCAGTTGCACGGATCCTCGAAGTTCTTGTCCACGTGCGAGGGGAAATCCTTGATCGGCGGCTTCTTCGGGTCAGTCCCGGTGACGTACTCCCGGTAGATGTGCTCGTAGGCTGCCTTGAGCTCCGTGTTGACCGGGAGGAAGTTGTGTACGGGGAGACCGGCCATGGCATTGAAGAAGGCGATTCGCTTCTCATCGGTCCATCCGTCCAGGACTCGGGCAGTCCTGAAGCGACGGTTCTCGGTGATGAACCGGGTCAGGGGCTCTCCCTGTCCGTCCCCCTTCCGGAACAACCCCCTTTCGTCCGCATAGTGCCCCTTGTGCAGGCAAATGAATGAGAAGGGGTCCACGCAGTTGGTCTCGGTCAGCCGGAGCTTGGAGAAGCAGCGAGACTTGTCCGCCACGAAGGAGATCTTCTCTTCGATGTAGGCTCTCAGATCCTGCTCAGTAGGCTCGAAGGTGTTGAGGAGCTCTTGCCGGAGAGCGGCGATCTCCTCCTTCGTCATCAGGGAGATTCCGCCATGGATGCTCTGCTGGAAGTTCGCCAGGTGGTCGCGGACGTAGAGTTCCTCCAACTCCCACCGGGCTTCCAACTCGAGGCACTCGTCGATCATGAGCCCCTTGGTTGCCCGCTCGTCTCCGGCCTGGCGTTTTCCGAGGATAAGCCCGACCAGCCGTTTCCGGCAGAAGCGCCGTGCGACCTCCTCGAGCTCGGCCTTCAGCTTGGCTTCCGAAGGGCGCCTCTTCTTCTCCCCCGCCTTCATGCCAAGGTTCAGCTCTTTCTCGATACTCCGGACGCAGTCGCCCAACTCCTCCAGCAGAGCCATCGCTGTCGAGAGCTTGGCCTGGATCTTGTCTCCGGAATCCGTGGCCACGGATTCCAGCCCGATGTCGATCGTTGCGTCTGAAATCTGTGGCACCTTGACCTTCACGAGCCAGTCGAAGAGTCGTGCCCAGTGCCGAATCCGCGTCCGCACTCCGGTGAGGACCTCGTCGTCGAGGATGAACTCGTTGGACATGCCTTCCTTCGGCTCCAACGCCCGGGCTACGCGGTGGTCGAGCCCCTCGACTATCTTGAGCAGAACATGGTTCAACTCCTTGAGCTTCTTCGACT
>VGRX01000229.1 GCA_016875215.1 Deltaproteobacteria bacterium
GGGGCGTGTCCCCCCCCCCTTCACATACCGGGATCCGAGCACCAGATCCGCATCCTGGACGGCTTCCAGGAACTCCGGCAGGTGCTCGGGCCTGTGGGAGAAGTCGCAGTCCATCTCGAACACGAGGTCGTACCCGTGCTGAATGGCCCACTTGAACCCGGCCACGTAGGCCCTCCCGAGGCCCTGCTTCTGCTCCCGGTGCAGCACGTGGATGCGAGGGTCCTTGGCCGCCAGCTCATCAGCCAGCGCTCCGGTCCCGTCCGGGGAGTTGTCATCCACCACCAGCATCTCGACCTGCGGCACGACCTCGAAGACGCGGGCAGCCAGCAGTGGCAGGTTCTCCTTCTCGTTGTAGGTCGGTACCACGATCAGGGTCTTCTCTCCCGAGGTCATCACATCCTCTCCGAATAGAGCAGCTCGAGCAGTTCCCTGTATCGTTCCAGGACCACTCGCCGCCGAACCTTGAAGTCATGGGTCAGCTCCCCGGATTCCACGGAGAAATCGGAATCCAGGATTGCAAACCTCCGCACTCGCTCGTGCGGGGCCAGTCGGGCATTCACCTTCTCGAGCTTCTCCTCGACATCCCGGTAGAACCGGACGTCGGACCGCAGCCGCTCGAGGTTGTCGAACAGGATGTTCTGCGATGAGGCCCATTCGCCCAGCCGCCTCGCACTGACCGTCAGAAGCGCGGTCAGATAGGGACGCCCGTCCCCCACCACAATGGCATGGGAGACCTCAGGAATCTCGTGCAGCGCGTGCTCGATCTTGGCCGGGACGACGTTGCGCCCGCCGGCGGTCACGATGATGTTCTTCTTCCGCCCGGTGATCCGCAGCGAGCCGTCGGCATCGATTGCCCCGAGGTCACCGGTGTGCAGCCACCCGGCCTCGTCCACCGCACAGCGCGTGGCCTCCCGGTCATCGAGGTACCCGAGCATCAGCCCCGGCCCGCGCACCAGCACCTCGCCGTCCGATCCGATTCGAGTCTGGACCAGAGGGAGCGGTTGCCCCACGGTTCCGATCCGGCAGTGGTCCACGCGGTTGAGATGCGTCGCTCCCGAGGTCTCTGTCAGGCCGAATCCGTCGAGCAGCGGGATCCCGAAGGCATGCATAGCGTGCGCCACGTCCTGAGACAGGGCGGCCCCCCCCGAAACCAGGAACCGCACCCGGCCGCCGAACATCTCCCGGCAGCGCTGGAACACGGTCCGCCGCGCCAGCTCGAGCTGGACGCGTGCCGCCATCTCAGGCTTGCGCCCCGCCTCGCCTGCCTCGACCATGCTGCGGGCTGCGGCCAGGCCTCGGCGGTACAGCTCCCAGGAGACTGCGCTGAAGTCCGAGACCACCGCCCGCATCTTCTCCACGACCTTCTCGTACACCCGCGGGACCCCGACCATGAACGTCGGCCGCACGTCCCTCAGGTCTTCGAGCAGGCTCCGCATCCCTCCCCCCATCGCCATCGCGCTCCCCGACGCAACCGAGGTCAGAAACGCTATGACGCCCAGGATGTGAGACAGCGGAAGGAACAGGAGCTGCACGTCCTGAGTCCCCACCGGAAGCACGAATGCCAGCGTCCTCGCCTGGTACAGCAGCGCAGCATGCGACAGCACCACCCCCTTCTGCTCACCGAGGGTACCGGCCGTATGGATCATCATCGCAGGGGCATCCCCGGGAATCTCCTCGACCCCCTCCGGAAGCCCCAGCCGGTCTCCCCCGAGCTCCTCGCCCAGGCTCAGGAGACGGGGCAGCGAGATCGCCTCGTCCCGGTCGCATACCACGTCCTCGAGTCTAAGGAACGGCCGATTCCCTGCATCCGCTTCGCCGACGATGCACTCCGTCGCGATCACCCCGATCCGCCCCTCGTACTTCCGCAGCACCGGACGCAGCCGCTGCAGCAGAGCCGGATTCCCAAGGAACAGAAAGGCCGGCCTCACCGACGCCAGGATCTCCCGGAATTCCTGCTCCGGCAACCCCGGATGCGTCGGCACGAGAACCGCTCCCGCGTACGCAACCCCCCAGGCCACCCACAGGAACTGGTGCGACGTCGGCGCCGCCACCATCACCGAATCCCCCGGCCCCACTCCCATCTTCCGCAGCGCATGGGCCACCAGCATCGACTTGCGGGACCACTCCCCCCACGTGAGCGAGTTCCACCCCCCCTCACGCCGGTAGAGCACCGCCGTGTCGCGAATGCTGCTCTGCGCCCTCGCCAGATAGAACAACGCCAGGTTCCTGGCCGCTTCCGTCATGGTCGCTACTCCCGGTCCAATACGATCCTGGGCCAACTCACATCCAAAGTCAACCGCGCCCCCGGCACCGAGCCGCACGCCGTCTCTCGGGGGGTCGTCCGCCCTGCTCTCGCCCCCGCTTCCCGGCCCCGTGCCTCGGGCACCGCGCTCGCTCGGCAACGCGGGCACGCCCTGCTACAGGTTCTCCCCACGCACCAGCACCGGCCCCGCATCCAGCGTCCGGATCCAGTACAGGTCCGCAGGCAGGACGTCGAACGGCCGCACCCAGCCCGGAAGCGATTCCCCCAGCGCCAGCCGCACCACCAGCTCCGGGAAGTTGGCCCCGGCCACCGAGTAGAAATGGTGCGTCGTGCCCAACCTCCCCACGTTGATCTCCGTGACCCGCGGATGCCCCGAGGCATCCTCCTTGAAGTCCACGAAGGCCGGCCCCGTGAGCCGCCCGTCCACGGCCCGGCACACTCGGGCGCCGAGCTCGTTGATGTCCGCCCGGCACACCGTATGCGAGATCGCCGGTGCACCCGTGATCCCCGACGGGCTCACGTGCGGTATCACGTACGCATCCCGCTGGCGCCCCTGGCTGGCCACCAGCTCGCCGTCCAGGAATACCCCCAGCCACGTGAGATTGGCCCCGGGAAGGTACTCGCTGGCGGCCATGAGCCCCCATCCCGAATGGAATTCCACCCACTGGACCGCCTGTTCAACGGTCCGAGCCGGCAGGCTCGCAACCCCGATCCCCCGCCCCGGAATCCCCGCCCCCCGCACCCACACCGGCGCCCCGGCAGCTGCGGAGAACGCTGCCTCGACATCCTGCCGCCCCTCGAGCAGCCACGTCCTCGGAACCGGAATCCCCGCCGCATCCAGCGTCTTGAAGGTCTCCCACTTGTTCTCCCCCATGGCAAACGCCTCGGGAGACGGGAGCAACAGCCGCGCCGCCACCTCGTCCCGATGCCGCGACAGCACCGCACCGTCCAGGCTGTTGTTCGAAAACACCATGTCCAGCCCGTGACGCTCGACCAGCCGGTTGACGGCCGCCACCCACGCAAGCTCGTCCGAACGAGGCGGAATCGGCTCCCGCACGTCCGCCTCGACCAGGTGGATGTAGTACCGGCTGGCATCCGCACCGACCAGGAATGCTCCCTCGGGCAGCATCCGCAGCGACCGGCACAGGTTGACGCAGCCGGGCCCCCCGGCCGAGGGGACCAGGATTCTCCTTGCACTCTCAGTCATCGAGCTCGAAGTCCTTGCAGAAAACGAACCTGCCTTCTTCGTCCAGCGCCCGGACCTCCCCGAGCGCCAGCATCTCGTTGGGGTAGCCCAACGCACACTGAACCCCCTCCGGCCGCAGGTGGATGCACTGCTGGCATCGATAGGCGAGCCCGTAGCGCTCCGCTTCCTCGCGGAATCGCTCGTTGGCCGCCGCCACCCGCTCCGGCGACGAATCCCTCCTGGTCGGTCCCTTCTTCACTCTTCCCCTTCCCCCTCACTTCCGCTCTTCTGACTCCGGGGCCACGCCACTCCCGCTCTACTTCCCGCAACCTTCCAGCATCTGCCGGGCCGCCCCCCGCACCTGGAGATCCTTCAGGGTCTCCAGCGCCTTGTTGAGAAGCGTCTTCCCCTCGTCCGCATTCCCGGACCGACAGGCGAGCAGCCCCCGAGCCAACGTTTCCCTTTCTCCGTCGACCCCCTCGGGAAGGTACGTCCTCGCGTCGGCGTCCTGTCCAAAAGCAGCCATCAGGAAGGCAGCATCCGTCCGGAATCCGCTGTCTGCGAAGTCCCTCCAGCCCCCCTTGAGCAGGGCGATGCCGAACGCCAGGTCCCCGCACCGGCACGAGAGCCAGGCGCCGAACGAGGCCACGTCCGACCGCAGCGAGAATCGATCCCCACGAATCGCCAGCATCCCGGTCTTTGCATAGACGTGCTCGTCCAGAAAGGCCCTGGCCGCGTCCCTGGGCTCGAGAGAGGCTGTCACAAGGCCCGGCCCATCCCCACGGTCGTCTCGAGGGGCCGGCTCCTGTGCACTCCGGCCCTCCCCACCGTCGAAGAAGAGCCGCTGCGCCTCGGCCTCGAGGCGCACGGCCGTCTCCCGGAAAACGACCAGCGCCCCGGTCAGGTCGCCAGCTGCCACCGCCTCCTGGACCGGCTTGAGCACCGAAGCCGCCGGTACCGCCGCAGCCCCCCGCATGAACAGGCAGATATCCACCCCGGCCCGGGCCTCCGGCTTCTCAGCCCCTCCGCCGAGCACGATCAGGCTTGTCAACGCCAGCACGAACGAGTGCATCGTTCCTCCGTTCCGGGACTCCTTGCCGGCAAAGCTCGCTCCCTCGACGCTTCCAACCCCAGCGCTCCGGTTCCCGGACTTCCGATCTAGCAAAGCGCGCACGCGAGGTCAAGGTGAACAGCCTGCGGCAACCGATCACTGCTGGGTTGTGCAGGCTCATCGTGTTCTCGGCGCCGTTGATGGCGGACCTGGCCCATCCTGACCTATTGCAAGCTCTCCCTCGCTGGCCTATCTTGTTACGGGTGACCTGTGGAGGTGTCCCGTTGAGAAAGCCGAACGTCCGATGCTTGTGCAGCACGTTGCTGGCCGTTGCGGTCGCGGTCCTGCTCGTCCCGTCGTCGTGCAGGCGCCAGGACGATGTTTCCGGCCCGGGAGGGGCGGTTTCGACCGCTCCCGGGGCGCAGGGCTCGCAGCAGAAGGCAGCGGCCGCGGAGTCGCCCTCCACGCCCGCAGAAACCGCGGCTGCAGTACCGACCGCCACGCCCGCAGAAACCGCGGCTGCAGTGCCGACCACAACGCCCGCAGAAACCGCGGCTGCAGTGCCGACCGCCACGCCCGCAGAGGCCCCGACTACCGAACCGGCCGTGACAACGCCGACCTCCGATCCACCCCCGCCCCAACCTGTCGAGCTCCCTCCGGACACGAAGACGCTCGCTGTCATCCAGACCAGCGACCTGCACGGCTACATCCTCCCTCAGAAAGTGCTCATACGCCCCGGAGAGAAGAAGGAGGACGGCTACACGGCCGACATGGGAGGCTCCGAGTGGTTTGCCGGCTACCTGAAGATCGCACGGGAGCACTACCCGGGCCGCGTGCTCCTGCTCGACGGCGGAGACATGTTCCAGGGGACCGTGATCAGCAATCGCTTCGAGGGGGCCACCGTCATCGAGGCCATGATGCGGCTCGGGTATGCCGCTGCCGTGGTCGGCAACCATGAGTTCGACTTCGGTCCCGTAGGCGAAGGTACCCAGGGAGACCCCTTCGGTGCGCTCAAGGAACGCGGGGCTCAGGCAGGTTTCCCCTTGCTGGCAGGCAACACGATCGACCGGACGACAGGCAACCCCGTGGCATGGCCCGGGTTCGCCCCCTACGCACTGGTCACCGTGGACGGAATCAAGGTGGGCATCGTGGGCGGCCCCACTCAGGATACCGCGGTCTACTCCGGCGAGGCCGTCGGCGCGGGGCTCGAGTTCCTCCCTCTCGCCCAGACCCTGGTCCAGTATGCTCCCGTGCTTCGGGAAGCCGGTGCCCGAATCATCATCGGACTTGTCCACGCCGGCGGCGTCTGTGAGAAGTTCGACAACGAATACGACCTGTCCACGTGCGAGCCGGACGAGGAGATGTTCCGGATCGCACGGGCCCTCCCCCCGGGCACCGTGGACCTGCTCATCGGCGGGCACACCCACCAGATCCTGGCTCACCGGGTGAACGGAATCCCGATCCTCCAGGCCGGGGCCAAGGGGGTCGTGTTCTCGATGGCGGAGATCCACTACTCCCCCGCCATCGAGAAGGTCGTCCGGGTCGACATCAAGCGGCCGGTCGGAATCTGCCACTACCACTTCCGGGGCGAAGACGACTGCGCGTTCATCGATCACATCCCGACCCCAGAGCGCGTCCCGGCCACCTTCCTGGGCCAGGAGGTGACCGCTGTGCCCTTCCTCCAGGAGATCTTCTCCGAAGAACAGCGCAAGGTCCTGGCCGATGCCCAGGAAAAGCTCGGCCCCCGGGCCGTCCGCCGCATCGAGCGCCCGGATCAGGGGATCGACCATCCGGTCGGACTGCTCACCACCCGCGTGCTGCTCGATTCCTTCCCCGAGGCCCAGATCGCCATGCTCAACGAATCGGGCATCCGGGCTGCCCTGCCCGAGGGAGAGCTGACCTACTCGGACATCTTCGAGGTCTTTCCGTTCGATTCCTCCGTCGCCCTGGTCCGCATGCCCGGTGACCTGCTCCTCGACCTCCTGCGCCTCGCCTCCTCCGGTGCGCACGGCCTGCCCGTCGTTCGCGGGCTGAGACTCGTGATCGACCGGGCCAGGGACGACTGCATTGCCCAGGACTGGGACGGCCGCAACGGCAACGAGAAGTGGGAGCGGAATCTCCTCGTTTCGGCAACCCTCGAGGACGGCTCCCCCATCACGTCCGACGGGACCTTCACGATCATCATGTCCAGCTACCTGGCCCACGGAGGAAGCGACTTCAAGCGCATCCTCTCCAAGCTGCCTGAAGGCTCGATCTCCTTCCTCCCCGACGCTCCGCCGGTCAGGGACCTGGTCGTGCGGTGGCTCAGGGTCAACCCGGTCGAGCTCGGCGGACCCGGCGACCCGTACACCACCTCCCCTGACGGCAAGCCGCTGGTGACGATTCTCAACTGGGATCACGTGCTCGGAAGCGGCTGCGCCCAGCCCCGTAGCGAAAGCCCATGAGGTTCTCTTCCCCGTCTTCCGCAGGGCATTGCCCCCTCCTGCTCCTCGTCGCGACGCTCGGCTGGGCTTCGGGGTGCAGCAACGCACCCGACTCCTCGATCCCGGATGGGACGGCGGATTCCGTGTCCGACACGGCAGCCGATGGCCTCCCGTCGGATTCCCCGGGGGAAACAACGTCCGGATTCTCCCTGGTCGGACGCATCGTCGACGAGGACGGTGCTCCGATCCCCAAGGCCATGCTCGTCCTCTGCGGGAATCTCGACGGAGTCGAGCTGTGCAACCAGCAGCTCAGCCAGCAGGACGGAACGTTCCGATACGAAGGGCTGTTTT
>VGRX01000230.1 GCA_016875215.1 Deltaproteobacteria bacterium
CCGGCCGGACAAGGAAGCCGTCGAAACCGGCAGCGCAGGCGTACTTGAGGTACGTCGAGCATGCCGGTCGGCGGCTGACGCAGCCTGTCCCGAGCGAAGTCGAGGGGTCCCGCCGGATGATTGACGGCCAAGGCGACCATGTTCAGCGCCCCCCCCTCTCCTGCTTCCACTGCTGGGCCTTGGCGAGGAATACGGGATGCTCGACCATGTCGATGGCGGCCTCGAGCAGCTCGAATGCCATGTCCCAGTCCGAACGGAACCGATGGAGCTCGGCCTGCTTGACCAGGAACTCGGCTGCGCGCTTGACCCGCTGGTCCCCCTGGAGCTCGAGCCGGTAGGCCCGCCGTTGCTTCTTGTCCTTCAGGAACGCGTGAGACTCGCGGGCCAGAACGATGATCTTGTCGCACAGCTCCTTGGCCTGGTCCGAGTTCTTGCTGAGTGCGCCCTCGGACCCATATTTCTTCGTGATGCGCTCCAGGGCCTTGTCGTACTTGAACGGGTGGGCGCCCCAGTGGACGTCGAGACGGGCGAAGTGATCCTGTCCTTCCATGCTGCGCCACTCGCGATCCAGCACATCCTCGACCGACTCGGTCCCTGCGGCCACCACGGCCTCGTCTTTCCAGTCGACCATGACGAAGTGGTGCAGCATCGTGATCCAGCGGGCGGTGCCGTGCCGCGTCATGAGGCAGAGCCCGAACGACTCGTGCAGCCGGTTCGGCCCGTTGAACACGTACTTGACCGAGTGCTTCTCCTTCTCGCTGGGGCTGAGCAGCTCGACCGGAATGAGCTCGTTGTTGCGCATGAGGCCGTACTTGAACCGGTACGGCTCGAGCAGGGGATCGAGGTCCATCGCGTACTTGTTCGACAGGGCCCTGCGGACGACGTTGGCGAGTGCGCCGATGAGGTGCAGCCGCACCGGATCGAACTTCCTCGTGAACTTCGGCTTGGCGTGGAACCGGAAGCGGACCGTCTCCGGCTTGGGCGGGACGAGCACCGCGTACAGGAGGTCCTCCTTCATCTTCTTCAGCTCCCGTCCCATGATGTCGAGCCCGATGGCGCGACTCTCATACAGTGCCAGAGCCAGCGGCTTCTGGTGTGCCTGGGCATCGGCAGCGGCCTTCTGAATCGGCTCGGCTTCGGCCAGGCGGCTGCTGACGAGGTGCTTGGCGAAGTACTCGTCAAAAGAGGCGCCGTAGGGTTCCACCCCCAGGAGGGTCCCGGACTTGACGTAGATGGCTCCGGGCTTCCCGCCGAGGTCGAGCTCGAGCTCGCCGGACATCTCGTTCGCGGCAAGCCCGGCCAGGACCCGGTACAAGGTTGCGTCTTCCGGGACCGGCAACCCCTTGCCGCGCTCCGGGAATTGCGACATGAGGGCTTCGGGCCCCAGCGAAGCCGTGGCCTGACCGAATACCGCCTCACCTGCTCCTCCGGGCTTCGGCGACGGAGCCGGGGACGGAGCGGGCCGGGCTGCCGCAGGCTGCGGAGGCTTTGCCGCGGCCGGCGGGGTCCCGGAAGCTGCGTCCGGCTCGGGCAGCTCGACCGAGTCCTCCAGTGTACCCTGTGCCCAACCTTCCAGCCTCTCTGCGGTGCTCTCCCCCTTGTCCGGAACGGGCGGAAGCTCCCACGAGCCATCGTCATCGAGCTTCGTGACCGGTACCTCGGGGCCGGCCGCTGGAATGGGATCAGGGACCTGGACCTGAATCGCTGCAGCCGCGGCCGGAAGTGTCTTCACGTCCGGATCCGTGGGGGTCTCCACGACCCCCGGATCGGTCCCGGCAGCCTCTCCGAACGTCTGCTCCCGAGCCCCCCCCTGGCGAGGGGCGTACGCCTTCGACAGCTCCTGCCGGGCCATGAGCTGCTGGAGGAGCCGTCTTGCCTTGCGCGCATCCTCGGGTGAAGCTGCCCTGACCTGCATGGCCAGGTACTGGCCGCGCCAGACCACCGGCTCCGCCACGGCCGACACTTCCAGGTGCTCGGGTTCGTAGCATACGGCAATGGTCACCGGCTGGCGCAGCCGGAGCTGGACCTTGGGAGCGGCCATGAGCCACTGCTCCGACGTCATGGCCACCAGCGCCTCTACGAAGTTCGCCAGCGAGAAGAAACGCAGTCTCTTGTCCTCGTCCAGGACCGGTATGCCATTGCTCATGTTGATACACCTTCAGTCCGACCACGATGAGTATAGCGGCAGCAACGGCCCATGCGCAACAGGAATGTCGGACCGCAGAACCTACTCGTCCACCCGTACCAGCCGGTAGTCACGGCGACCAAGCCCCAGGGACTGAGCATGGGCCAGCGTCGGAGTGGAATCCACGTCGTGGATGGCCCGGAACCGGTCGGGCGACGGTGCCACGCTCAGCCGATCGGGAAACCCCTCGAACCGGTTCACCAGGTCGAGCGAGGCCTGGTCGACCGCCACCGGGTCGTCCGACGCCAGGTAGCCGATGTCGGGCACGATGGGGGCATCCGACCAGTCGCAGCAATCGCAGTCCGGCGTGATGGAGGTCAGGAAGTTGAGATAGACCACCTTCCTCCCCTTGCCGTCCACAGCAGCAAGCGCGTACTCCGCGCTCTTCTCCATCGTTGCGGCGAAGTCGTTGCCCCAGTGGATCGGGATGGCATGCTCGGGGCAAACGATGATGCACTCCCCGCACCCGGTGCACAGGTCGCGGTCGATGACGGCCACTGTGCGCCGCCGGTCCGAGGTCCCCCTGCTCTCGCTCGCCGCCTTTCCTGCCCGTGCCCCGGCCGCATCATTCGCAGGGCCTCCCCCAGCGAGGCGGATTGCTCCGAACCCGCAGTGCCCCACGCACGCCCCGCACGCGATGCACTTGCTCCCTTTCACCCGGGGACGGACGTCCGAATGAAGGAACTGCTTGGCCGCGGCCGCTGCAGCCCCCATGCCCAGGTTCTTGAGAGCCCCGCCGAACCCGAACACGACGTGCCCCTTCACGTGCGAGATCACGACCAGACCGTCGGCATCCGCAACCGCCGAGGCAATACGGGCGCTCTTCACGTGCCGGCCGTTGGGCACTTCCACGGTGCGGTAGTCGGTGCCTCTCAACCCGTCGGCAATCATGACCGGGGCTCCCACGGTGAGCAGCGAGAACCCGTTGTCCGCCGCGGCCCTCAGGTTCTCGACCGCGTTGTGCCGCCGTCCCCGGTAGAGGGTGTTCGTGTCGGTCAGAAAGGGGCTGGCACCGGTCTTCGCCACGGCCTCGACGACATGACGCACGAAGAAGGAGGGGATGAAGTCTGCGTTCCCCGGCTCCCCCCAGTGGGCCTTCACAGCGACCAGGTCCCCCGGTCCGAAACGACCGGCCAGGCCTACCCGCTCCAGCAGCATCGTGATTCGCTTGAACTTGTTGCACTCGGACGTACCGCGGGCCGAAGCGAAGTAGACTGTGGCAGGCATGTCAGACCTCCTGGCGCACTGGGATACTACCCGCCTGCGCAGGATGTGTCGATCACGATTGCGATTGCGATTGCAATGCCGATGCCGACAGGAAGCCTGCCCCCGACCCCTGCGGCATCTGCCGGCGACCCGAGGGCCCCTCCCGCGTGGTCGGGGCTGGGTGACCCCTGACCCCTACGGCATCTGCCGGCGACCCGAGGGCCCCTCCCGCGTGGTCGGGGCTGGGTGACCCCCGACCCCTGCGGCATCTGCCGGCGACCCGAGGGCCCCTCCCGCGTGGTCGGGGCTGGGTGATTCCTGACCCCTACGGCATCTGCCGGCGACCCGAGGGCCCCTCCCGCGTGGTCGGGGCTGGGTGACCCCCGACCCCTGACCTCCGGATCCCTACTGGATGTCTACGGTGGCCTTCACGAGGCCGAAGTCGGAGGAGTGGGCGATGCGGACCTCGTCCATCGCGACGGAGTAGGCCCAGTCATCCATGAAGATGCTCCGCTTGACCTGCGAGTTGGAGTTGGTCCACCAGTTGAAGCACTGGTTGGAGGTGGACATCGGATGCGGGACGCCGCCCAGGTAGGTGAAACCGTCGTCGGCCGTGATGTGGTAGACCATGAGACCGTTGAACGTCATGTTGCCGCCGTAGCTGCCTCCGGAACCGCCCTCGCACACGACCATGGGCAGACCGAGCCAGCCCTTGGCCTTGAAGTAGTTGAACGCCAGGTGGTTCGTGGCGGCATCGGACGTGGTCCCTCGGGTCCCGATGACCTCCTTGAACTCGAGCCACGGATTGGTCCAGTCGGTTACGTCGAAGACCTGGAGCATGATCCCCTGGAACCAGGCAAAGGAGCCCTGGTCATCCGCGTCGTAGCCGATGGTGAGCAGGTGGTTCTCGTCCAGCAGGTGCATGTAGGTCGAGAAGCCCGGGATCTTCAGCTCGCCCTTGATCACCGGCGACGTCGGAATCGACAGGTCGATCACGAAGAGCGGGTCGGTCTTCTTGAACGTGACGATGAACACGACCGGGCCGGAGTAGCGCACGGATCGGATGTCCTCCGTGGGCGCGATCTGGTCGAGGATTCCGACCGGCAGCAGGGTGCTCCCCTCGGGCTTCAGCACCGTGACCGTGCTGTGCACGTTGGGGTTCGGGACTTTGCCCGTCGTGGTGGCGACCCGCATGTGGCCGTCGAACTCGTCCAGCGCGAACTGGTTGAGGATGTGTCCCTTGACCACACCGCTGGCGGAGTAGGCCGCCGTGGCCGCTGCGGACTTGAGCGCGAACCGGTGCAGCACGGTGGTGTAGTCGGGCATCTCGCCGCCGAACGGCCATTCGCCGGCGGAGGCCTTGGTCTGCCGCACCGCCACGTAGAGGGCATCACCGGTGGCGTAGACGGCCCCGGGCTTGCCCACGATGGTCGAGATGGAGAGCGACGAGTCGGCCGTCATGTCGAAGCCGAACATTCCCAGGAACCCGGGCTCGGCCTCGACCGGCGAGACCAGGAAGTTCTGGCAGTCGGCCAGCGTCACGTTCTGCTTGACCTCCAGGCCGCCGACGAACAGCGAGTCCTCGATGTTCGGCAGCAGCGCTTCGATGGGAGCGTTCATGATCAGCTCTTCGTTCTTCTTCTTGAGCAGGTCGAACGCATCGTCGATCTCGGGCGGCAGCGTGCCGGTGTTGCAGTACTCGTAGTACTGGTCCCAGAACTGCCAGCCGCCGGTGAGTCCCGCGGGCATGAGCTGGATTCCCCCCAGGCCTGCGGACGGGAAGGTCACGACCGTGTAGACGGCATCCCCTACCCGGCGTGAGTTGAGGTACGCTCCGTCGAGCTCGGTGCGCCGCACCATCACGGGGTTGGACCGGTCCTTGATGTCGAACGTGTAGACCCCCAGCCGACGCCCGTCCCCGGTGAAGTCGCAGTCGTAGCCGTAGGTGCATTCCTTGCCCGAGTTGCCATAGTAATAGTAGGGGTCCCAGTAGGGGTTGACCGACAGGGTGGGCAGCAGGTCACCCGCTGCGTAGATCACGGCTCGGTCTCCCTTGACGAACAGCTTCTTGGGCTCTCCCTCGATGGGGATGTCCGCTATCTTCTTGGCGAGCGCGGCCGGCCAGGCATCGATGATCTGGAACCGGCCGTTGGCGACGAGGTAGATGTAGGATCCGTCGTTCTTGACGAAGTCGGCCTCGTCGACGCCCTGGACCTGGTTGTTGGTCTCGGAGTACTCGCTGGCGGAATCGCTGGGGGCCGCGCTCGGAGGCGGGCTGCCGCCGCCGAAGAAGTACCCGCCGGTGCCGTTGTTGTCGCAGTCCACGTCCCAGTACCAGCCGCAGAGGTAGCCGACAGCGTTCTGCCGGTTCTGCTCGAGCACCTTGTTCGCTGTTTCAAGCAAGCGTTCCCGGACGGTGACGTCGACCAGCGCACAGTCGCCGCTCGGAACAAGCGATCCGGGACCGTAGGGCATCTCGGCCTCGGGCGGGTTTCCGTACTGGTGCTCCAGCGTCGCGGGTCCTCCCTTGGCGTCGGGGGACGGCACCTCCCCGGTCTTCTCGTGTGGGCCCCCCTCCGGCTTGGGGAGTGCGAGCTGCGGCTCCATGGACTCCGGAATCGCAGGCAGCTCATTGCCCGCCTGCCCCGCGACCTTCGGCCACACCGGCTCCCCGCCCGCCTCGATCGCCAGGTTGGGCACGGCGTGGTCCGGCGCGGTCATCTCGACGGCCCCCGTTCCGGATGTCGCCAGGCCGGACAGACCCTCCGGCTGTTCCCAGGCGGAGGCCTGCTCCTCGGGCAACTGCGTCACCGAATCATCGCCCAGGTCGCATCCGGCCAACAGCAGCACCAATGGCAGCAAGTACCAAGCAAGTGTTCTCATGGTAGCCTCCCTTGTTCCGTTGTGCCATCCAACTCAATCCAGGTCGCAAGCATCGCCCGTTCCATCCATGTCCGTGTCCGCCTGGTCCGGATTGAACGCCAGCGGACAGTTGTCTTCCGTCGTCAGCACTCCGTCCCCGTCGCCGTCCAGCTCCGAATCGCAGTCGGCGCAGTCCTGCGGGCAGTTGCACGCGTTCTCGCCGAACCCGCATTCGCCGTCGCCGCAGGCCGTGCACAGGTACCCGTTCGCCAGAACCTTCACGCAATCGTGGCAGCAGGTGTCCGGCTCGCACGGGAAGTAGTCGGCCGATTTCAGCGGGACCGGAGCCAGGTCCGCACAGCACAGGCCTGCCGGATCTGCTGCGAGGAACGTCACCCCCTCCGCCTTGCAGGTTCCTTCCGCCACGCACCCCCAGTCCGGCCCGCACACCTGGCCCGGCCCGCACGCTCCGCACACGGCCCCGCACCCGTCCGCACCGCACACCTTCCCGTCGCAATCCGGCGTGCACTCGCACTGCCCCTGCGTACATGCCCACTGAGGCGTGGGGCCGCATTCCGTGCCGTCGGCGGCAGCGACGTGCGTGCAGCCCGCCGCCGGGTTGCAGGAGTCCTGGGTGCAGGGGTTCTTGTCGTCGCACTTGGCTGACTTGTAGGTGCAAGCGCCGGTGCTCGGGTTGCAAACATCGTCAGTGCACGCGTCCCCGTCGTCGCACTTCGGCTTCCACTTGCATCCGGCCAACGGATCCCAGTACCAGATGGTGCAGGGGTTGCCGTCGTCGCAGCTTGCCTCACACCCCTCGTCCACGAGGCCGTCGCAGTCGTTGTCGGTCCCGTCGCAGAGCTCGGGAGCCCCGGGATACACGTTGCCGTCGAGCGGCATGCAGTCCTCTGTGTCGTCCCATCCGTCCTTGTCCTCGTCGACGCTGCTGGGGTCGCAT
>VGRX01000231.1 GCA_016875215.1 Deltaproteobacteria bacterium
CCCTAGGAGGAGGCATTCAAGGCCGATGACCTGTACCTGATTCCCACTGCCGAGGTGCCGATCACCAACATGCATCGGGACGAGATCCTCGACGGGGAGCGGCTGCCGATCAAGTACGTGGCCTACTCGTCCTGCTTCCGCCGGGAAGCGGGGGCCGCGGGGCGGGACACCCGGGGCATCACGCGGGTCCACCAGTTCCAGAAGGTCGAGCTGGTGAAGTTCACCACGCCCGAGAGCTCCTACGACGAGCTGGAGAAGCTTGTGGGCAATGCGGAAGAGGTGCTCAAGCGGCTGGAGCTGCCGTACCGGGTTTCCGCACTGTCCACCGGGGACCTCGGGTTCTCCGCTGCCAAGTGCTACGACATCGAGGTGTGGCTGCCGGGGCAGAACACCTACCGGGAGATCTCGTCGTGCAGCAACTTCGAGGACTTCCAGGCCCGTCGGGCGGCCATCCGGTACCGGCCCGCCGGTGATTCCAAGGGCAAGCCGCGGTTCGTGCACACGCTCAACGGCTCGGGTCTTGCCATCGGCCGCACGATCGTGGCGCTGCTCGAGAACGGCCAGCAGGCCGACGGCAGCGTGGTTCTTCCGGGGGCTCTGGTTCCGTACATGGGCGGGGTCCGGGTGCTCGAGCCGAGGGGGTAGCTCCCGGCCTACGTTGACTCGATTTCGGGGCATGCCCTCCGTAGCTTCAGCGAAGGAGGGTGCAGCGACGTGGCAGGTCGGGATGGTCGCTTTCCCGCAGCAGGAGGCTATTCGCAACAGGCTCCTGGTTGCTCCTGACCGGGGCGGCTGCAGTTGCCGCAGCAGTCGGGATTCGTTCAGATCTTCACCCCTTCAACTGTTCCACCAGGGCGGCGATCACGTCTTCGACCGGGAGTTTCGAGATGTCCTTGCGGGGCGGGGCTTTCTGGCCGCGGGCTTCCGGGCCGAGCCCTGCCTTCTTCCGTTTTCCGAGGAGGTCCTGGACCCAGGCGTCGGGGATGAGGCGGAGGTTGCCCAGCAGCATGGCCTGCTGCTGCATGCGGGCGAGGTGCTCGACCAGCTCCATGCGGAGGTAGGCCTGCTCGAGGCTGTCGCCGCAGGTGATGACGCCGTGGTTGGACAGGAGGAGCGCGTCGAACAGGCGTCCGAGGTAGCGGATCTGGGTCCGGGCCTCGAGACCGCCCGGGGGGGCGAGCGGGGCCAGCGGGATGCGATCGCCGAGGGAGACGACGGCCTCGGCGGTGATCCTGGGTTCGACCTCGATTCCGGCGACGGAGAAGCCGGAGGCTGTCGGCGGGTGGGCATGGACGACGGCCTGGACGTCCTTCCGGGTCTGGAAGTACTCCAGGTGGAGCCCCAGCTCGGAGAAGGGGCGGTGGCGGCCGGAGAGCACCTTGCCCGACGAGATTTCCACGACGAGAAGATCTTCCTCGGTCACCTCCTGCTTCGAGAACGCAGTGGGGGTCGTGAGGATCCTGTCCCTGCCGAGGCGGAGCGAGAGGTTTCCGTCATGGTTGGCAACCCAGCCCCGTTCCCAGATGCGCAGGGAGTACTTGACCAGCTCACGCCGTGCGGCAGGTTGTTCCATCGGCTACCTCGTGCCCGTTGAGACGGTCTGTGCGGCTCGACGCCGGCAAGGCGCCGGTGGTCCTGGAATCGTGTTCATCGTCCTGCATGTCCTCTCAGTGGTCCAGGAAGATGCTGAGGTCGGTCTGCGTCAGCAGCTTCTTCGTGACGGAACCGAAGAACAGGCGATGGATGGCGGGCTTGCTGTAGGGACCGAGAAGGACGGTATCGGCCCCGAGCTCGGCGGCCACGGTCTGGATGGCATCGGCGGGGTCTCCACTGCGCAGGAGGATCTCGGTCTTGAAGCCGTGGGCCGAGGCGATCCGGCGTCCCCGTTCGAGGCGGTCGTGGGCGGGGGCCTCGTCCCTGTCCCCAGACACAAGGGAGAGCAGGACGAGCCGCTTGACCATGCCGGGCGGGACGAGCAGGAGAAACGAGTGGAGCGAGCGCCAGCTCTGGGGGTGGCCGTCCAGCGCGGCAACGACTGTTCCGGGGGACGAATCGCCGCGCCCCTTGCCGACGACGAAGACCGGGCGGCTCCCCTTGTCCATCAGCTCGAACACGAGGTCTTCCACCTCGATCTCGCCGGGGACGGTCCCTGCCGCGACGAGCACGAGGTCGTGGTCGAACGACTCGGCCAGGATCTCCGGGACGGTTTCGGCCTGGATGTCGAGGACAGTCGGGATCACTCCCCGGGCCGAGCAGCGGGCCCGGAAGTCCTCGGCACTCTCGTGGGCCTCGGTGATCTCTTCCTGGATGGCCTCCTCGCGGGCCTCCCGTGCCAGCCCTGAGGTCCCGATTCCCATGGGCACGGTGGCCGCAGCACGGGCTTCGACGTCAGCGATGGCCAGGCCGGTGATGTCCGCTCCCGACGTTGCGGCGAAGCGAAGTGCCACGTCGTCGGCAGCCTTTGTGGCGGGCGATGGGTCGAGCAGCACGAGAATGCGCTTCATCATAGGTAGCTCCTCAGCAGGACGAACGCGACCAGTGTCACCAGGATGAAAACCGGCACCAGGATGCCGACCGAGTACAGCATGTAGCCGAAGAACGACGGCATCTTGACGCGGCGTTCCTTGGCCGTGTCCGCGATGACCTTGACCATGAAGTTGGGGGCGGGGCCGATGTAGGTGTTGGCGCCCATGAAGACCGCTCCGACCGAGACGGCCTTGAGCAGGACCCGGCCTGCGTCGGAGGCCGCCAGCTCCCGGATGTCGTTCACATGGGCAACGCTCGTCGCTGTGGTGGCGAAGACGAGGTAGGTCGGTGCGTTGTCCAGGAAGCTCGAGAGTGTTCCGGTTGCCCAGAAGAACTGAGCCGGTGAGCTGACTCCCAGCTCGGCGCCGTGGATCCCCAGGAGGGCCAGGGCAGGTACCATGGTGACGAAGATGCCGGCGAACAGGACGGCCACCTCGGTGATGGCCGCGAAGTTGAACCGGTTCTCGGTGCGCAGGGCCTTGGCGGTGAACTTCATGGAGAGGAGCCCCATGCTGATCATGATGAGCTCCCGGTACGGGCTGCCCTCAGGCCAGCCGAGGCCGGTGGCCTCCACGATGTGCTGGAGCTGGGAGCTGATGATCGTGGCCGCGAGCACGCCGACGATGAAGAGGAAGTTGATGCTGCCCGCGATGGAAAGGGGCTCGTTGCCGTTGCTGGCGGAGCGGACCTCCGGGGCCTCGGCCGCAAAGGCCTTTCGGTCCCAGAAGTAGAAGATGGCCAGGAGAATGAGGGCCGTCGGAAGCCAGATCGGGGCCAGGGACAGCGTCCAGGTGAACGGGACGCCGCGCAGGTAGCCGAGGAACAGCGGTGGGTCGCCCAGCGGCGTGAGGCAGCCGCCGATGTTGGCCACGAGGAAGATGAAGAAGATGACGATGTGCTTCTTGTTCTGCCTCTTCTCGTTCATGCGCAGGAGCGGCCGGATGAGGAGCATGGCCGCTCCGGTGGTCCCGAAGATGTTGGCGATGACCGCTCCGATGGCCAGGAGGGCGGTGTTGACCCGCGGTGTCCCGGCCAGGCTCCCGCGAAGGACGATGCCTCCCGAAATGGTGTAGAGGGACCAGAGCAGGACGATGAACGAAAAGTACTCGAGGATCGGGTGTACGAGCGCGATCGGCGAGTTCAGCAAGTAGTACACGGCCACCGGCAGCGAAAGGAGCCCGGCCACGATGGCCTTGTTGCTGTTGTGCTCCCACCAGTGCTCGACCACGAGGGGCAGGACCGCGATGCACAGCAGCAGGAGCACGAAGAAAGTGACCCAGGCGGCATGGGGCTCGAAGATCTCGTGCGCAGGGGCGCTGGCCAGAACGAAGAGGCGAGGTAGAGCAGTCACTGGGGCCTCCGCTTGTCAACTCGGCCTTCGTTTATAGCCCTCAGGTCCCGGCGAGTCAAACCCTTTTGCCCCTCGGTCGGACGAGGGTATACTGGCTGGGAAACCGGGGTCTGCCGGGGCCGGTCGAAGGAGGGAGGAGTGCGAGCGAGCGACGAGCTGAAGCTGGTGTTTCTGGGCGGAGTGGGCGAGATCGGGATGAACTGCCTCGCCATCGAGACTGCGGAGGGAATCGTGGTCGTCGACTGCGGGGTCATGTTCCCCGACGCTGGAGAGGGGGGGCCGGACCTCATCATCCCGGACCTGCGCTACTTTCGTGCGAACCGGAAGCGGATTGCCGGGGTGGTCGTGACGCACGGCCACGAGGATCACATCGGTGCCGTGCCCATCGTGTTCGGCGAGCTGGACGTCCCCGTCTACGCGCCACCGTATGCTGCTGCGCTGCTGCGGGAGAAAGCGCTGGAGTACGTGGACGGCCCATCGTGGGATCTCCGGGCGGTGCGGCCCGGCGACCAGGTGGAGCTGGCCGGGTTGCAGTTCGAGTTCCTCCGCGTGACCCACAGCATTCCCGACGCGCTCGCGCTGGCCATCCGGACTCCCTACGGCCTCATCGTGCACACGGGTGACTTCCGGATCGACGAGCAACCCAGCCTCGGGGAAGCATTCGACCGCCAGGCGTTCGCCCGGCTGGGGGACGAAGGGGTTCTCCTGATGATGTCGGACAGCACGAACGTGGAGCGAAATGGGCGCACGCGGTCCGAGAAGTGGGTCTCGGACAACGTGGAGACCCTGGTCAAGGGGCATCCCGGTCGGGTGCTGGTATCCCTGTTCTCTTCCAACGTGGAGAGGGTCCGACTCCTGGCTGCCCTGGCCAAGAGGACCGGCCGCCGCCTGGGCCTGGTCGGAAGGAGCCTGTACACCTACACCCGGGCTGCCCTCGAGACGGGGCTTGCGCCATTCGAGCCCAATGATCTGGTGGACCCGTACTTCGCGGACGAGCTGCCGGGCCAGGATCTGCTCCTGCTCATCGCCGGGAGCCAGGGAGAGCCCCGTTCGTCGCTCACCCGCGCAAGTGCGGGTGACCACCCTGACGTCAAGGTCCGGCCCGGCGACATGGTCATCTACTCGAGCAAGATCATCCCGGGGAACGAGAAGGGAATCCTCCGGGTGACCAATGCGCTGGTGCGCTCCGGTGCGCTGGTCTACCACGAAGGCAACTCCGAAGTGCACACGTCGGGGCACGCCATGCGCGACGAGCTTCGCGAGCTGATGGAGCTGCTGCGCCCCCGCCACTTTGTGCCGGTGCACGGGGAGTACAGGTTCCTGGTCGAGCATGCAAGGCTTGCCGAGGAAACCGTGGGGACGACCGCTATCGTGGTCGACCTGGGCAGCACGCTGACCATCGGGAAGAAGAGCGTCCGAGAGGCCGGGAGCATTTTGGTCGAGCCGTACTACGTGGAGATGCCCCTCATCGGAAACGCGGAGGAGCTCAAGCTCAAGGAACGCAAGAAGCTGCTCTACAACGGGCTGGTGAACGTGCACTGTCGCGTCGGTCGCGGCCGGAAGGGGATGAACCTGCTGCCGCAGGTGACGCTGTACGGGGTTCCGGACCCCGACGGGTCGCTGGCGGACACGATCGGCTCCACGGTGCGGTTGGAGTTCGTGAACCGCAGTTCGTCGGTTTCGTCGCAGATGATCGAGGAGGAGATCCGGGTGCTGGTGCGACGGCTGGTGCGCAAGGCGCAGGAGCGCAAGCCCCTGGTGCATGTCACCATCGAGGGAAGGTAGAGAGGATGGGAGGGGGCGTGAGGAGCAGTTCGACGGCATCGCTTCTGCGTGCGGCATGGCTCAACGGGATTGCCGGGATACCGAGTCCGCTGATCCTCCTGCTCGAGCCGTCGGAGCGGTGCAACGCCAGGTGTCCGTTCTGCTACCACTGGCGTGAGGCGGGGCCGGGGGAGCTGGAGCTCGACGAGATCCTGCGGGTGCTGGAGGAGGCGTGGGAGCTTGGTTGCCGGTTCCTCTACCTGTCGGGTGGCGAGCCGACGCTGCATCCGGATCGGCTGGAGATCCTGGCTGCGGCGCGGCGGTTCGGGTACGAGATCTCGATGACCACCAACGGAAGCCGGCTGACGGAGGAGTTGCCCCGGCTGGCGCCGCTGCTCGATGCGCTTACCGTGTCCATCGACCGCCTGGGAATCGAGCAGGACCGCCTGCGAGGGGTCCCGGGGCTGTTTGCAAGCGCGGTGGACGGCCTTCTGCTGGCCTCGAAGCTCGGGCTCTCGAGTCGCATCAACATGAACCTCTACGAGGCCAACCTGGGGGAGGTCCGGGGCATGGCGGAGCTGGCCCGCTCGGTCGGGGCGGGGTTGCACGTCCGCCTGCTTACCCGGGAGTCGTCCGCACTCGACATCCCGGCTTTCGAGCTGCCCCGGGCCATGGAGGCAGCCTCGATGCTGCTCGACCTGCGGCGGGAGCTGCCCGGGGCGCTTCTGACTCCGGAGCCCTACCTTTTCCTGCTGTCGCGGGGCAAGCCGTTCCGTTGCCGTCCGCTGAGCCTCCTCCTGCCGGTGGATGCTCAGGGGCGCGTGTACCTGGCATGTCCGCGTCACGAGGGGACCAAGGATCGGGTCGCAGGCAACGTTCGCGAAGCTTCGCTGAGCGACATCTGGACCTCGGCGGCCGCGTGGCGGTTCCGAGAGGAGGCCGCATCGTGCCGGCCCGGTGTCGACTGCTACTCGTCCTGCATTCTGGACGTCTCTCTCCTGGCCGGGCTGTCGGGTGCATCGATTGCGGCGCAGCTCCTGGAACGGGGGTTGCTCGGCTTCTTCCGGGGGGAGAGATGAAGCCCTTGACCCTGATGTTGCGGCAGCGGCTCGCCGCGGTGCTCAATGCGATGCGGGCGGCCTCGCACCGGGCTGCCGGCACCGTGCCCAAGGCCCCGCTGATGATCTACCTCGAGGTCACCCGTCGGTGCAACCTGCGCTGCCGGCACTGCGACATCTGGATGACCGAGGGAAAGGAAGGCTCAGCGCTTCGTCCCGAGATGACGGCGGACCGGATCCGCTCCGTTCTGTCGGAGCTGGTGCCGCACGGTCTGCTGGCGGTGGACCTGTTCGGCGGGGAACCGTTGCTGCGTCCCGAGCTTCCGGGCCTGGTACGCGACCTGAGGGAAGCGGGCCTGCACGTGACGGTCACAACCAACGGCACGCTGCTCTCGGACAGGGTGTGCGAGGTGCTGGTGGAGGCGGGGCTGAGCCAACTGCTGGTCTCGCTGGACGGTCCGGGGCCCGCGGTCCACGATCGCCTGCGGGGGCGG
>VGRX01000232.1 GCA_016875215.1 Deltaproteobacteria bacterium
CATACCGAGATTGTCCTAACATTGGCAGTAGGTATTGTCAAATCGGCCCGGACGCGGAAACGTCCCTGGAGGGTCGACGAAAGGGGGGCACATGCCGGAGGACGGGAACGGTATCCAGGGGGGACGCCTCGTGAAACGACCGGAGTTTCACCGGAACGACCCGAAGCGTATCAGAGGACTGCTGGTCAGGTAATGAGAGAGAGGATGGACGAAACTGGACATGGAAGGAAAAAAGACCAGGCGCGTCCGCCGTCCCCCGGCAGGCCAAACGATGTCCCAATCTGCCAAAGAACGGGGATCCGACATCCCGGTCGCCTTCGGGACATCCTGCTGCGTTGAGACGGAAACAAGCCTAGCACCGCTTCGCGGCGTGTCAACCCTTTTTTTCTTCTTGGTAGGACCATTCGGGGGAAACCCCTATTCGTCGGCCAACTCGGCAAACGTCCCGCCGAAGAACGACACCGCACACGGCCCGCTTCCGATGAAGTGCAGCAGAACCAGCGGCGCATCCGTCGACAGCGTGCCTGCCGGGGTGTCGACCTCCACAGGCGCGTCGCCGGGAGTACCGACGGCATAGAGGGTCTCCCCGGTACGTTCCAACGCGGCCACCACAGCCCCGTCCCCAGCAGCGAGCACTGCGGGAGGCGAGTCCCAGGCCCCCGGTGCTCCGAACGCGAAGAGGCTGAGAAACGCGTTCACCTGGCCGCCAGCCACGACCTGAAGGACCGTGTGCGTCAGCTTCTGGCCATAGGAGAAGCTGTGATAGTCGTCGACCGTGCCGCGGGTCGACTCCCCTGCCGATGCTGCCACCGCTGCCGCGAGCTGGACGGCGTTGCGCTGCCACACTCCGCCTGTCGGAAGGGGGTTGAACTGCCCCCCCGACGTCCCGCCCCCGTTGCCGTGCCACAGGAGCTTCCATTCCCTGGGCTTGTTCGAGGAGACCCGGTCGAGGACGGCCAGCACCCCCCAGGGCGTCAGGACGGCCGTCCGGGAAAGCTCGGCCCCCTCGTACTGGGTGGAGGAGACACAGCTCTTGAGCCCGCCGTCCAGGGAGAAACCGGACAGCACCGTGTCGCTGCCCACATCGAGGAAGATGCTGTCGATCGGTCCCTTTCCGTCCACGAGGATGAGGTTGTGGTTGTCCGCGTGCGAGACGAGATCCTTCTGCTCCCACGAGATGTAGCCGCTGTCGAGCAGGAGCTGCTCCCCTCCTGCAGCCAGGATGAGCTGGAACGCGTCGGGGTGCTCGTGCCCCTGGCCGTTCGCCCGGATCTTGCCGTGCTCGCCCAGCAGGAGCAGGTAGGTCGAGTCGTGCGCAAACCCGTCCCGGAACACGCAGTCTCCCGCTTCGAAGAGAAGCTGGTCCAGCGGCAGGTCGGGGGGCATGGGGGCCATCCCCTCCGGAAGCAGGGCGAACGTGTCGGCAGCGAGGTCCACTCCGGCGTAGCTGCTCAGCTCCAGCGCCGGCATGTACCAGTGCCACAGGAAGCCCGGATCGCCGCAGAAGGCGGCCAGGTATCCGGACGGTATCGGAGAGCAGCCCGAATCATCCACGTTGGGGGAGAGCCCCCCAGGCATCTGGATCCGCAACACCCACTCGAAGATGGTCTTCAGGTGCGGCGACAACGCGTAGTCAGGCAGAAGGGAGTAGACCTCCGGCTGCTTGTCACGGGTATCGTAGAAGTTACGGTAGAGGAGCACCTTGCCCTTCGCGAACCGGTGCACGGCCCTCAGCAGCGTCAGCGCCTCCCCCGCCCCGTAGTTCAGGTAGGCGACCCCCTCCGCGTATCCGCCGTCCGCCGTGGTCTGGAAGTCGTCCAGGTAGTAGTGCACCTCGGTGTACCCTCGATTCACCCAGCGGGCAGCCTCCGGTCGATGGGAAAAAGTGATGCCCGCGATGCCGATGGACGCATAGGTCTTGATGTTGTGGTTGTTCTGTGCGGTCATCAGCAGGAACGCCAGAGGGCCCTTCGTCGCCTGCGTCTCGAACGTGGCAGCCAGCTTCACGATGACGTCCTCCAGCGCAGCGACCTCATCGTCGTCGAGGAATCCGCCCCCGCGGAGGTAGTCGTACGTCTCGCAGTAGTTGACCAGCGCCTCGGCCGCGTGGATGTCGGTCTTGTTGTAGAACGGGCTCTGCAGCCCCACCTCCTCGATGTGCCAGTTGAGCCCCAGCGCAATCTGGAGCGCCTCGTCCGCAGCGGCCTCGTCCTCGTCCAGGAGCGCGGTGAATGCCTTGGCCCTGGCCGCCTCGGCCCGGGGCAGCTCGTACGTCGGGTCGTAGAAGTCGGTCTTGGGCGGCGACGCGGCCGCCCCGGCTCGGGCGCGCACACGAAGAAGCATCTGATCATGAGGCCACGAAGGGGCCTTCGCACGCTGCCTCAGCGCTTCGATGTCCTCCGGGCCGAACACCAGCCGTGGGTATCCCGTGTATCCCGGCTGCCAGGAGCCGGCGGACGATGGGTCGAGCGGATCGGTCCCGTCCGCCACCTCGTCCCCGTCCCCGGTTCCGTCCGTGTCCGTGTCCGCCACGGACGGGTCCGTTCCCAACTCCTGCTCCTTGCAGTCCGCAAGGCCGTCGGAATCCTGGTCCTGGTCGCAGGGAAGGGGGGCGGCCATGTCCGACACGTCCGCTCCGTCCGACCCGTCCGACACGTCCGACAGGTCCGACACGTCCGACACGTCTGACACGTCCGACACGTCTGACACGTCCGACACGTCTGACACGTCCGACAGGTCTGACACGTCCGACAGGTCTGACACGTCCGACACGTCCGCCCCGTCCGCCCCGTTGGACGGTCCGTTTCCACACCCGAGGACCTGCAGGGTCGCCAGAACGTGCAACGGCAGAAACGCGAAGCCGAGGCCGGGCCGATGGGCAGGAGGACCGGCGTTCATCATGGTCCGTGCGGGCGACACGGCATCTTCCGCTATTCCAGGAAAGTCCGCAGCTTGCGGGAGCGGGTGGGGTGGCGCAGCTTCTTGAGCGCCTTGGCCTCGATCTGGCGGATCCGTTCCCGGGTGACGAAGAAGTCCTGCCCCACTTCCTCCAGCGTGTGATCCGACTTCTCGCCGATGCCGAAGCGCATCCTGAGCACCTTCTCCTCGCGCGGAGTGAGCGTGGCCAGCACCTTGCGCGTCTGCTCGCACAGGTTCTGGACGACCACAGCGTCCGACGGCGAGGGCAGCTTCTTGTCCTCGATGAAATCGCCCAGGTGGCTGTCCTCCTCCTCGCCGATCGGCGTCTCGAGCGAAATGGGCTCCTTGGCGATCTTCATGACCTTGCGCACCTTGTCGACCGGCATCTCCATGCGCTCGGCCAGCTCTTCCGGGGTGGGCTCGCGGCCCATTTCCTGTACCAGGTAGCGGGACGTCCGGATGAGCTTGTTGATGGTCTCGATCATGTGCACCGGGATTCGGATCGTCCGGGCCTGATCCGCGATCGCCCTCGTGATGGCCTGCCGGATCCACCAGGTGGCGTACGTCGAGAACTTGTAGCCGCGACGGTACTCGAACTTGTCCACGGCCTTCATGAGCCCGATGTTCCCCTCCTGGATGAGATCGAGGAACTGGAGTCCCCGGTTCGTGTACTTCTTGGCAATGCTGACGACGAGCCTCAGGTTCGCCTCGACCAGCTCGCTCTTGGCCTTGTTGGCCACCCGTTCGCCGCGGTTGATGCCTGCGCAGATCTCCTTGATGTCGGTATAGGGAAGGCCGGTCTCGACCTCGATGGTCGCCAGCTTGCTCTCCAGATCCCGGTACTCCTGCACGCAGTTGCGCAGGCGCTCCACCGAGACCCGCAGCCCATCGACAGTCTTGCGCCGCGTGCGACCGACCCGGCGAAGGATGCGGTGCATCTCGTCCGCAGGCACTCCGGTGAGGTCGGACAGCTCGAGCATGCGGCGCTCGACCCCCCAGATCTGCCGGACCCGGGCCTTGACGTCGATGATGACGTTCTCGACGACGCGGCGGTTGTACCGGATGCTCGTGATGACCTCCTGCATCCGGCGGCGACGGTTCCTGGCGGTCATCAGGTACTTGTCTCGGCTGGTCTGCTTGAGGTCGGGGCGGTTCTTCGCCCGGCTCTCCAGATCCTCGGCCTCGCTCTTGAGGGTGCGGGCCTGCCCGAGCACCTCCGTGACGAGCTGGAGCGTCTGGCGCTCGTCCGTGGACTCGGAGTTCTCCTCCTCGTCGAAATCCCGGATCACGTCGCGCACGTGCACTTCACCCCGCTCGATCTGCTCGGCCAGCGAGAGGATGGCATCGACGCCCGACTGGAGTCGGAGCACCTGGGTCAGAACCTCGAGCTCCCCCTCTTCGATCTTCTTGGCAATGTCGACCTCCCCTTCCCGGGTGAGGAGTGCCACGCAGCCCATCTTGCGAAGGTACATCCGCACCGGATCCGAGATGCGGGCCTCCGCTTCCTTCTTGGCCAGGGCGGGAACTTCCGCAGACTTCGTGAACCCTCGCTTCTCCGCCTCCTGGATGTTCTCGACGATCACGATCCCGTGTCGCTTGAGAAGGTCGAAGAGGTCATCCACCATGGCTTCCGCAACGACCTCGTCGGGAAGCCTGTCGTTGATCTCGTCGTGCGTCAGGAAGCTCTGCTTCTTCCCATGGACGATCAACTGGCGGATTTCTCGGATGGACAGCAGGTCTTTGGTCATCGACTCCCTCCTCAGCGCACAGCGACGTATCTAGTTCCGGCGGGCAGAAAGGGAAGCGAGCTCACGCCCCAGCCCCTCCTGCTCCCGCAACAGCTCGAGCACAGTATTGGAATCCCCCGAGGATTCGGCCACCCGGATCCGCCGGGAAACCTCATCGATCCGCATCTCGATCCGACTCCTCTTGAGGTTCGACATCACCTCGCGCACCCCACGCTCCGCATCCGCCGGAGCAAGGCGGCGATCCTCCATCAGGACCCGGCCGCAGACATCCCGCAGCCCCTGGTGTTCCACCGCCTGCAAGGCCGCCTGGACGTCGTATCGCCCTTCCTCCTCGAACTGGTCGAAGAGGGCCAGCAGGAACCCCCGTACCGACTCGTTCTCCACCTGCTCGAACGACTCGTCCCGGCAGATCCTCGGGATCAGCTCCGGAAACTGTACGGCCAGCTCCAGCAGGTCGATCTCCTTGCGGGGAATCTCCTGGGCCGACGCCCCCTCCTGGGACTGCGACTGCGCCGCAGAAGCAACCGCCTCCGCCTTCAGCGCCGCCGGCTCCAGCCCGAGCCGATCGGCAAGCTGCTCCGTGAAGACCTGCCTGTCGAGCACGCTCTGGATCTGCGACGCAAACTCCATCCCCCGCCGCGCAGCCTCGACCCGACCGTGCAGTGACCGCCCCGCCCCCGAGGCCAGCACCTCCAGGGCATGCTCCAGGAACGGACGGGCATTCTCGATGAGCGCGGCAAGCTGCTGAGCCCCCCCCTCCTTGCGGGCCATCGAATCCGGGTCTTCCTTGTCGGCCAGCCGAACCACCGTACCGTACAAACCCTGGTTCATCAGGAGGGACATCGAGCGCCAGGTGGCCTTTCGCCCCGCTTCGTCGCCGTCGTACATCAGGCAGACGTTGCTCGACAGCCGCTTCAGCAGCATGGCCTGGTGCTCGGTCAGAGCGGTCCCGAGCGGCGCCACCGCCCGCGTGAAGCCCGCCTGGTGCAGAGAGACCACGTCGAGCTGCCCTTCCACCAGGATCGCCTGATCCTGCTTCTTGACGGCGTCGCGGGCCTGCACCAGCCCGAACAGAAGCTCCCCCTTCTTGAACACCTCGGAATCGGGGGAGTTGAGGTACTTCGGATCGAGCCCGCCCGGCAGGGCGCGTCCGCTGAACCCCGCCACCTGCTCGGTCATCGTCAGCACGGGGAACGTCACGCGTCCGCCGAAACGATCCCGGTGGCCCCCCGAACGCGACCGGCCGATGAGCCCGAGCTCCTCGGCCAGGTTGAGCGGCAGCCCCCGCCGCGTGAAGTGCTGGTACAGCCCGTCACCCGAGGGACAAAACCCGATCTGGAATGCCGAGATCATCGCCTGGCCAACGCCGCGGGACCCAACGTACTCGCTCCCCTCCCTGCCTTCCGGCGCGGTGAGACGGGTCCGGAACCAGGCGTGAGCCTCCCGCAGAACGTCCGCAAGCTGCTGCCGCCGCTCCCGGCTCCGCGCCCGCTGCGTCGGGTCCACGCCGTCCTCGTAAGTCACCTCGACCCCCACCATGTGGGCCAGCGACTCGACCGCCTCCGGGTAGCTCATCCCCTTCAGCTTGGTGAGGAAGCTGATGGCATCTCCCCCCTCGTGGCAGCCGAAGCAGTAGAAGAACCCCCGCTCCGGGTTCACGCTGAAGGACGGCTTTCCATCGGAGTGGAACGGGCAGAGCCCCACCCAGTTCCGGCCAGTTCGACGAAGCTTGACCTGCTGGCCGACGAGCTCGACCAGATTGACCCGCTCTCGAATCTGTTGTATCACACTGTCCGGAATGCGGCCGGGCATGGAGACGTTGCCCCCGAGTAACCAGTTGACCAGGCCACGTATCGTACGCGCAGCCGTTGGCGCACGTATTCTAGTTATGCGCGACCCCGTGTCAACATGTTTTTCTCAGTTGTGGCAGCGACTCCCATTCCAGGCCTGAGGGACGCCCATGTCACGATACGCCACCGTTGCCGTCGGAATCGCGCTCGAACGGCAGTTCGACTATGCGATCCCAGACCGCCTTCAAGGGGAGGTCCTCCCCGGCATGCGGGTCCTGGTCCCGTTCGGCCCTCGGCGCGTGGTCGGCTACATACTTTCTACTTGCGAAACAACTGGTTATGACGGAAAGGTGAAGGAACTTCTTGAGGTACTGGACCAGCGCCCGACCTTCCAGCCCTTCCTCCTCGACTTCCTCCGCTGGACCGCCCGCTACTACCACGTCCCCCTCGGCGAGCTGATGCGCAAGGCCCTCCCCCCCTCTCTCCACGCCCGGGAACGGATTGAACTCTCCCTCACTCCGGCCGGCGAGACCCGTGCGGCCGGGCACCCCGTGCTCGGACGGCTCAGCGAAGGTGCGATCCCCTGGAAACAGGCCCTCGACCTCTGGTCCCAGGGCGAGCTCGATGCGCTCTTCGAACAGGGGCTCGTCGAGCGCCGATCGCACGTGCAGAAGGGGGGCCCCGGTGCCGTCTTCGAACGGATCCTCACCGCCCCCCCCCCTCCCGATGGC
>VGRX01000233.1 GCA_016875215.1 Deltaproteobacteria bacterium
GGGGTAGTTGCCCATGCCGAAGCCGAGGATGGTAAGGAAGATCCCGTCGTTTCGCCTCTCCTCGATCATGCGGACCAGCTCGCCGTCGCTGGAGGCGCCGACGTTGAAGTCACCGTCCGTGGCCAGGATCACCCGGTTGTTGCCCCCCTTGGCGAAGTTCTCCTTGGCCACCTTGTAGGCAAGCTGGATGCCCGCTCCGCCCGCAGTGGAGCCGCCCGCCTGGAGCGAGTCGAGCGCTGCCAGGATCGTGTCCTTGTCCGCACCGGAGGTGGAGGGAAGAACCATGCCCGCAGCACCGGCATACACCACGATGGCCACGCGATCCTCCTTGCGGAGGTTCTGCACGAGCAGCTTGAATGCGGCCTTGAGCAGCGGCAGCTTGTTGGGGCTGTTCATGGAGCCGGACACGTCGAGCAGGAATACCAGGTTGGTCGGCGGCAGCTTGCTGACGTCCATGCGCTTGCCCTGGAGGCCGACGTGCACCAGGCGATGTGCCTCGTTCCACGGACAGTCGGAGATCTCGGTGACGATGGAGAAGGGGGTGCTGCCGGTCGGATTCGGGTAGTCGTAATCGAAGTAGTTGATGAACTCCTCGATGCGCACCGCATCCTTGGGAGGCATCTGGCTCATGTTGATGAAACGCCGGGCGTTGGCGTAGGAGGCCGTGTCCACGTCGATGGAGAAGGTGGACAGCGGGTTATCCAACGCGGCCAGGAACGTGTTCTCGTAGATCCGATCATATTCCTCTGTGTTGTGCTCGATCAGGGCCTCCCCCACCACGATCGTAGCCGGCGGTCTCATGTAGCCCGGCGCCGGCTCGGCCGGCGGGGCCATGGCGCCCGCAGCGACGGAGCGCATGCTCACTTCCTTCTTCATCTTGGTCGCTTCCGAGGCCTTCTTCTCCCGGTCCTGGTCGCGTGTCCGTGCCTGGTCCTCGAGCAGGAGGTCCTTCTTGCCCTCAGCCGAGAGCTTGAAATCCACGGTGGTGGCGCCGCCCTCGACCACCTTGATGTTCGACTTGCTCAGGGTGACATGGCCCGGTGCGGAGCAGGTCAACGTGTACGTCCCCGCCGGGACACCTGAGATCGAGTAGCTGCCGTTTCCCGCGCTCACCCCGCTCTTCCCCTGGCCGTCCACCGCCACCGTCGCACCCGACAGCGGATTGCCCTTGGAATCGGCTACGTTGCCGGAAATCCGGCCGCCCGCCGCTGCCCCTGCCGTGGCCATTCCGCTACCCGCCAGCGCCAGGCCAAGCACCGCCAGAACCAACACCTTGATCCATCCGTTCAACCGTTTCATGACTCTCCCTCCAGTTGCTGGGTTGCCCGTCTCGAAGCCTCAATGACGGGGCGCCATGTACGACCCCTCTCCGGCGAGGTTCTGCCGTCCGAACGAATCATCAGCGAGCCCTGCGGGCCGCTCATTCCGCCGCCCATTTGAGGCTTTACAGGACTGTCCCCGCGTGCGAGTGTAGCGGATGGTGATGGGGTGGACAACGATGGAATCGGGCAACCTGCTCTCTTCTCCGCTACGGGTGAACGGGGTCACTCTTCGCAACCGCGTGGTGATGCCTGCGTTCGGGCTCAAGTACTGCGGAATGGACCGGCAGCCAAGCGAGCGGCTGGCCGCGTTCTACGAGGCGAGGGCACGGGGCGGATGCGGGCTCATCGTCATCGGGGGAGTGGGCATCGACCTGACCGGCTCGGGGTTCATGGTTCCTTCGATCGAGAGCGACGAGCTCATCGCTTCGTGGGCGTCGCTGATCGCGAGGGTCAAGCGGCATGGGGCCGCCATCTTCCTGCAGCTCTTCCATGCGGGGCGCTACCAGCACTCCATGCTGGCGAAGGGACAGCAGTCCGTGGCCCCGTCGGCGGTTCCGTCGCGTTACACCGGGGAGACCCCGCGTGAGCTGACCGAGGCCGAGATCCTCGAGATCCAGGAGAAGTTCGTCCAGGCAGCCCGGCGTGCACAGGAGGCAGGTGCGGACGGCGTGGAGCTGATCGCGTCCGCGGGGTACCTGATCTGCCAGTTCCTCTCACCGCTCACCAACCTGCGCCAGGACCGGTACGGGGGCAGCTTCGAGAACCGTTGTCGCTTCGGCGTCGAGGTCATCTCGAAGGTGCGCGGCGTCGTCGGCCCCGCCTACCCCATCGGCGTGAGGATCTCGGGCAACGAGTTCATGCCCGGCGGCAACACGAACGACGAGATCATCGAGATCTGCCGTGCTTTCGAGGCAGCTGGTGCGGACCTGTTCAACGTCACCGGCGGATGGCACGAGACCCGAGTCCCTCAGCTGCCGTCCATGGTACCCGCGGGTGCCTTCTCCTACCTGGCCCGCAGGATCCGCAGGCGGGTCGCGACGCCGGTCGTCGCGTCGAATCGCATCGTCACGCCGGAGCAGGCCGAGTCCATGCTCGCGGATGGGAGCTGCGACCTCGTCAGCATCGGTCGGGCGCAGATCGCGGACCCGGACTGGGCGAGCAAGGCCACCGAGTCCAGGGGCAACGAGATCCGGCCGTGCGTCGGTTGCCTCCAGGGATGCCTGGACAGGCTGTTCCTCATGCAGCCCGTGCAGTGTCTGTGCAACCCCCTGGCAGGCTTCGAGGACAAGCGCCATGTGCTGCAAGCGGCCCAGCCGAGGAGGATTGTCGTCGTCGGTGCGGGACCGGCGGGCATGGAGGCCGCGCTGACCGCTCATCGCCGCGGTCACGATGTGCTGCTGCTGGAGCGCAACACCGAAGTCGGCGGTCAGCTCCCGCTCGTCGCAGCTCCTCCCGGCCGGGGGGAGTTCCGCAGGCTGCTCGACTACTATCGCGGGGCGCTGGCTCGCGAGGGGGTGCCGGTCCGGCTCGGCTTTCCAGCTACCCTCGATGCGGTACAGGAGTCGGGGGCCGATTCGGTCATCCTGGCCACCGGAGCGCGACCTGTGCGGCCCCCCATTCCGGGCATCGACTTCCCGCACGTCCTCGACGCGTGGGACGTGCTGGGCGGCAAGAGGGTCTCCGGCCCCCGGGTGGTGATCCTTGGTGGAGGAGCGGTTGGAGTCGAGGTCGCCCTTCACCTCGCCTCGGTCGGAACCATCGATGCTGAAACCCTCAAGTTCCTCTTCCGTCACGAGGCGGAGTCGACCGACGTGCTTCGCGAGCTGATCTCACGCGGGACCCTGGACGTCACCGTGGTCGAGGTGCGCAGGAAGATCGGCGAGGACATCGGACATACCAACCGGTGGGTGTTCCTCAAGGAGCTCGAACAACATCACGTCACGCTGAACGTCGAGACCCGGGTGACTGCCGTCACGACGGATGGTGTCCTTTGCGAGCGCGGCAGCGAGGCCGTCACTCTGCCGGCGGACTGCGTGGTCTGCGCACTTGGGGTACGCTCGGAGAACGGGCTGGCCGAGCCGTTGCGGAAAGCCGGGTTCGACGTGAGAGTGGTGGGAGACGCCTCGAAGCCGCGCAACATCATGGAGGCGGTGCACGAGGGATTCCTGGCCGGCGCCGCGGTCTGACTGCACGGGTCGAAGTTGGATGAATAGGGGCAATGGGTGCACGTTCAAAGGCGCCCCGAAATCGCACCCGGTGCAACCGGGGAGAACAGGAGACAAGGAGGCTTGACATGAGACCTGGAACTTGCTGGACATGCCTGTCTGCACTGACGTCGGTTGCCGTCGTCGCTTTCGCGGCCGCCTGCGGACCGACCTATGTCGTGTACCGTGAGCCCGGACCCGTCGTGGTCGAGCAGGAGATCATCTACGTGGACGAAGGTGTCGTGGCATGCCCTGACGGGACCTATTTCGACGGGACGTACTGCGTCGCCTGGGTAGACGGCATGCAGGTGGATTGTCCCCCCGGCACCGTGCTGGCCCACGGCAAGTGCGTCCATCACGAGAAGGTCGTGGTGAAGTGCCCCGGCGGGAGCTGGTGGGATGGTCAGGCCTGCATCCTGTCTGCGGATCGTTGCCCCGGCAAGAGCTACTGGGACGGCGAACGGTGCGTGCTGCCGGGCGTGACCTGCCCGAAGGGGACGCTCTGGAACGGGCACGCATGCGTGGTGATGGTCAAGGAGTGCGACAGCGGTTGGGTTTGGAACGGGAAGCGGTGCATCCGGCCGTCCAGCTACTGCCCTCCCGGGTATCACTGGAACGGGGCCTCCTGCCTGCCCCCTCCGGATCGATGCCCTGACGACACGCTTTGGAACGGCCGCCGGTGCGTGCGTGTGGACGCGGGGCGCGAATGCCCCGACGGGGCCGTGTGGAACGGCGAGGCCTGCGTCGTCCTCGGTGACAGGAACAGTTGCCCGCCGGGTACCGTGTGGAACGGAAGCCGCTGCCTGCTCGTGCAGGAGCAGCCTGAGTGTCGCAACGGGACCGTGTGGAACGGAAAGAGGTGCGTGAAGGTCAAGGCGGTTTCCCCCCCTCCCGCTGATTGTCCCGAAGGCACGGTGCTGGAGAACGGCCGCTGCGTGAAAGTCGCTCCCCCTCCTCCCGCTGGTTGTCCCGAAGGCACGGTGCTCGCCAACGGTCGCTGCGTGAAGCAGGAGAACGCGATCACGAACCCCTGTCCCCAGGGCTCGACATGGGACGGAAAGCGCTGTGTCAAAGCCGCTACGGACGAACGTGGCTGCCCGGAGGGCACTGTCGCCGAGAACGGCAAGTGCGTGAAGAAGGTCCAGGTCAAGGAGTGCCCGGAGGGGACCGAGCTCAAGAACGGTCGCTGCGTGAAGGTCGTCCAGCCCTCGGTCCAGTGCCCGGAGGGCACGACCTGGGATGGCAAGCGGTGCGTGAAGCCGGCCGCAGCGGATGATCGGGGGTGCCCCGAGGGAAGCGTCCTGAAGAATGGCCGTTGCGTGAAGGAGGTCGAGGTCAAGGAGTGCCCGGAGGGGACCACCTGGGACGGCAAGCGGTGTGCGAAGGCGAAGGGGGACCGGGCGGACAGGTGCCCTGACGGCTACAAGTTGGAACGCGGCAAGTGCATCAGCGTGAAGGCCCCCATGCCGGACTGCCCGGATGGAACTGTCCGCAAGGGCAACCGGTGCGTGAGGGAGAAGACCACCTGTCCGCGAGGGCAACACTGGGTCGAAGGCCGCGGATGTGTCGACAAGAAGTCGCGGTGAGCGGACGATCCTGGCTGCCTGTACACACTTGACATCCGGTAATCGAACCCCCAACATCTCAGACGAACGAGGCGGTCGTCAGGCCGCCCCTACTGTGGAGGGTTGGAACGATGAAGCACTACATGCTTCGGCCAGTTGCGCACTGCTCTGAGGGCTGCAGTATCGTGTCCCGGGCATGACGCGAAACTGCCCGTCAGAACGAGGGGCCCCGTCCCACATGGGATGGGGCCTCGCCGTTTAACGCACACACCCGAGCTTCTCCAGAATCCCACGGAAACGACCTCCCAGGTCGGGCGGAGGCTCGATCCCGGCCGCGCTCCAGAAGTCAACCTCCGGAAGCTCCTTGAACCTGAGGGGTCCGCCGCCGACCGGATGGGGAAGCGCAAGGTAGGAGGAGTGGAGCGCAATCCGGCGAGCGTCGGCCGATGGACGGCAGGCGGCGCCATGGTCCGCGGACTGTTGTGAGGTCTGCATCGAGCCCTGGTCGGTCGGGAGTGCTCCGTAGGCCGAGTCGCCGAGGACCGGGACCCCGGCATGGGAGAGGTGCGCGCGAATCTGGTGCGTGCGGCCCGAGAGGAGCCGGACTGCGAGCAGCGCTGCGTGGTCCGGCAGGGCGGCGACAAACGCCACGCGGCTGCGGGACGGCTTGCCGTCCGGGGAGACGATGGTCTTCTGTTTCGACGACACCCAGAGCAGCGGCTGGTCGAGCTCGACCGCTGCGGTGCTGCTCAGCCGTCCGAGCAGGCTGTGGGCCGCGTCCGAAACCGGCCTGACGACTGCGAGGTACACCTTGCTCACCAGCCCATCCTCGAATCCCCTCGCAATGCCCGCTGCGCCCGGTGCGGTGGCCGCCGCAACCATGAGGCCGGAGACGGGGAGGTCGAGCCGGTGGACGATGCGCGGCTCGACCCTCCTGCCGGCCGTGGCAATGAGGTACTCCTCGACGGAGTTGGCCGAGCCCAGGCGTGTGGCCTGGACCGGGATCCCTGCGGGCTTGCACACGATCCAGACATGGGAGTCGTGGTAGACGAGGCGGGGGGTCGGCGAGAGCGCCGCTGCCCTGGGAGACCAGAGGAGGAACACGCGGCTGCCGGAAGCGACGGGATGCCCGGGGTCGCGCTCGACGCGGCCGTCGACGCGCACCGCGCCGAAACGGACCATGCGGGCAGCGACTTCCTCGGAGACGCGGGCGGCAGCCACCAGGATGTCGGACAGACAGCGCCCGGAGAGGTCGTGCGGCACTGCGAGACGCAGACGCAATATCCTCGAATCGATCAACGAATCCCCCTGTGCGTCGTGCGTACCCACCGGCCGCAGAACAGGAGGGCTGCAAGGAGAAGGAGCCCAACGACAGCAGTGGCAGGAACCGGACCGTGGGCCGCACCACACCCCGACTTCCCCGAGTCGCTCTGCGGGGCGCCGGCCTCCTTGGGGTAGGCGCACTTGCCGTAGTACATCACCATCCCCGGCGGGCATCCCTGCGAGGTCTGCGAATCGCCGCCGACGTCCTGGCTCGCGTCGGCTGCGGAAGGGGAATCGGGGCCGGTGTCCGGCAGCGGCGCCGCGGTGTCGGGGTGGCCATTCACGACCTCGGCCTGCCCATCGGGTGCGGGCGAGAAATCCGGCTGAGCATCCTGGCCTGTCGCAGCATCGGTCGACTCGACATCCTGCTCCGGGTCTGCTGACACAATCTCCGCACAGACGCCGAAGTCGTTGCACGCGAAGCCGTCGCCGCACTCCCCGCACACGCCGTCGCAGCCGTCCGGCCCGCACTCCTTGTTCAGGCAGAAGGGCTTGCACACCGGCTCGCACTGGCCGTCCTTGCACTCCTCCTCATCGGGACAGCTACCGCACGACCCCTCGCAGCCGTCGTCCCCGCACTGCTTGTCCGTGCAGTCCGGGACGCATGGAGCGATGCAGACGCCCTCCTTGCACTCCTCTCCTTCGGAGCAGGTGCCGCAGGTTCCTCCGCACCCGTCGTCGCCGCAACCCTTGCCCTCGCACGAGGGAACGCACCCTATCG
>VGRX01000234.1 GCA_016875215.1 Deltaproteobacteria bacterium
GGGGCAGCAGGAGGCTATTCGCAACAGGCTCCTAGCCCGGGGGCCAGCCGAACTTGCGGCCGCCGAGCAGGTGGAAGTGGACGTGAAACACTTCCTGCCCGCCGTCCCGATTGGTGTTGGCCACCAGGCGGTAGCCGGCCTCGGCAATGCCGAGCTGGCGGGCTGCCTCGGCAGCGGCCAGGGCCACGCTGCCCAGGATCGCAGCGTCCTCGGGCTGCGCCTTGTCGAGGCTGGCGATGTGCTTTTTCGGAATCGCCAGGCAGTGCACCGGCGTGGTCGGGCGGATGTCCCAGAACACCAGTGCGTCCTCGGTCTCGATGACCTTCTTCGAAGGGATCTGCCCGGCAGCGATCTTGCAGAAGATGCAGTCGTCCATCCTTCCTCCTCAGAAACTGCCTGTTTCACACTCGCATCATGGGGACCCGGCGGGGCCCCCATCCCCTGCTCCTGTGAGCAATCCGAGCTGACCGGCCCTCCGGACCGGCTCCGAACCGGTCTACTTGGGAAGCGCCAGGTCCAGGAAGGCATCCGAGTCCAGGTCTTCACAGTGCAGCTTGGCACCGTCGACCTGGCACTCATAGCGGCCGTTTGAGGCCTCGAACTCCAGGATTCCCTCCAGCCCCGCTTCCGGATCGACAGCGACCACGAGGTGCTTGTCCCCCACCTCGATCTTGAACCTCCAGAGCCCCGAGTCATAGACGAAATCGAACTGGAGAGTGACCTCCGAATCCCCCAGGGTGATGGTCCCGTCCAGCACCAGGAGGACATTTCCGCCCTCAAAGACCGTGGCCCAGATGTCCCCGTCGACGGTCTGCGTGAACGACTTCTCCCCGATCTGCACGGTGTACGCACAGGCATCGGCATGCAGCCTGGCTCTCCGGACGAGCCCCTCCTCGTCCCCGCGGGTCTCCACCACGAGCTTGCCGGATGTGGTGCAGTTCAACGTGGTCTTGCTGTCGGCCGACACGGCCAGCATGTACTCGGGCTCGCAGGGCACGCCCTGAGGGCAGAGCCCCTGGAGCACCTTCTCCTTCAGGCCGGGAATCTCGCCCAGCGCTTCGTGGATGTCGAACGATGCAACCAGTTCGTTCCAGAAGTCGGAGAAGGTCTCCTCGGCCAGGGGGGCCGTGGGTGCGCCGTACGCACCGACGATCTCCTGGTGGTCCGGCCAGTCCTCCTCCTCTCCGCATCCGCACCACAGCACCGCACACAGGAACAGCCCCGACGCGCACGCCATTGTCCGCAATCCTCTCATGCGTCACCTCGAATGGTCACGGTCTTTCCGTTCACCCGCTGCCGGGCAGTCGTTTCACCATTGTAGCACGATTTCCGCGGTTGGGAACACGGTCCTGCCCAGGTCGGACTTGTCCACGCTTCCGGAGCTCGACTCGATGAGGAACAGCTCCCCGCCGAGGGGCGGTCCCCAGAACATCCCCAATCGAGCCCGGAAGATCCCCGCCTTGAGGGCCACCCCGGCCAGCAGTGTCCAGTCCTCGATCGGACTCTCGTTGGTGAGCTCCACCTCGGTGGTTGCCCGCCCCCCGGCCGTGGAGGCCGTGCCCTTGTAGGCCGAGTAGAGCGGCAACCTGAGTTCCAGGAGCAGCGCCGCGAAGCGCCACGGCCACCAGTCGATGGCAGTGGACGCCATCAGCCCCGAGACGTTGAGCGCGGTATCGGCGAGCACGTCCTCCCCTTCAGCGTTCTGCACCTCGTCCACCTTGCCCGTCACCGCGGTGTAGCTCGCCTTGAGATGGAGGTGGAGCCTCTCCCTCGGAGTCCAGCTTGCCCCAGTGGATGCCACGACGATGCCGAGCGTGACCCCTTCGACCTTCTTGGGCCTGTACACGAACACGTCCGTCGCGACAAAGGCCGCCCACGTCCTCTCCCGCGGGAACGCCCACTTGAGGCCGAAGTTCGGCATCCCGAGCAGGTACAGCCCGGTCTGCGACGTGAGCTGCAGCCCATGGTAGGGCGCATAGTTGAGCTGCAGCGCCCTCAAGTCCTGGATCCAACTGTTCCCGACCCACCCCAGCTCGACGCTCCAGCCGTGCCTTGGAAGGGTGCAGGCCCCGAGGTCGCACAGCACGGCGCCTGCTGCCACGTCCCCGGCGACCTGCGCGGTCGCGGGCCGGGACAGGGCCGTTATGCAAAGCAGGCAGGTTGCCAGAGCCATCATCAGGGGACTGCGCAGGGTCAGCACGGCCTATCCTCCAGGTCCGATGGAACCCACGGCATATCCGTGGGGCCCCTCCCTTGTGGGGCTGGGATCGCCCGCCTCCGCCACGGCTACGGCGTGGCAGGCTGCCCAATGCCCACTGCACCGAAGTTCTCCAGCAGCGCGTCCAGGTCCGTCTGGGTCACCCGTCCGTCGAGGCCGGGGTCGCCGTTCTTCTGCCGCACGTCGGCAAGCTCGTTGTAGGAGTAGTTGGGCACGAAGTAGTCTCCGCCCCAATCGCCGGCCAGCACGATGTTCGTCTGGAACGCGAAGCTCATCTCCACGATGTCCGCCCCGTCCACCACCCCGTTGAGATCGATGTCCCCCTGGAGCTGGGGACGCCAGATGCGGAGAATCTGTCGGTACGGATCGAGCAGGATCCGGCGCACCCGGGCCGGATCGACGGGCAGCTCCACCTCGGTCACCCAACCGTCCACCTGGATGGTGAGGTTCTGCCCCGGCAGGCCGGCCTGGTCCACGTACACCGGCAGGCTGAGCTTGAAGCTGTCCTGTCCGGTGGGTCCGGTGATCTGCGAGATCCGCACCCGGCACGAGGGGGAGGTGGAGCTGCAGTCGGCCGAGACGTCCGCTCTCAGGATTCCCCGCCCTTCGAACCACTGCTTGAAGTAGTAGTCCAGGTCCCGCCCCGCAGCGGCTTCCAGCTCCGCCTCGAGATCCGCGATGGTCGCGTACTTCATGAACCACTTGGTCGTGAGCGAATCGAGCGCGGCCAGCAGAGCCTCCTCGCCGATCTCGATGCGCAACATGTCGATCACTGCGGAGCCCTTCTGGTACGCGACCTGGTAGTAGTAGGGGCTGGCGTAGACGTACGGGCTGACGAGGAGCGGCTCTTCGTCGTGGTCCACGGTGTAGGTGTAGGACATGTTGTTGGAGACTGCGGGCCAGCGACTGCCGGCCGCGACCTCGAAGAAGCGGTTGCTGGAGAACTCGGCCAGCCCCTCCGACAGCAGGATGCTGCCCATGTCCCCCATCTCGACCAGGTTGCCCCACCATTCGTGCGCGATCTCGTGCGACAGGAGCTGCATCGCACCATAGTAGGAATTGCCCTGCGGATCGATGTCGAAGGTGCTCTTGACCACGAACACGGTGGAGAGCGGGCCGAAGCCTCCGCCAAAGCTGTTGGGCATGGCCACCACGTCGAGCTTGTTCCACGGGTAGCTGACGAACACGTCGGAGAAGTAGGCCAGGACGTCCTGGGCAATCCCCAGGATCGATGGCATCTTCCCCGCCAGGCCGCCGGGGCCGACGGCAGCCACCGGAGTCTCGCCTGCCATGCCGCTCACCCGGACCATGGGTGCAGCGGAGAACGCGAACAGGCTGGTCGGGAAGATGTGCTCGAACACCACGGTCCGGGTCCCGGCCGCGGGGTCGGACAGCATCTGCACGTAGGTTCCGGTCCCCCCGGCATTCCAGTTCTCGTGCCCCTTGCCCGAGATGATGATCCGCATGGTGCCCGTGAACACCTCGAAGTAGTCGAACACCTGGGGCAGGAAGCCCGAGTGCGTGACGTACATCCAGCCGGCTTCCAGCTTGCACGTCGGGAGCATGAACTTCACCGAGCAGTCCATGGCCCCGTGATACCGGAATCGGAGGACCACTTCCTGCTCGAGCGGAAGCGGTCCGTCGAACTCGAGAGAGAGCGTGTCCCCCCCCTTGTCCGCTACCACGCTGCCCCCGTCCCAGGTCACCTCGTCCAGCTCGGGGACTTCGAGCGAGAAGCTGAGCTTGTCCAGGTCGTCGACCAGGGGCACGAGCCGCACCACGGCCTCGACCTCGATCTGTCCCACATTGTCCAGGTCGAGGTGCACGTCCACGTCGATACGCGTGATGTCGAAGTCGCCGGGGGGGATGTTGTCGAACACGTCCCGCTTCCCCGGGTAGAGGAACATGAGCGGCCCCGACGCCTCGGCCCGCAGCGCCTCCGATACCTGGAGCCAGGTCGCCAGCGGGGAATCGCCGAACATCGCGCGGGCCTGGGCCGACGAGAGGAACGGCTTGCCGGCGACGCTGCCGGTCAGCGAGGCCGCCTGAGCCGAAGATGAGCACAGCACGAAGGCCAGCAGGAGGATGCGCCTCATCTTGCACCTCCCGCCCGGACCATGCCGCCCACGGGAACGACTTCCACCCGCGTCCTGTCGGGCCTTCGGATCACGATGCGGGCCTGTGGCAGGCGCAGTGCGGTCTCCCCTTCGGCCAGGAGGTTGAACGCTGCCTCCATGAGGACGGTATCCTCGACGATCTCGCGACCGCCGCACTGGTCCACGCCGCCCCAGGGCATCTTGTCCTTGCAGAAACGGGCAGCGCCAAACGAGATGACGCCGGGGCGGATCTCGTCGACCCGGGACACGGTGAAGTAGGGGTTGGCATCGCTCATGCTGATGTCGGTCTCGGTCATGGTCGAGGCAATCGCCGTGGGATCGAACTCGAGGTAGAGCGCGACCCCGGCGATCTTGCCCAGGTTGCGGCCGACGGCCTCGACCCGGACCATGGCCGGTCCGTTTCCCGGCGTGCTGCGCAGGAAGATCGTGGGCGTGCCGTCCGCGGGCGGCGTTCCAAAAGGCACGAACTCGCCCGGAGCAGGCAGCACCTCGTCCCGCGGCGGCTGGATGTCGGGCGGTGCGGGCAGCTCCGGCCCCACGATGTCGACCTCCCGTGCCCCTCCGCCGACATCCTCGGGCGGGCTTCCTCCCCCCCCGCTGCACGAAGCCAGCGCCAGGAACAAGGCGAGAACAAGAGCGGGAAGAAGAGCGGGAAGAAGAGCCGGAAGAAATGCGGAACGATGAGCGGGACGATGAGCGGGAAGAAGAGCGGGAAGAAGAGCGGGACGATGAGCGGGAAGAGGGAACGGCATTGGCAAACGGCTCGAGCGGGACCGCTGGGATGTTCGGCGCATGCTACCTCCGCAAACGACCCGTGCCTTATACCATCGCGGGCGTGCGCAACGCAAGCTCAGGTGTGCCGGTCTGGGCTCTACGCTCGTTCACGTTGTCGTTGACGTTGTCGTTGACGTCGCCGTCGCCGTCGCCGATTGGGTCCGTGAGTTGCCTCACTGCGCCATCTTGACGAGCATGGAAACGACACGGTGAAGGAGTTGCTTGCCACGGCCAGGCTTCTCGCATTCGGCCAGACTCAGCACTTTGAGCGCGTCGAGAATCGCTCCGCAATCGGCGACGGCGACGGCGACGTCAACGGCGACGAACACGACCACCAGCCGGCCTGTGGAACAAACCCAGCGGACGGAATCGCGCAGTGGGACGAGGCCCAACTTCTGCTTGACCCTGCGCGCCGCGGACGTGTAGGGTCGTTTCAGAGCGCGGAACGAGGCGTGCACGCTCCAGAGGTGCTTGGAATGGTATTCCTTGAAGCAGTTCGGGGGGCTTCCTGCAATCTGCCGTCTGCAGTCTGCCGCCTGCGGCCTGCGGTGGCCTTCTGCCTTCTTGCGGTCGCTCTGGCGGCCGCGTGCGGAGAAGAACGGCCGGCGTCGACGACGCTGGTGCTCAGCTACGGGCGGATGACGGCGGAGCACGACAGCGTTCTGCTCGAGCTGGCCACCCGGTTCGAGGCGGGTCACCCGGGCGTGCGCGTGCAACTCCATCCGTTGCAGCCCGGTTCGGATTCGCAGCGGTTCTTCTATCTCCGATCGTTCACCGCGGGCAGCCAGCTCATCGACGTGTTCGAGCTGGACAACATCTGGACTGCGGAGCTTGCCGCAGCGGGGACGCTCCGGACACCTCAGGAGCCTCCCTACGCCAGGGGGCTGTCGGCAGCGGTGAGGCAGGCGGCCTCGTACCGGGGCCGCGTGGAGGCACTGCCGTCGTTCGTTGCGACCTCGCTTCTCTACTACCGGACCGACCTGCTGGAGAAGCATGCGATTGCCGTGCCGACATCGCTCACGGAGCTGGCGGAGACGGCCCGTCGGATTGCGGACGAGGAGGGGGTCGACGGCTACCTGTGGCAGGGGGCCGAGTACGAGGGGCTCACCTGCGTCTTCCTCGAGGTGTACCAGGGGATGGGCGGACGGGTGCGGCTGCTCGAGAGGGGGATTTTCCTGGAAGGCGAGGTGGTGCGCCGGGCGCTGGCGTGGCTGTTCGACCTGGTGGAGAGCGGTGCAAGCCCGCATGCAGTGACCGGTCTGGGCGAGCCGGGAGGGAGGGAGCGGTTCCTCGCCGGCGATGCGGCGTTCCTGCGGGACTGGGATGACTTCCTGGCGAGTGCCCGGGGTCAGGACGGCCCGATTGCGGCGAACGTGGGGGTGGCCGTGCTCCCTGGGTTGGCGGGGAGGCCGGGGGTGTCGACGCTGGGGGGCTGGCACTTGGGGGTGAACGCTTCGACGCAGAACCCGGGGCCGGCTGCTGAGCTGGTCGACTTCCTGACCTCGGACGAAAGCCAGCGTGTCCTGACGGAGCGGCTGGGGCGGCTTCCGGCCTCTTCCGGCGTGCCGCGTGCTCCGGTGTGGCAGGGGGCGGCCGGGGGCGTGCTCGACAAGGCGCTCGCCCTGGCGGCACCGCGGCCGTCGAGCCCGTACTACCACGACTTGAGCCGCATCATCCAGGAGGAGGTCCATGCGGCCCTGGTCAGCGACAAGAGCGTCGATGCTGCGGCGGACAAGCTGGTCGAGCGCGTGCGGGCCTTGACCCTGTCGCCGGAGGCCGGACCGGAGTTCCCGCGGATGCTCCTCAACCCGTCTTTTCTCTTCTAGGGGGTGGCGAATGGAACCGACACTGGCCCCCCTGGACTACCTGATCATCGGGGCGTACCTGCTGCTCTCGATCGGCATCGGCTTCCTGCTCACGCAGAAGGCGTCGCGAAGCACGGATGACTACTTCGTGGGGGGGCGGGCCATGCCCTGGTGGCTCGTCGGCACGTCGATGGTGGCAACGACGTTTGCGTCCGACACG
>VGRX01000235.1 GCA_016875215.1 Deltaproteobacteria bacterium
CCCCTCGGGCTATGTGAAGAGCAAGTTCGCGTTCGAGCAGGGAAAGGCCTTCTTCTCCAAGCTCATCGAGGAGCTCCGGCTGACCGGTGCGGCCATGCCCGAGACACCGGCCGAAGACCCGGACAACCCGGGGTCCGTCGTGCGCCTCCTCGGCGCACCCAACCTCGACGCCACGAACTCCGAGATCATCAACCCGAGCTTCGAGACGGGCGATCTGACCGGGTGGCAGTCCACGGGGGACGGCCGCGTCATGAGCCAGCTCTGCATGACCCTCCCCGTGGAAGGCAAGTTCATGGGGCTGCTGTCGACCGGCATGGGCTACACCCCGCAGCTCGGCGAGATCGCCCAGACCTTCTGCATCCCCGAGGACCAGATGGAGGTGAGCTTCTACTGGAAGTTCTTCTCCGAGGAGTTCAAGGAGTGGTGCGGCTCGATCTTCCAGGACACGTTCGAGGCGACCCTGGAGGCGGACGACGGGCAGATCACCGTGGTGAGCGCCTCCATCGACGAGCTCTGTCCGCCGCAGGAGTGCGCCGGGTGCGGCTCCCAGTACGACGGTCTCATCCAGGCCGCGTGCGTGTTCGACCAGGGGGATGTGTGGAACACCCAGTGGCGCAAGGCCACCTCGAACATCATGGCCCTGGCCGGCAAGGGCCCCGTCACCTTCCGCTTCTTCGCCACCGACAAGGGTGACTCGATCTACGATACCGTCATCCTCTTCGACGCCATCAAGTTCAAGTAGACCAGTCCCCGCACTGCCCGCAGCCGGCTACACGTTGAACAGGAAGTTGATGATGTCGCCGTCCTGGACGACATAGTCCTTGCCTTCGGTGCGCAGGCGGCCGTTGCGGCGGGCTGCGGCCAGGGAGCCGCACTCCATGAAGTGCTCGTAGGCCACGACCTCGGCCCGGATGAAGCCTCGTCGGATGTCCGAGTGGATCTTGCCGGCAGCCACCGGGGCGGAGGAGCCGGCGCGGACCGGCCAGGCGCGAACTTCGTCCTCACCCACGGTGAAGAACGAGATGAGGTCCATGAGCCGGTAGATCCCTCGCACCAGCCGGTGTGCAGCGGGTGCGGACAGCCCCACAGCATTCAGGAACTCCAGCTGCTCCTCCGGGGCCAGGTCCGCGATTTCGGCCTCCAGCCGGGCGCACAGCACGACCGGTTCCAGACCTCGCTGCCGGATTCGGGTTTCGGCATCTCCCCAGATCGGGTTGTCCAATTCCTCCTCGTCGATGTTGATGGCAGCGACGAGCGGCTTGCGGGTCAGGAAGTTGTAGGGAACAATGAGCTTCTCCGCGAGCTCGTCGAGGTGGAGCTTCGAAAGGAACTCCCCCTCCTCGAGCGTGGACTGCAGGTGCGCGAGAATCTGTGCCTCGATCCCCTTGTCGCCGGTCTTGCGGAAGCCTTCCAGCCGCTTCTCCACCACCATCTGGTCGGCAAGTATCATCTCCTCGATGCCCCGTTCGAGCTCCTGGATCGCTACTTCGAGACCATCGGCCCCGAGCCCGAACGCCGGTGCCACGAGCACGATCACGTCGAGTCCCCGGGCCGCCTGGAGCCGTTTGCCCAGGTTCTCCATCGGAGAATCGTCCAGCACCGCTTCCACCGTGGCCCAGGTCGTCTTCTTCGGCCGGAACAGCCCGGACAGCGTGTCGATCCGGTTGTCCGGGACGCGAATGGTGACCGTGGACTTGCGCCCGGCCGGGATGAGTGAAGGGTCACCGCTCAAAGCGGCCATGAGGGTCTTTCGGCCGCTTCCGGGCGTGCCCACAATTGCTGCTTTCATGTCACCTCCTAGCCCATCCCGCCATGCGCAGCGGGCTCCATGGGGTCGGGCTGGGGACCGTACGGGTCGGTCTCGTGCAGGTAGATGTGGTGGATCAGGCCGGCCACCTGGCGCATGGCGGCCATGTCGTTGTCCTGCGACCGGTGCGGGCGGGTGTGCTCGGCCATTACCTCCGCGCAGGTCATCTTGCCGATGCAGGGGAGGCGGACGTCGAAGGCCTGGGTCCACGGCCGCGAATCGTACCCGCCACCGAAGCGGCGCATGAACCAGTACCTGTTGACCAGGAAGTAGCAGCGGGAGACTCGGTGCAAAGAGCCGGGGAGCTCGGCGCCGCCCGACGCCGCCAGCCGGATCGCCGCCGTCGCGAACCGTGCGGCGAGCTGGTGTTCCGGGTGTCCCGTCCCGCCCACTTCCGGGGCCAATGTGAGGAGGATGTCGGGACGGAACGTGCGGATGGCCGTGGCGATGATCCGGGTCGGATCCGCCTGTTCCATCCACTTCTGCCCGATCAGGTGGCGCGGGGGGAACGACTCGACCGGCAGCGGTGCGTTCCAGAACCCGTGATGTTCCAGCGTCGCGTTGTACAGCTTCGCCACCTCGGAGATCTCCCGGCTCCGCTGGGCCGGCAGGTCCTCGCCGTCAAGGCCGGGGAGGCAGCGCTCCCCCCCCTCGCCCCGGGTCAGCACGACGAAGTGTACCGGGCACTGGTGGTAGAGCGATGCGCGGGCAAGCAGGGCCCCGGCAAACGACTCGTCGTCCGGATGCGCCGCAACCCACATCAGTCGCGGCTTGCCGGCCAGCAGCGTGTCGATATCCGGATGATCGGGCAGTTCGAGCATCGCTCCGGCCCCGTCACGCTCCCGCTTCGGAGTATTGAGCATCCTGAGGATGGCCGCCAAGCTGTTGAACAGGAATCGTCCTGCCACGGGTTCACCTCCCGGTGGTTCGCTCCCGACCGGCTCGGGCGGGAGCACGCACACACAGTCAACATGCGGAAACGGATCATTGCGTCGGGCACTCGGCTCCGCAGTCCTTGGCCAGCGCGACGCACGTGGCGTGCCACGTGTCCTTGCAGCAGTCCGGCTCGATCCCGCACACGCACTCGACCACGGCTTGATCCTCGCAGCCGACGGCATCGTGCGGGGTGCAGCAGTCGCCATAGGGACAGGGCCCGCAGTCGCCGGGGCAACCTTCGCACGACTCGGACGGATCGCACTTGCCGTCGCCGCACGGGGGGCACTCGCCGCAATCGAACTTGCAGTTGTAGCAGGTCTCCCCCTTGTCCGGCTCGCACACCTTGTTCCCGCAAGGGCCCGGCTCGGGATCGACGCACAGTCCGGCCGCATCGCACACCTTGGTCTTGGGGCATTCGCCGCAGAGGGCCCCGCAGCCGTTCGGGCCGCACTGCTTCCCCTCGCACTGCGGCTTGCAGAGGCAGTTGCCGTTCGGGTCGCACCCGGTTCCGTCCGGACAGGTACCGCACTCGCCGCCGCAGCCGTCCGGGCCACATTGCTTCTTGCCGCACAGGGTCAGACACTGTCCCGTGCATACCTCGAAGAGGTCACGGCAGTCCACCAGCCGCGCCAGGTCGTGGCACTGGCTCGCCGGCAGCCAGGCGGAGCACGCCTGGAGCACGCACCAGAAGATCTCGGCCACCCAGTCGGCGACCCCGGGCGAGACCGCGTCTTCTCCGGCAGGAGGCGCGGTCTCCCCGCTCCCAAGGCATTCCACCAGGCACGTCGCATCCTTTGCCGGGCAGGCCGATGCCTCCATGCAGTCGAGCGCCGCCGCGCAGGCCCCATCGGGCCAGTCCTCACACTTCCCGTCGGCACACGTGAGTGTCTTGTCGCACGGAACGGCCGTCTCCCAGGCGCTTCCGTCCGCGGTGCAGGTGAGGACGGAATTGCCCTCGCAACGAACCTCGCCGGTCTGGCACGGCGGAGTCTTGACGCAGGCGCCGCCCTCGCAGTGGGTCCCTTCCGGACATTCGAGCGGCGTCGACCACGACTGGCCGTCGGCAGAGCATTCCGCCATCTTGCCTTCGATGCAGGTCCTTTCGCCGGGCGTGCACATGAGGGTCACGCACTGGAAGTCCGCGGTGCAGGCCTGTCCCGCAGCACAGGTCCCGCACGAGTGGCCGGGGCAGCCGCCGTCGCCGCACGCGCGGCCGTCGCAGTCGGGCGCACACGCCGGTCCGCCGAGGTCGGCCGCGTCGTCGCCGCCGTCCACCGTTCCGCCAAGGTCGTCCAGGCTCGGACCTTTGCCGTTTCCGCAGCCGATCGCAGCGGTTGCGAACAGGATCAGGATCGTGGAGCGCATGCATCCCCCTCTGGCGCACGTCCATTGCCGGTGGTCGACGGCCTTGCCGTGCGCGCCCATGTTATGCGAGCCAGAAGGGCGTTTCAAGAAGGGAGCGGCCGATTTGAGTTGCATGTATATCAGAATCCGGCATACTCCAACGGTCTCTTTCCTCGGGTTGCGGAGAGCCCCCTCCGCCGCCAGGATGGTACCACATGCCCGGACTGGGGGAATTCCTGTCGGTAGTCACCGCCTTGAGCTGGGCCGTCGCCGTGATACTCTTCAAGAAGAGCGGCGAGACGGTGCACCCGGTTGCCCTCAACCTGTTCAAGAACACGGTTGCCTTTCTCCTGTTCATTCCTACCGCGGCGATTCTGGGTGGGTGCTTGCTTCCGGACATCCAGGCAGAGGAGTGGGGCTTCATGGTGCTGGGCGGGGTGGTCGGCGTGGCGTTGGCGGACACGATGTTCCTGCACAGTCTCAACCTGCTGGGTGCAAGTCTCACCGCTGTGGTCGACTGCCTGTACAGCCCGAGCATCATCCTCCTGTCCATTCTGTTCCTGGGCGAGAGCCTGGAGCCGATGCAGCTCCTCGGGGCCGGCCTGATCGTGGCCGCGGTGTTGAGTCCCTTGTTCGAGCGGCGGGGAGCCTCGGGCAAGATGGAGACGATGCGGATCGTGAAGGGGACCCTCTGGGGGGCCGCTTCGATGCTCTGCATGGGAGCCAGCATCGTCGCGGTCAAGCCGATCCTCGACAAGGCGCCGCTGCTCTGGTCGTGCCAGGTGCCCCTGCTGGGCGGCGTGCTCGGGCTCGTGGCGATGCTGGCGTTCTACCCGAAGAGGCGGCAGGTGCTGGCCTCCCTCAACGGAACCGGCCTCAAGTACACGATCGGGGGGGCACTGATCGGCGGCTACCTCTCCATGATGCTCTGGCTCGCGGGGATGAAGTTCACCTCGGCCTCCGTATCGGCCGCGCTCAACCAGACGAGCAACGTGTTCCTCTTCGTCCTGGCCGCGGTCGTGCTGCGCGAAGTCGTGACCGCGCAGCGCATCGCAGGCATCGCAATGGGAGTTGTGGGTGCATTTCTCGTGATGTTCGGATAGACTCCCTTCGGACAAGGGGAGGTGCTGCGTGCCGAGAGTGCTTGCCATGGTCCTGCTCGTTACCGCGTGCGCGTCGGGTGCAGGCAAGGCCGATATCTCCGAGCTCGCTCCGGATTGGGCTGAGACGTTCCGGAACGGCGATGCGGCCCCGGCGGACTGCGCCCCGTCGTGTCCGGCCGATTCGTGCGGACCGGACGGCACCTGTGCGGGCGACGGGACCGGGCCCGACCCGGCCGTTCCCGATACACGGGGCGAGGGCGCCGATGGCGCCGTTCCCCCGAAGGAGGTGGTGCATGAGGCCGACTCGCCTGTCGGCGGAGACGGAGAGGCCGAGCTCCCCTCCGCATCGGATCTCCAGCCGGAGGGAGACGACAGCCCCCCTGGCGACTGTCCCGATGCTCCGCTCGACCCCTCCGCAGCGATCCAGGGACTGATCTACCAGGACGGTGACCAGTCCTCCTGCACCTGGTACGACCAGGGCATGTTCCCCAAGTACGATTCCCCCCTGTCCGGGACGGAGGTTCGTCTCTACGGGCCCAAGGGCGAGTACAGCACCTGGTCCTGCCCCGAGGGCAGGTTCCAGTTCGACGCGCTGGCGCAGGGGAGCTACCTGGTGGATGTCCGAGTCCCCGATGCCGACGACTGCACGAGCTCGAACCAGCCCAAGCGTCTTCCCGAGGCCGTGGGGGAGGGGGAGGTCACCATCGTCACCATCGGCGACAGCATCGCCGTGGTGGGGCAGGGCCCTCTGTTCCCCCAGATCCTGGCGGGGTTCCTGTCGCCGCTGGCCGAGATCCAGAACCACAACATCGCGGTCAGCGGCACTCGCACGGTGGATTGGGTCCCCGGAACACCGCTGTTCGAGAACAAGCTGGTCCCCGAGCTCCCCGGCGCCGATGTCCTGATCATCACGCTGGGGGGAAACGACATCATGGCCTGGGTCGGCGGCTCGCTCGGCAGCTACCCGGACCTCTACGCCAAGATGCTCGAGCTGGACGATTTCCTGGCCGGCATCCATGCCAACATCGTGGCAACCATCGAGCAGGCCAAGAAGATCAACCCGACCGTCGACATCGTCTTCTGCCTCTATTTCAACTACGCCCAGTCCAGCTACTGGCAGAAGTACATGGGCTCCTACACGGAGCTTGCGCTCGCTGCCACGGCGAACGCGTGGGAGAAGGCCCGCAAGAACGTGGCATCGTTGCCCGGAATCGTGGTGGCCGACATGTATGGGGCCGTGGAGGGACAGCTCCTGGATCCCTACCTGGCGGACTCGGTCCACCTGTCGGCCAAAGGGCACCAGTTCTATGCCGAGCAGGTCTTCCTCGCCCTCGGCGGCGCACTCATCGGACCCTCTCCCCTCGGGCTGAACCGGGAGTACGGATTCCATCTGCCATAGCGCAGAAGACGGCAGAGAGCCGGGGGCAGAGAGCAGCGGGCAACTGTCCGAAACCACAGAGATCCTGGCTGACGCCTGTCGAGCGCCGCGCGCCCTCCGCCGATTCCGAAGCGTTGACCCGAGCCCTTTCCGTTGCTATTATTACTCCCAGCCAGGAGGTGCTGATGCGCAGAGAACTGGTGGTCAATTGGTCCGAGGAACACTGGAACATCAAGGCGGAAATCGAGAGGAAGACGGAGAACCCGTTCGACGCAGGTGACACGGGGAAGGGATGGTCCTATGTGACATTCTTCTCCCACGGGACGCCCCCCAACGGAGTGCTCTTCGACCTCGAGCGGCTCGAGACCGTCGCCCTGGACAACGGGTACTTCCTGCCGTGGGAGGTTCTCAGCCAGCACAACAAGCTGGTCATCACCGCTCACACCGACCTTGCGAGCCCGTCCGCTCAGCTCTTCGGGCTGTACCAGCTCCTGGTCGCGTACGCCACCCGATTCGACTCGGCGGCCCGGTACCCCGAGCTGGGCTTCTACGGGAAGATGGGGG
>VGRX01000236.1 GCA_016875215.1 Deltaproteobacteria bacterium
GCGATGCTTCGTCCGGACCTGGCCTCGAGGGCCTCGGTGGTTGCGGTGGCTGCGGACGTGCCGGACTTGGAGGAGACGCTGGGGCGGATCGGGGGAGACGGCAATGCGCCGCGCATTGTCGTCGTTGCGGCGGGAGGGGACCTGCCGGCGCTCGACCGGCTGTACCGGCTCGGAGTCGAGGAGGTGCTTGACATCGAAAGGGGGCTGGAGCGGGCGGTGGAAAGCCTGCTGCGGCCGGGAGGTATGCGGTGAAGGTGCTGGCCTGCTCGCGCTCCCCGCTTCTTGCCGCGTTCCTGTCCGAGGTGGTCGGTGCGAACGAAGGGATCACGCTGTCAGCGTGTGCGGAGCTTCCGGCGGTGTCGCCGGACGGCGAGCCGGGGTGGGTGGTCGTCCGCGTCGCAGGCGAGGGGGCAGGCGCCGGAGCTCAGCCGGCCGTGCACGCGTCCCATCCTTCCTGGGTCATCAGCGAGGTGCGGGTGGGGACCTCGCAGGGTGCTGCCCGGTCGGGCTCAGGGGGGGAGAACGGCGACGGTGTAACGGTCACTCTTCCGTGCGATGCCTCCTGCATCGTCGAGGCGCTGCTGGAAGCGCAGGAGCGTGGCAGGCCCGAGAGCGCGACGCAGCCATCCGCGACGCAGGTCATCCTGGTTGCGGAGGACAGCCCGTTGCAGCGCAACCTGACCGTGTCCACGCTCAAGGCCGAGGGGTTCCTGGTCATCGAAGCCGAGGATGGGCAGGAGGCGCTGGACAGGCTGCGTGAGCACCCCGTCTCGCTGGTCGTCACCGATGTGGAGATGCCCCGCTTGACCGGCCTGGACCTCGTCCGGGCCATGCGTTCGGATCCGGCGCTGACGTCGATCCCGGCTCTCGTGCTGACGACGCTTTCCGGATACGAAGAGGTCCGCGAGGGCTTCGAGGCGGGGGCCACAGACTACATGGTCAAACCGAGAAAGGGGGAGAGGGAGCTCTTCCTGGACGAGCTGGTTGCCCGAGTCTACAGGCTCTCCGACCGACTCCGGCCCGGTGCCGGCCTTTCCGCCCTGGTCGTGGATGACAGCGCGGCCGCGCGCCGCATGGTGGCGGATTCCCTGGGCCGGCACGGCTTTCGCGTCACGACGGCCGGCGACGGAGCGCAGGCCAGGGGCCTTCTCGAGAATCCGTCGGTCCCGCTGCCCGACGTGGTGGTGACCGACCTCGAGATGCCCGTGATGGACGGCTTGCGGCTGACTCACTACGTCAAGAGCGAGCCCAGGACCCGCGGCATTCCGGTGGTCATCCTGACCGGCAGCACGCTCGAGCAGCACCGCGTGCTGGGGAGGGGATTCGGGGCCGATGCGTTCCTCTCCAAGCCGTTCTCGGAGGAGAAGCTGCTGGTGGCCGTGGAGCTGGTGTTGGCGCACAACCGTCTCGAGCGGGAGCGGCGCGAGCTTTCCGGAATCCTTGGACGCGACGTCATCCGCGCCATCCACCAGGAGGGGTTGCAGCCGCGACGACGGGAGCTGACCATCCTCTTCTCCGACCTGGCGGGCTTTTCGAAGATGTGCTTCGGCCGGGAAGCCGGCTGGGTGGTCGAGCTGCTCAACGACTATTTCGGCCGCTTCGTCGACTACATCCAGCGCGAGCAGGGGTACGTGAACAAGTTCATCGGGGATGCCCTGATGGCGTTGTTCTCCCATCTGCCGGGGCTCGATCCGCCGGAGGTCCGAGCCGTCCGGGCGGGGCTGTCGTTCCAGCGGGAGATGGCGCGGCTGAACCGAGAGCAGCAGATCCCCCTCGTCACGAGGATCGGCATCAACAGCGGGGAGGTGATCCTGGGACTGATCGGCTCGGGGGAGCGCAAGGACTACACGGTCATCGGCGACCAGGTCAACCGGGCGCAGCGGCTGGAGGGAAAGGCCACGCCCGGCGGGGTGCTGGTCAGTGAGAAGGTGTTCTCCGCCGCCCGGGATTGGTTGCGGACGGTACCTGATGCCCGCGTGGACAGGGTGGACGGTCTCGAGCTCAAGGGAATCGCAGAGCCGATCACGGCATACGGCTTGACCGTGAAGGGGGGAGGATGAGGCGGGTCCGCGTGCTGGTCGTCGACGACTCCCGCTTCATGGTGAGCCTCATTTCCTCGGTCCTCGAAAAGGACCCGGAGCTGGAGGTCGTGGGCTTCGCTCTCGACGGTCGCGACGCGGTGGACAAGGCGCGGCAGCTCCAGCCCGACGTGATCACCATGGACGTGATGATGCCCCGTATGGACGGACTGGAGGCCACCCGGGCGATAGTGGCCGAGCTTTCTGTCCCCATCATCGTTTTCTCCGCACATACCCCCCAGGGGGCGGGGCTCACGGTCGAGGCGCTGCAGGCAGGGGCGGTGGACTGTCTCTCGAAGCCGTCGGGAGAGCTGTCGATGTCGCTCGACTCGGTCGCACGCGAGCTCGTGGACAAGGTCAAGGGGGTAGGGCGACAGGCTGCCTCGCGGACAGTCGACGCCGGGGGAGCGGCGTTCTCGAGCCGGAGCTGGACCACCCTGCCATCCGTCGCTGCCAGGGCTCGCGCATCCGGGACCCCCGCGGCAGTCGTCATCGGCGCCAGCACCGGCGGGATCCAGGCCCTCCAGGCTTTGCTGCCGAGGTTTGACGAGCGGGTACCCTTCGCCGTGGTCGTGGTCCAGCATTTCCCCGAGGGGTTCACCTCGCAGCTCGCAGGCCGGCTCGATGCGATCTGCTCGCTGCCGGTTCGGGAGGCGGAGCCGGGACGCCGGCTCGAACGGGCCTCGGTCGTGGTGGCACCGGGAGGGAAGAACCTCGAGATCACCTCCGCCCTTCGCATCCGCCTGAGCGAGGATGACGGCCCCGCGGTCCTGCGACCGTCCGTCGACGTCACGTTGCGCTCCGCAGCGCGTACCCTGGGACCCGAGGCGCTCGGCGTGATCCTCACCGGCATGGGACGGGACGGTGCGCAGGGGGCCGCCGAGCTCTTCCGTGCCGGCGGACGGGTCATCGTGGAGGACTTCCGAACGTCCACCGCATGGGGAATGCCGAGGGCAGTGTACGAGACCGGATGCTACGACGCGGTCCTCCCGCTCGAGCAGATTGCCGGCCACATCCTCAAGCTGTCCGGGCTCCTATGAACCGAGCTCTTTGTATTGCCTGCAGGCCGCGTCGATGAGGCGCTCCGCCGCATCCTTGCCATACCAGGCCATGGCATTCTCGTAGGTCAGGAACCCCGGGTCGTTCCCCGGCCGGTACGCCGCCTCCTCGGCCAGGTGGACATACCCCACGTAGCCGTTGGACTGCGAAGCCACGACCGGGCATGGGCACCCGGCCGCGGAGAGCCGATCTCTCAGGGTCCGAGTGGCCACCACTCCGAAGTCGGCCGGCATCCCCGTGACGACGGCATCGCCGACCCCCACGACAGCCACCTGGACCGACACGGTCTGAGGGGCAGTCATGCGGCTGTATGCCGCTCCAACCAGCGTGCTGATTGCCGCCCTCAGGGCGACGGACGGCGGCCCGCCGCAATACGGCGGCCAAGACCGGCGAAACGACAGCTCCTCGTGGGCGAAGCGGAGCCGGGGAACGGAAGCGACCGAGCCTGCGACGGCCCGCCGTATGCCGTCCGTGACGTTCCGTGCGATGAGGTCCAGGTGATCCTCCATCGCAGTGGGCATCTCGGGGAAGAGGACGTTGAGCCCGCCCAGGGCGCCGGGCAGAATCAGCGGGAGGTACCCCTCCTCGGAAAGCCGGCGGCGGACTTCTCCCGGCCAGTCAGCGCTTGCTGCGTCGGGGGTCATGAACGCGACCAGGACAGGGTGACCACTCACGCACCCCAGGAGCACCGGCGGTCCTCCTCTGCGCTCCAGCACAACGGCCTGCAGGCAATCGTCCACGGTCCCGCCGCGCAGGCGGCGGTTCATCGTCAGCCCGGGGACGTCCGCAGCACCGTACCTTACGCCCGCCACCGGAGCGGCCTCGGCCAGGGCAAGCTTCAGCGCAGATTCCACCGATTCCAGGAGCTGACGGCGGATGCTCTCCCGGAAGCGCCCCATGAAGTACGCCGCCCCTCGGCCCCGGATGGTACCTCCCGGACCGGAGTGCGTATGGGACGCGGTCACCAGCAGGTTCCGGCACCCCAGCGTCTCCGCCAGCTTCCGGATGTCAGCCAGCAGCACCATGTCGACGATGAGCACGTCCAGCAGCAGGATGGCCGCCTCGCGGGTCCCCTGCCGGAGCACGAGGCAGGTGGCGGCCAGCGGATCCCGCACACTCGCGGCCAACCGCTCCTTCCTCCCGGCGATGCCGGCCATGGGGAAGGGGGTGGGCGGCGTGATGTTGGATCGGCCGTACCCGGCCACCAGCTCCTTCCCGTCCAGATATGACTCCATGTTCGAGCCCATCTCGCCACTCCTGCACAATGTCCCCCGTTCGTCGACCAACGGGAGGCCGTTTCCTGCAACCCGCAAGCCCGGAGCCACATGATCGCCTGCAAAGGCGAGCATGCTCAGTCGGGCTGGATGCGGAACCGGATCGGGATTCGCAGGTAGCCCGTCTTGTCCGCATGTCCGATCCGCTGCGCAACGATCCTCTCGAGGGTGGATCGGAATCGCTCGTCACCCTCGTACGACACGAAGCTCACTCCTCCCGCTCCCGCACCTTCCACCGCCATGTCCGCCACGGCCCGTACAGACCACGCGGACAGGTGCCACCCCGGCTGCGCCTCGAGGCCGGAATCCTGCGCTGCCAGGTCGCTGGCCCTGGCGTCGACCGACTCGTCACCCGACGACACGACCACGACGACCCGGTCCCCTTTCACCTCGGGCGTGTTCCTCCAGGCGACGGCAACGAACATGTCCACGGCATTCCTCAGGGGCGGAAGGGGGTAGGGGGCCCCGGCCTCCACCATTCGCACGGCTTCCTCCGCCAGGGAGGGGTGCAGCTCCTCGCTCGTCGGGAGCGCCTGGACATCGCACGCACGGCCCCCCCGGTCGATGCGGAAGCGCACCGATACCGTTCCCTCGGACTCGGCCTCGAGCGCTTCGCGGGGATAGCGGCTCAGCGAGTAGACCTTCCTGACCATCCGCTCCCGGCTGTCCGAATCGAACAGCGGCTCCATGTCCGCGGTGCGGAGCCCTCCAGGAGGCAGGGACTCGAACAGGGATGCGGGGGGACGGTCGGGCCAGGACAATGCCTCCTCCCGGGGCCCGGGCATCGCCCCCAGGTCCGGTGTCCCCTCAGGACGCGATCCGCCCGCACCTTCCCCGAGGTCGCGGTCCGCGCCCTCTGCGTGACCAAGGCCGTGAGCATCGCTTCGCCGGGGCGCCGCTTGCTGCGAAACAGGCTCGACCGGGAAGCGTACCGACAACGGCGCCACCGACGGTCGCTCCCACAGCGGCCTGAAATCGGGGGGCGGAGGCAGCACCCGGCCTGCAGGCTGACGGGAAGCAGGTTGTTGAGAAGGCTCGAGAATGGGCACGGCCTCCGGAGGCTCGATTCGTGCTTCTTCCTCCAGGCTCGCCAGCAACGGCCGCCCTTCGCTGGACAACGGGCCTGCCACGAGCAGCAGGTAGCAGGCCACGGGCAGCACCGCGGCATGCGCGGCAACCGACGCCGCCACGAACAGCAGCAGCCTGCGCCTCCCCGTGATTCCGGCACTGCGGCTCATGTCATCCCACCTGCCGGCGGAGCATCCGCTCCCACCGCTGCACCGATAGTAGACGCTTGCCCGCTACCGCGCAAGCGTCGTGCACGAACGACCAGGGGTGTGCACGCCAATTTTTTCGGGTGTTAAAGTTAATGCTACCATCCGCATGTGATGGGCCAAGAGGGGGGAGGGCGCTTGAGCCGAACATTACTTCCGGTTGCCGCAGGCGTGATGCTGGCTGTCTTGACGGGGGCGGTGCGGCCTGGTTTCGCCGAGGAGAAGAACCCGGCGGTGCTGGTCCAGCAATTGGCGGACCCGACTCTGCGCGCTGGGGCCAGGGAGGGCTTGCTGGCTCTGGATGCTGCCAAGGCAATGGCAGAGCTGGAGAAGGCGCTTTCGTCCAAGAAGAGCAGCGAGCTGCTCCGGCGTGAGATCATCCGGGTGTTGCCCGATTTCGGTGCCCGGGGAGTTGCCGCCCTGATCGGTGCGTTGAAGGATCCGATGCTTGAGTTCGAGGCGGCCCGCACGCTTTCGACCCGTACCGGAGATGCGGCCGTCGCCGCCGCGATGTTGGACCTGCTGGAGAAGTCGCCGAATCCCAAGGTGCGACTCCTGGCACTGGACTGGCTTGCCGAGAACGGTGATGCCAAGCGGATCAACGGCCTGCTCACGCGGATGCTTGCCGATTCGAGCGACAAGGTCCGGGCCCGGGCTGGGGAGCTAGTCGTGAGCCGCATCGGGCTGCAGGCTCTCCCGGAGCTGATGGAGCTCCTCAGGCAGGCCGAGTTCGCCCGCTCGGTGGCCAACCGCGGGCTCAGGCTTGCCCTTCTCGAGACCTTCGGCCTCATGGGGCAGAAGGGACCGACCGAGGCAGCCCGCGTGGTGCCGACCCTTCTCCAGGCACTGGGAGAGGAGGACGAGGCCCAGGTGGCCGTCGCTGCCCTGGTGCGGATCGGTGCCCCGAGCGTGTCGTCCCTGCTGATGATCCTGAAGGCGGGGGATTCCAAGCGGGCCGCAGCGGCCATGGATGCCCTGCTGTCCATCGGCTCCAAGGCGGCTCCCGAGGTCGTGTCGCTGCTCCAGGCCAAGCATCCCAAGATGCGGGAGATGGCGGTGCAGTTCCTCTCCTTCTACCAGGACCCCGCCGTGTTCCCCCTGCTGGTCAAGATGTACGGCGGCGCGGCTCCGGATGACAAGGTCATCATCCTGCGCATCGTGAGTCTGTACGGTACCCGGGAAACGGTGGATTTCGTCATTCGCGCGACGACGGATGACAACGCCAAGGTGCGGGCCGAGTCGGTCCGGATTCTTGCCGCAACCGGAGATCCGGCGGCGGTCCCGGTGCTGCTGGCCCGTGCGGAGGAGGACTCGGACATGGACATCCGCCTCTCCGCAATTGCCGGGCTGTTCAGCATGGGTGAGCTCTCCGCCGGCCCGTCGTTTGCCCGTATGCT
>VGRX01000237.1 GCA_016875215.1 Deltaproteobacteria bacterium
GGGGATCTTCGGGCAGGGAGCAATCTGGAACATCAACAGCTACGACCAGTTCGGCGTCGAGCTCGGCAAGCAGCTTGCCAACCGGATCCTCCCGGAGCTCGAGGGCACCGTCCCCGTCTCCCCCGACCACGACGCATCGACCGCCGGCCTCATCCGCCGGTGCCGACAGCAGACCTGAACAGCGGCCGATGCGATTCCCCGGCCGATAGTGCGGGCAACCCGACGGCCTGCGAGGTTGCGGCTCCTGCGGCAGTGCGAGTGCCTTGCTCCTCTCGTGCCTGCATCGCGGCCCGGGTGCAGCCTCTCCTCCTTGGAGGAGTACCCCGGCGCCACGGGGCGCCGGGGGGAGGTGGAGGTATGGAGTTTCCCCTGGACCGCCACCTTGGCCCCCCCCCGGGGGCTAGCCGGAGTGGACGTCGTCCAGTTGTGCTGTTCCCATAATCAAGGTAGAGTCTTGCTGTGCTTCGTCCGGAGCACTGAAGGAGTGCGCCCATGCGTTACCGCGTATGTTCGTCGCTTTGTTGCCTTGCCGCCCTTGCTGCCGCCTGCTCGTCCGGCGGAGCGCTTACCGTCGTCCCGGATGCCGGAGAGGCCCAGGATTCGAACTCGTCGGTGGAGACGACCGTCACGCCCGACTTGCTGCCGGAGGCCGGCCTCCCCGAGCTGCATCCCCAAGAGGTGACCGCCCCGGAGGAAACCGTCGGTCCGGCCTGCCACCCCGGCGAGGGGTGTTTCCTGGACAAGTGCAAGGAGAATGCAGATTGCCTGTCCGGGTGGTGCGTGGGCCACATGGGGGAAGGGGTGTGCACCCAGGAATGCCAGGAGGAGTGCCCGGACGGCTGGACCTGCCAGAAGGTCGGAGGGGGCCCGGATCTGATGTACATCTGCGTCTCTCTGGTGGCGAACCTGTGCCGCCCGTGCTCGACGCAAGCCGACTGCAAGGGTGACGGTGAGACCGAATCCGCCTGCGTGAGCTACGGTGAGGAGGGCAGCTTCTGTGGAGCATCGTGCGGAACGTCCGAAGGCTGTCCCTGGGGCTTCTCCTGCAAGGAGGCCGTGTCTGCCGAGGGAACCAAGTCCATGCAGTGCGTGGCCGATGCCGGAATCTGCCCTTGCACCGCCCGCTCCGTGGCGCTTGCGCTCAGCACCCCGTGCGAGATCGGCAATGAGTGGGGAGTCTGCCAGGGCAAACGCACCTGCACGACCGAAGGTCTTGCTCCCTGCGATGCCGCAGTGCCTGCCACGGAATCGTGCAACGGAGCGGACGACGACTGCGATGGAGACCTGGACGAAGGCACGTGTGACGACGGCAACCTCTGCACCAAGGACTCCTGCAAAGGGCAGGCCGGTTGCACTCATGAGGCCATGACCGGCGGAAACTGCGACGATGGCGATAGCTGCACGGTCACCGATCATTGCGAGGAGGGTGCGTGCGTCGGATCCGCCATCGTGTGCAACGACAACAGCCCCTGCACGGACGATTCGTGCGACGGCGTTTCCGGGTGCACCTTCCTCCCGAACCAGGAAGGATGTGATGACGGCGACCCGTGTACCATCGGCGACACCTGCAAGGGAGGCAAGTGCCAGGGTATCGCCCTGCCATGCGATTGCCAGAGCGACAAGGACTGCGCCAAGTACGAGGATGGCGACGCGTGCAACGGCATTCTCTTCTGTGATCAGTCTGGCGTGCAGTTCCAGTGCAAGGTGGACCCGAAGTCGGTAGTCACGTGCCCGGAGCCGACCGGAAAGAACGCGAACTGTCTGGCCGCCTCTTGTGACCCCGCGTCGGGAGATTGTGCGGTCGTGCCCGCCAACCCGGGACTTGCGTGCAGCAACGGCGACAAGTGCACCTTCGGGGAAACATGCCTCCAGGGGGCCTGCCAGGGAGGACTGCCGCTCAACTGCAACGACGGAGACCCGTGCACCGACGACTCCTGCATCCAGGGGGCTGGATGTGTCCATGAGCCGAACTTCGCCCCATGCGACGACGGCAACTCCTGCACCGCTGGGGACAAGTGCGGCAGCGGTGCCTGCATTCCCGGAGCCCCGCTCGACTGCAGCGACTCCAACCCGTGCACCAATGACGTCTGCAGCCCGCTCAAGGGCTGTCTGCACACGACGAACACCGATTCGTGCGACGACCAGGACCCGTGCACCGAGGGAGACAAGTGCTCCGGCGGCATGTGCGTGGGATTGACCGCCAAGGATTGCAGCGACGGCAACCCCTGCACCGACGACACCTGCATGCCTCTGGCCGGGTGCTCCTACAAGGTCAACCCGCTGCCCTGCGACGACGGGAATCCCTGTACCACGGGTGACAAGTGCAGCCTGGGAACCTGCGTGGGCGGAAAGCCGATCGACTGCAACGACAACAATCCGTGCACCAAGGATGCTTGCGATCCGGTTCTCGGCTGCACCCACGCCCCTCTGGCCGGCACTTGCGACGACGGCAACCCCTGCACGACCGGGGACAAGTGCGACAAGGGAATATGCGTCGGGACCAGTGTCATGGATTGCGACGATTCCAATCCGTGCACCAAGGACATCTGTACTCCAAACGGCTGCGCACAAGAGAACCTGGCCGGGCCCTGCTCGGATTCCAACACCTGCACGGTCGGCGACCAATGCGAGGCCGGCAAATGCAAGCCCGGAACCGCAATGAAGTGCAACGACTTGAATCCATGCACGAACGACTCATGCGATCCGGCAACCGGCTGCGCGTTCGTTCCCAACGAGGCCGCCTGCAATGATGGCAACGCCTGCACCGCCGGAGACACCTGCAAGGCCGGAACCTGCCAGGCCGGAGCGGTCGGCGACCCCGACGATTCCAATCCCTGCACGACGGACAAGTGCAATGCCAAAGACGGCTGCGTCTTCACGCTCAACACCCTCCCCTGCGACGACGGCGATGCCTGCACCGCCGGAGACGTCTGCGCAGCGGGCAAGTGTTCGGGCCCCAAGCAGGTTTCGTGCGATGACAAGAACTCGTGCACGCAGGACTCCTGCGACAAGCTGACCGGTTGCGCCAACATGCCGGCACCGGGGACGTGCACCGACGGCAACGTCTGCACCAAGGATGACGCGTGCGATGCCGGAGTCTGCAAGCCCGGCGTCCTCCTCGATTGCGACGACAAGAACCCGTGCACCACCGACTACTGTCACCCCGTGGATGGCTGCAAGTACGTGCCGACCCAGGGCCCGTGCGAGGACGGAAGCGCGTGCACCGTCGGCGATACGTGCGACATGGGGACCTGCAAGGCCGGAACTCCGCTGGCGTGCAACGACGGCAACGTCTGCACAGACGACTCGTGCGACCCGGCGACCGGCTGCAAGTACGCGAACAACACCGCCAACTGCGATGATGGGAGTGCCTGCACCACGGCAGACAAGTGCGCGGCCGGCAAGTGCGTGGGCGGGTCAGCCCCCAATTGCGACGATGGGAACCAGTGCACCACGGACTCCTGCAATGCCCAGACCGGGTGCGTGCACACCCCGCTTTCCGGCGTCGCGTGCAACGATGGCGACCCCAACACATCCAACGACACATGCACCAATGGCGTATGCAAGGGGACCGGAAACGTCTGTGGTCCAAACCTCCTGACCGACCCGCTGCAGGTCAAGGCCGGCTGGACCCTCTGCTACCTGAACGGAAGCGCATCCCCCGCTCTCAAGAACGCCCCCTGCCACCAGCTCTTCAACTCCGCGGGGAAGACCTACGGCTGCTGGCATGGCCACTCCACCTACCCGCACCAGAACGACAACGGAATGGTGGACTACGCCTGCAAGCCCGGAGTGCAGAACTCCACCACCTACTGGTCCTGGGGCGGCGACGACCACATTCTCACCGTGTGCATCCAGAACTGAGCCGGTTCATCCGGCGTGAGTAGGGCATCACTCTCGGGTTGACTGCGGGGCGCAGCAGGAGGCTGTCAGAACCCTGACCGTGAGGGAGGGGCCGCAGCAGGCCTGCTCGTCAACCCGGCAGTGATCGGTTGCCGGCGTGACGACATGCGCCTTGTCCGTCCGACTCGCCTCGGCTATGCTTGTGCAGTGCCACATGGAGGAAGGAATGCCACGACTGCGACGGTTCGATCTTGTGGTCGTCTTGCCTCTGCTGTTGCTTGCTCTGCTCCTGCCCTCCTGCGGCCTCATCCCGCTCGGAGACCCCGGCGGAGGCCCGTGCCCCTGCAAGGAGGGGCTCCTCTGCGTGAACTCCGTCTGCCGTGCAGATTGCAGGTCGAGCGACTGCCCGGGCGACACACAGTGCAACTCGGTCGAAGGAGCCGACCTGGCCGTCTGCCTCCCCCCGGGGGAATCGCTGGGCATCTTGCTTGACGGGCCGAAGCTGCCAGTGCCGTTGGACTTGCTGTGGACAATCGAGAACGGCGTCCACTCCTGGAAGACAAAGAACGAGCTGGCGGACCGGTTCCCGGAGCTCGTTGCCGCTCTCGGAGGAGACGCACAGGTCGCGATCCGGACCGCAGTGATCTCCAGCCTGCGGAACGGGTTCCTGGCGGCCCCGGCCAGAGATTGGCCGCCCTCCTGCTCGGAGACGTGGACCCGCAAGTGCCTGGCCGACAAGGACTGCGAAACGCAGCTCGGAAACCCGGGGTGGAAGTGCAACGCCAAACCGGCCAACCAGATGTACAATCTGAACGGGTCGGTCAACTCGTCCTGCACTTTCCGGTGCGGCGGGGATTCCGACTGCTGCGGGGAGTTCTGCTTCGGCGACCAATGCGGGGATGACCAATCCTGCGTCGACGAACAATGCGAGGAAGCCACGGGCGCCCCCTGCTCCCACGTGTGCAAACAGCCCGGTGGCGACGCTGACTGGTCCGTCTGCACGCGGGGCCCCGCCTCGGCGGACTGCCCTTCCGACGTGCCGTCCATCCTCGAAGGGAAGTCATTGGAGCTGTTCAGGTGCCTGGCCGTGCTCGAAGTGGACACCGGCCTCCTGGTGGCCTATGTCGACCGGTACCTGAGCCACCTCTGGGCAAGCCTGGATCCGGACGGCCCCAATGCGGAAGCCGCCTCCAAGCTGCTCCGGCCCGAAGCGGATCTTTCTGTCGTCTTCGTGGGCGACGAAGAGGACTGCAGCACTGACCCGGGCTATGCCTCGCCAAGTTTCACCTGCCAGGAGGACAAGGACTGCCCCGGGTCGGAGGACGGCCTGTCGGTGTGCAAGACCGACCTGCACTTCTCCCAGATGTCCGGCAAACAGATCAAGCTCTGCCATGGAGCCATCAAGAAGGACTACTACGGCATGTGCGGTCTGCTGGGAGAGTTCCAAGGGCTCGAGCACCACAACTGCGCCTACGACCTGGGCTGCAAAGACTGTGAGACCGACGACGACTGCCCACAGTGGTGGGCCTGCAGCGACAAGGGCAAGTGCAGGCCGAGCCTCTACGGCCTGCCGAACATCGCCACGTTCCAGAATCCGCCCGGGACGCCGGTCTTCTCGCTGGCTGCAGTAGCCCCGTTCCGGGAGAAGCTGCTGTCCCTGAAGAAGAACCCGCTCCAAGTGTCCGTCGCTGCCATCGTGGGAGACGGCCTCACCCTGCCCCCCGACGAAAACGACACTGAGCTGCCCTCGCTCATCAGCCAGGCCTGCCTGGAGGACGAGAAGGTTCTGGCCTGCCAGGCCTACCTGGAGGACCGGAAGAAGGCCGACCCGAAGTGCGTCTCCGACCCGATGCTGCCCGACTGCGAGGACTACAGGGCTGCCAAGCTGGCCTGCATCCGGGAGTGCTATGTCGCTTCGCTCGGGAATCCGAAGAGTCCCACGATGTCGGGAAACACCTACGTCAGCTACACGGACGACTTCGGCCGGGCATGGCTGCCCCTGCGCCTCATCCGGTTTGCGGAGACCTTCGGGTCGGCCGGTGCGGTCTACAACTTCAACGCCCCGGGCGGCGTCCGTGCGGCCCTTCTCGATCTTGCTGACCGGCTCAACAAGCGCATTTACCGGGCCTGTCTGCCCGAGGGCTACACCGAGGGAACGACGGTATTGCTGCTTCGCCACGCCCCCCTCGAGGCGAAATCCGCGGACCGCAAGGCCGACGATGGCCCTCCTCACGACTGGACCGACCCGACGCCGGAGCCGGTGATTACCGCTCCCGGCGAGCTGCTCACACAAGGACCGGACGGTGACTTCGAAATCCTGCCATCCTGGTACGCGTGCTGCCCGGTGGGCCAGCCCGACTGCCCCAACCCCGGCCCTGCGATCCAGTTCCATGCGATGGTCAAGGCGGGCACCACGTTCGAAGTGGTGTTTGTGGCGCAGCAGGACAGCGCTAACTGAGCATCAGAACCCCTCCGGAACCCCCTGACCGAGCAGGAACGACCCCCCGGCTCCGGCGAGCCGCCTATGAGCTTGGGAATCGAACGTCAGCCAGGCACCGCCGAGGAGATGCGCCAGGCCGACGTAACACGCGTCACAGCCGGTCAGACCTCGTGCCACGAAGGGCACCGATGCCTCTGCCAGCTTCTCGCTCAAGGGATGTCGCAGGACGCCGGAGCCGAGAACCGGCAGGATCGCCTTGCGAAACGCGCCGAGCGGATCAGGGTGGTGGCGTGCAATCACCGAGAAGACCTCGAATGCGAACAGCTCGGGCACGGCGAACCGGCCGGGCTCCTCGACCACCTTGTCCATCACGCGCTCCGCATCCGGTTCCGACTCCGCAGCCAGGACCCAACGGATTGCGACCGATGCGTCGAGCACCCACAGCCGACTGGCATGCGAAGGCGCCTCATGCGGCTTTGCGGTCCCGAGACGGTGCCTGCCCGTTGCAGCTCCACGGGTCCGCCCCGTTGCACCTCTCCTGGCATCCTTTGTCACTGCCGTCATCGCAGGTCTCCTCGAAAGCTCCGGAGAGCCTCGTCGATCTGTTCGCCGGACAGGACCGGCTCCCTCGACCCGCGAATCGCCTCCAGCATCCTCTGCCTCGCATCGTCTGCGAGTCGATCCACGAAACGGGACTTGAAGTCCTCGGGCGTGATCAGGACGGCCCTGACCTTGCGCCCCTTGCTGACCAGGATCGGACATCCGGCCCGTTCCAGCATAAC
>VGRX01000238.1 GCA_016875215.1 Deltaproteobacteria bacterium
GGCTCGAGCGCCCGCGACAGGAAGTCCGTGCGCCGGGCCGCCGCGAACGGGAACCCGACCTCCAGCAGGCACTCTGTCCGGCGATCCGCTGCGTTGTACAGGGTGGCCCGCACCGCTGTCCCGTCCGGAGACCGGCGGATGCTCGACAGCACGACTTCCGGAGTCAGCATGTGGACGAGGAAGGCACCGGCCTTCCCGCCCGGAATCGCATCGGGTCCCACCGCCCACACGTCCGGCGGATTGGAGAAGAGGTGCGCTGCCTGCCACACGAAGGTCCCGTCGGCAAGGCGCATGTCCCTGTCCGCGGCAGCAAACGCGTACTCGAACTCCACTTCCCTCAAACACTGGGCCTCGGGCGTGTGCATCATCGGCCCGGCATCGCCGGGGCGGAACGGCAGGTCGGGGCGGGACAGCCACTCGACCGAGCGCCACAGCGTCAGCGCCAGCAGCCGTTCCTCGGGCACACCGATCTCGACCAGCCCGTTTGCAAACAGCGCAAACCCCGCCTGCTTCCCCGGCACGGCCACGTAGTCCCGGAAGGGATGCCACGGCGGGATGGTCTCGATGGACGACACCACGTTCCTGGGCGCAACCTCCCGCTCCAACGAGCCGAACTGCGTGCCGCACACCACTCGGTCGAACGAGCGCGGCATCCGGAATGCCGCATACAGCTTGTGGTCTCGGGCGCAGTTGCCGACTCGGGTGCGCACGTGGATCACGGGGTGATCGGCAAAGACAGTGACCTCCGAATCGAGGGTGAGCACGACCTTCTCCCGGCCTCGGGTCAGCGATTCCCGGTGCAGCCGGGCAGGAACGGCCATCCGGGTCTCGACGCCAAGCACACAGGAGAACCGTCCGGGAAACATCGTGACCTTCTGCATGGGGCGACGAACGCCCGGCCCCCCCGAGGGCAGCGGCTGGAACTCGTACTCGTCTCCGGCATCGGCCACGCTCTCGAAACGGCAAAGAGGACCGAACATGACTCCGGTGGCCTTGTCGACCAGCAGCAGGCCGGACCGCCCGCGTCGGGGAAGCGTCAGGCGGAAATAGCGGTTCTCGACCGATGTGTCGGTGACGACCAGCTCACCAACGGTTGATGCCGGACGGTTCTCTCGGCTCCGCTCACGGCCGGCGGTGGCGCCCGCCGAGCCGGCACAGGCCGGGGACAGGACTTCGACCCCGCAGCCGTGCTGCGGCCGGTGCAGGAAGCGAACCGTATCGGCCCCGGCAGTCGGATCGACGCGGCAGTCATCGAGCGGCCGGAAGTCGGGTGAAAGCGTGACATCCATCGGCAGTGCACGTCCGTCCGGACCAGCAAGCGGCAGAAGGCTGCGGGCATTGCGGATCCGGCCCACCGCGGGCCACGGGATGCTCCAGCCTCCCGGGTTGAACACGGCCAGGCCGCCCTCCGGTGAGGCCTCGTCGCGCCGTCCCAGCCCACGCTGGGCGTGGTCGACCAGTGCCTCGGCAACCTGGAGTACCTTGGCGAACCGGCTCTCGTTCTCCCGGTGGACGACATCGACGCTGCATCCGCAGATCGAGTCGTGGGGGTGGTTCTGGAGCAGGAGCTGCCAGGCGTGGTCGAGGAACCCCTGAGAAGACGTGTTCGATGGTCCCACCGACTCGGCTCGCAGGCTCGAATCGGACAGCTCTGCTAGCAGTGACAGCGGCTCCGCATATGCACACAGGGCGGATTCGCACGCGGCATTCATCTGCTTGAGGTAGACGCGGGCGGAAAGCACGCCGGGCAGCAGGGGGCAGTAGCGGGCCCCTCTCAGCTCGCCCCGGATGTGCGGGAGCCGTTCCGGGAGAAAGGGGACTGCGGCAAGGTAGTCCTGGTAGCATCCGTGCTGCACGTGGATCTTCTTTGAAGTGCGATTCACGTGCTCGAGCAGGTCAGGGATCTCGGGTTGGTGGCCGGTGTGGTCCGTGCCGTTGTTGAGCAGCACGACGCCCGTCGGCGAGACGGGGGAGAGGGCGGCCAGCTCCCGTTCGACCTCTTCCAGGGCCCTGTCGGGTGACGGGGTCACCCGCTCGCCCGGCCGGCTGACGCGGCCGACGCCCAGGTTGGCAGCGTTGCCGTAGCCGTGAAGCTGGAACAGCACGCGGGTCTGCGTTCCGTCAAGCCCTTGCCAGACGAACTCCGTCTGGACCTCATGGCCGTCGAGCTGAGGCCCCATGCCGCGCGTCATGAGCGCGTCATGAATGCCGAAAAGCCGAAGAATCTGGGGGAGTTGCGGGATGTGGCCGAACATGTCGGGTGTGTAGCCGAGCCGCAACCAGCCGCCCAGGCCGGACGCCACGCGGATGCCCCGCTCGAAGTTGCGGACGAGCGATTCGCCCGACACCAGGAACTCGTCGGGCTGCACGTACCAGGGACCAAAGAAGAGGCGGCCGTCCCGTACCAGCCGCTCCAGCACGGCCCGGCGCTCCGGTCGGATCTCGAGGTAGTCCTCGATCACGATGGACTGGCCGTCGAACGTGAACGACTTGTACCGCGGGTCCGATTCGAGCGTGTCGAGGAGCCGGTCCATCACGTGCACGAGCTCGAACCGGAAGCGCTCGAGCGGCCAGTACCATTCACGGTCCCAGTGTGTCGAGGAAACGAGGATTGCCCTGATTCTGTCCATGGAGCACTCCGTGCCAGGATCGGGTTCGAAGCCCGGCAGAGTATAGTCGCACCGGGGAAGCAGAAAAGGGAAATCGTGCGCTTGCTCAGCAGGGGGCAGCAGCCGTATCATGCCGGTGTCGGCGGCAAGTTCGGCCAGCCCCTGGGCTGGAGTGGAGGCAGTGATGCGGCAATCGGCGGCAGTTCTGGCGGGGCTGGTGATGTTCGGGACATTGACGCTGGAGGCGGGCGAGCGCCCGGCAGATGGAGCATCCGGTCGGGCGAAAGCCGGGGCCTTCCTGCGCTTTCTGGACCACGCTCGACGCACCGGGCGGGAGGTCAGGCTTCCCGGACAGCCCGCCCGCCTCGTGAGCGATTCCGTGCAGCCTGCGTCGATCCGGTTCGTGCGGCTTCCCGACGAGTCGCTGCTCGTCGGGCTGGAGGCCGTGGGTGTGCGGTTCGTCGAGTCGAGTCGCGGCCGGCTGCACGTCGGCCGGCTGTATCCGGTACGGATTCCGCTCTCCCTGCTGGCCGTGCTCGATGCGATCCCGGAGGTCGAGCGGGTCGAGGCGCACCCGCAGTCGCCATGGCCGAACATAGCGGACAACGCCCCGGAGCTTGCAGAGGAGACCCCGGTCTGGATTACAGCGGGGGCCAACGGGTTGCCCCTTGGAGGCAGCGGCGTGACCGTGGGGGCCATCGATTCCTGGATCGACCTGTTCCATCCGTCGTTCTTCCGCTCGGACGGCGGCTATTTCGACTGGGTCGACATGGACGGGAACGGCACGTTCGACGCCGGCGCCGACGGCGTGGATTTCGATCACGACGGGACCGTGACCGGCAAGGAGATCCTGCACGTGCTCAAGGGGGCGGCCAACATCGACATCGGCGACGGAGAACCTCCGGATCTCGAGAACAACGGCACCGACTTCGTCACCGATCTGGACTGGCTCTTCCTCGACGTCAACAAGACCGGCAAGCGGGAGTACGGGGCCAAGCCCGGCTTCGTGGAGGGGTCTCCTGCCTATGGGGAGCCCCTCTTCGTAGCGGATGACGTGGATCGGTCGGGCAAGCTCGACCCGGGCGAGAAGATCGTGCTGCTCAAGACGAGCAAGCTGAAGGCCATCTACGTGCCCCTTGCCGGCGATGTGTACGAGCGGGGGAAGAACCTCATCGAGTACGACCCGGGCAACATGCAGGACAGCCATGCCACAATGACCGTCGGTGTGCTCGCTGGGAACGACCGCCTGCGGAGCCGCTTCCACGGGCTCGCTCCCGACGCCGACATCCTGCTGACCGACATGTTCAGCGCGTACAAGTACATGACGTCCGAGACGGAGACGAGCGGCGCCTACCTCGAGGCGCTGCTCTGGCTTGCCGATCACGGCGCACAGGTGGTGATGCACGAGTACGGGTCTCCGATCTTCGAGTTCGGGGACGGCTCGTCGGACATCGAGCAGGCCATCGACCAGGTCCTCGCCGGCAAGGGAGTCCCAAGCTGCACCGCTGCCCACAACTACGCCGGCTACCCGATGCACGGCGCCACTTCGATTCCTCCCGGGGACGTGGCCCCGTTCGACATCGACCTGTCGGTCTACATCGACAACCCTGAGTACAAGGAGTACCTGACGCAGGCGCTCTACGCCACGCTGCGCTGGCGGGTCCCGGGCGTGGAGGTGGAAGTCGAGCTCGTCCTGCCCGACGGCACGAAACGGATGCTCGGGATCGAGACCGTCGAGGAGGAGATGGAGAACCACTATCTCTGGTACGGGGGGTTCGAGCTGTCGGAGCGGGGCACCATGATGGCAAACCTCGCTCTCTATCCCAAGTCGGGGTATGCACCGGATGGCGTTCCGGGCGTGTTCCAGGGGGCCGTTCACAGCCTGAAGGTGAAGAACCCCTCGGACAAGCCGTTGCCGGTGGACCTGTTCCTGGCCGACCAATGGGGCTACTTCGTGACCGGAGAGCTCGACACGTACGCCACCCAGGAGGGGACCATCTCCCATCCGGCGACGGCCGACTCGGCCATCTCCACGGCAGCGATGCGGGCGAACAACGACTCCTGGGGCGGAGAGGTGCCGGTCGGCGGGCTCTCCTACTACAGCGGGCGGGGGCCGAGAATCGATGGAGTGCTGTCGCTCGACGTCGCCGCACCGTCCGATGCCCTGGCCGCGTGGCACGAGCCGAAGACGGCCTATCCGCTCTACACCTATGCGGGAGGAACGAGCGGCGCGCTGCCGCAGGTGACGGGCATCGTCGCGCTGCTGCTGCAGGCCGACCCCAAGTTCCCCCGGGACATGATCCGGGAGCGGATCCAGGAGACCGCGATCAGCGACTCGTTCACCGGCAAGGTCCCGAACAACGACTGGGGGTACGGGAAGATCTCCGCCTACCGCGTGGTGTATGGCAAGCCTCCGGACGGGAATCTGCCGCCGGCTGCCGAGGTGAAGTCACCGGGCAGCGTATACCTGGACGAGGTTTTTCTGCTGGATGCCTCCCCGTCCTCCGATGCGCAGGACCAGGCGGATGCGCTCGAGGTTCGCTGGGACGTCGGCTATGACGGGGTTTTCGACTACCCCTACTCGAAGAACAGGGAGCTGAGCCTGGGACCGATCGGCAAGGCCGGCATGGTCTCCGTGCTGGCCGAGGTGCGTGATTCCGGCGGCGCCTCGACCCGGACTCTGGTGCGCGTGGAGGTGCTCGACGAGATGAAGCCCGCGCCGCCCGAGCCCGAGCCGGAGCCGGAGCCGGAACCCGACGCGCACGAGGTGGCTGCCCAGGACATTCCGGGCGGCGATGCGGCCTCCGGAGACGCCGGTGCCGACATCCTGCCCGCTCCGCCCCGCCGGGGCGGATGTTCCGCCGGTCCTCCCAGCGGCCTCCCCCCTTCGAGTGCCGGGTGGGCCTTCGTCCTCGTGCCTCTGGCGCTGGCGCTCCTCCGGTGCAGGCGGGCCGGCTTGCCAGTGGGGCCACGTCCCGATTGAACTCCGGGGCCGGATCTTCTAAGATGGTGTCGCACTGTCGAGGAGGGTTGCCATGCGGGAATGTGTAGCGGTTGCCGCGTTGGTCTGTATCGCCCTGGGTTGCGAGAAGGGGGCCGTCACGCCTCACGGCAAGCCGGATGGTGGGGATTCCCGGACCCGGGGTGACGGCATCGGGGGCGACGTCGTCGCTGACCTGGAAGGTGACGGACGGGCGCCGGACCAGGCCGTGCTGCCGGACCGGAGCGCGGACGTTGCGTTGCCGGACGGCATGGCCCCGGATGGTCCGGTGCCTGACGGTCCCGGGGCCGACCTGCTCACGGATGGTCCGGTGCCCGACGACCTGGCGTCTGACGGAGCGCCCTTTGACGGAGCGCTGCCGGACGGAGCATTGCCCGACGGTGCGCTGCCGGACGGAGCATTGCCCGACGGTGCGCTGCCGGACGGAGCATTGCCGGACGGAGCGTTGCCGGACGGCGCTGTGGCTGACGGGGCCGGCAGCGAGGTAACGGAGGGATGTTCGAAGGTGGACTGCGGCCTGTCATGCGACGACCCGCAAGTATGCGGCGATTGCGGAAACGGCGTGTGTGATGCCGGCGAGGTGGGGGCTGCGTGTCCGTTCGACTGTTGCGACCCGTCCTTGTGCCTCGGCACGCCGGGGCCCGAGTGGGTGGACGGAACCCCGGGGTGTGCGGGACAGGTGGACGGCACGCCGTGCAGCGACGGCAAGGAAGGAAACGGGCTGGAGACCTGTCTCTCGAAGAAGTGCAGGTTTGAGAACCCGCACTGCCACTGTGCGGTGCCGGAGGGGGCGTCTCCGATTCCCGATCCAGGTCCCGGCCCCGAGGAGCCGGCCATTCCCATGCCGGCCGAAGTGCCGGCGTGGCAGGGGGATATGCCCGAAGAGCCTGACTTCGAGGATGCCTGGGGTCTGTTCAGCCTCGATGTGTCGGCCGCGTGGCAGGTGACCGAAGGGGCCCCCACGGTGCTGGTGGCAATCGTGGATTCCGGGTGCGCGGATGACAACCCGGACCTCGACGGCAAGATCGTCGAGCAGGTCGATCTGTTCGATTCGGACGATGTTGCGCAGGACGACCTCGGCCACGGGACGGTGCTGGCCAGCATCGTGGCGGCGAACAAGGACGGTGGCGGGATCGTGGGGGTGGCCCCGGACGTCAGCCTGCTCTGTGCGCGGGTGTCGGGAACCGATGGGGTCGCGTCATACGAAGCACTGGCCGCGGGAATCCAGTGGGCGGTGGACCACTCGGCGTCGGTGATCCTCGTGGGGCACGCGGGCTTCGGCTCGGGGGAGGGACTCGCCGTGCTCGAGGAAGCAATCCACAAGGCAGCGGAGGCGGATGTCGTGCTCATCGCTCCGGCCGGTTCGGGGGGAGGATCCAACCTGGACCTGTTCCCCGGGGCCTGGTCGCCCGATGCAATCGCGGTGGCTGCGTCGACCGATGCGGGGGG
>VGRX01000239.1 GCA_016875215.1 Deltaproteobacteria bacterium
TCAGCCGCCGACCGGCATGCTCGACGTACCTCAAGTACGCCTGCGCTGCCGGTTTCGACGGCTTCCTTGTCCGGCCGGTGCTTGCCGGCCAAATCGGCCATGTTTGATCGTCGCTCAACACGACGATCCCGGGCAGAATGCGCAAGCTTCGCCCGCCGCCCCACTTCACCACGGCCCTACGAAGTACGGGTTCTGGTACTTGGGCGTGATCTTCCAGTCCCCGTCCTCCTTCGTCAGCTTCACCTTCGCGGTCGGCCACTCGATGGTGAGCACGTCCCACAGGTCCAGCGGCTCCAGCGTGACCCCGGGGGACTCGTACACGACCTGGTTGTAGACGAGGACCCGGACCGTGGCCGTGGCTGGCGGACCTGAACCCTGGAAGTAGTGCACGCCCACCTTGTAGATGACGTTCTCCGGAACCTCCAGCACCACCGATTCCCCGCCGTCGTGCTCATCGAGCTCCGGATCGTCGTCCACGGACGGGTCGTAGCTTCCCCAGTTCGGATGCGGGTTGAACCAGAAGCAGGCGAACGGCACATCGTACCACCCGTCAGGCGCTCCGTCCCCGTCGAGGTCCGGCCCGCCTGCCCAGGGGTGGACGAAGTGCAGGTCCAGGTCGGCCAGCTCCCTCGGAGCAATCCCGTCGCCCATGCCCGGAACGTCCCAGCTCAGCTCCACCCGGATCGCCTGCTTCTCGAACACCGCCACTTCGTACTTTGCGGGGAAACAGGAGGGGGAGTTGGTCTGGTCATACACCGTCAGGTAGAACGTGTACACGCCGGGCACGTTGACCTCGAAAATGGGGTTCGGGAAGGTGTAGGAGGGGATGAAGGCCGCGCCACAGCCGTAGAGCTGTTCGACGCTCCATTCCCACTTCTGGATGCTCCCGTTCGGTGCGTAGCTCTCGTCGCCGAAGAGGTGCAGGGTGGTCCCGGGATGCACCTCATCCCCCTCCTGGCACTTGATGACCGCGGTGGGGCAGTTGATGCAGACCCCCGCTGCCTGAACCGGCACATCGGTGGGAGCGGCCACGGCGTTGCTGTCGATCCGGATCACCCCCTCGTCCAGGACCAGCTCGCCGTCCTCACCCACCGGGTTCTCCTCGTCGGGGACGAACCTGACGCCCACCTGCACCGCTTCGCCAGGGGCCACCACCACGGGGTCCTCTGCGGTCGGCACGTGGTCCATCATGGACAGGTCCACGTCGAAGTCAGGCGAGGATCCCTCCTGCATGCCGATGCCGTACACCAGCAGTGGAAAGTCGCCGCAGCAGGAGATCTTCAGTGGCATCATGGACACGGCGCCCACCAGCTTGCCGCCGAAGTTGACGCTGGCGGGGTTGACCTGGATGCAGGACGGAGCTGGAGGGAGCTGGTCTCCGGGACCGACGTCCGGACCGACTTCCTGTCCACGGCCTGCTTCCGCCCCGGCACCATCTTCACCATCAGCAGGCCCCAAGACATCGCCCCCGGGATCGGCCCAGCCCGGGCCCGAGTCCTTCGGCGGGCCCATGTCGTCCACCGTCCCCGGAGTGGGTCCCAACTCCGACCGGGGACACCCGGTCGCTGCCAGTGCGACCACCGAAAGCAGCAAAGGCATCGGCATGGATTCTCTCATGTTCATGTCCCCCCTTGCGAGTCGCCGAAGGAAAGAACACGGGAGACGGATGGGCGTGATCAGGAAACGCCGCTCTCTGCTGCTGCACTGGGCCGAACCGGTTGAGTTCCGCTTCCATTCCCCTCGCTCAACGGGTATCACTTGGGCGACCTCACTTGGCGAAGCAATTTCGATCAGCCTCCCAAGGGGGAACGATGTACGGGCATCTGGTTCGGTATCGGAAGGTGCGGCACCTCACGGTGGAGGAGTTGGAGCATCTCCGGACGAAGTGGCCCTGGGTGACGGACCCGATCGGCAGCCTTCCCCTCGACGTGCGGACGCTCAACTGCCTGCGGAACGGGGAGATCGCATTCCTGGGGGAGCTCGTGCAGTGCAACGAGCGGGAGCTTCTGAGGCTGAAGAACTTCGGGCGCAAGTGCCTCAAGCTCGTCAAGTCCGTCCTGGTGGCTTGTCTGCCAGTCGAGGGTCTACCAGCTTCGGGGCCGGGCGATCTGGAGGGTCCTGAAGCCGATCAAGAAGCGCATTGAGGCCAGGACCAAGGCCCTTGCCGATGCGCTGGATCTGGAGGGCGTCCTGTCTCCGGACCGGGTATTCGGGCTCTCCGGGTCTCGGGACATGCGGTACGTCCACTTGGCCCTCGTCATTTCGGGGAGGCGCGGTGTCCGTGTTGGCCGGGACGGTGCGTTGCATCGGGTGGGGAAGCCATGGCCGAGAGAATGAGCGGCTTGTGGGCGGGCAGCAGCAGTCTCGTGTCCGCCTCGGCGCGGGGAAGGTCCGGCAGCGGTTATGTTACCAGTCGCATAACCGTTGCTCGATCAGCGGAATCGTCTGAATTCGGAGGCAGCACGTCAGGGGCGGGACTGCTGCAGCAAGTGCTTCAGCAGAAGGAAGGCCCTTCGCGGCTCATCCATCTTGTAGATTCTGCCCCCGTAGCGGCCTTCATGGTGCAACTGGATGGCGTTGGAGAACTCCCCAACGTGCAGGACCGCGTCGAGTTTGATCGAGTAGTCGAGCTTCGTCCCAATGAGAACGATGCGCTGGCTTGTCATCACCAACTGACCGTTGCCTACAGGCATGATGACCTCGCTGGTGGTCTGAAACGGCTGACTCGCCCCGAGGTAGATCGGAAGGCCACCGATCTTCACGCGCGTGCCGATATACCCTCGACGAGTAACGGTCTTGGTCTTCTGCTGGATCACACTGACGGGAACTTGGAGGTGTGCGATCTCCCCACGCTTCAATGTGACCGACGGGGACTCGACCACCGGAACTCGCCCCTCGCTGAGGTCGTTTGCGAACGCAATGGTGCGGATCCGGGCCAACGTCTCGCGGCTCTCCTCCGAGTCCACCCCCAGGTCTGCAGCCAACCTCTCCGTAGCGGCCAGATCAGCGGACCGGGCAGTTCCACCAGATGCCAGACCGCCCACGGCCACCAGGAACGCGGCCTGCGCCGCCATTCTCCTCTCGCTATCGGTAATGGACAGTGCGTTCATCAGCCTGGCGAGCCGCGCTTTCTCGTCATCGGCTACCTGCCGATCATCGAGCATCCTCACCATCAACTCGAACATCACTCCTCTACGGGCTAGACCTGCTTCGCTCTCGTTGATCATCAGGGCGCGCGCCAAAGCGTGAAGGACGACGGCTTCGTCATCGTCGATCCGCCAATCGTCCTCCACCGCGTCCGAGTATAGGTGCGCCAAAAGAGACACTCGGTCTGTCAGCGGTTTCCCCGCGGGATCAGGCCAACGAATGTCGTGGAGGAGCTTGCCTCGCCAGAAGAGAGCGAAGGTAGTCCTTGTCTTCTCGAAGCCCAGCAGCAGCAGGTAGCCATGCATTCGGCAAAACGGTTCGAGGCCCAGGTCCGAGTAGTCAGACGGGAATTCCTTCCCGGCGACGGCAACGCTCACCAGCGGAGCGGGTACCGCAACGGCATCACGGAAGCCCTGCTTCAGTCGCTCCCAGAACCCGGACGGCTTTGGTGGATCTGCCAAGAACGAATGCGAGCGTTCTCCAATCAACTCCACAGCGGTCTCGACGACTTCCGGCAGGCTGTTCTCCCGGGGAGGGACAGGAGCGACGGCAGGCACATCCGTGGACTCCAGGGAGTATCTGCCTGCGACCCACTCCGCCCACTCACTCCATTCCGGGCATCGCGCCGCGACGGTGGCGACGACCGATGCTGGGTCGAGCTCCACAACATGGGAAGCAGGCACCATAAGGTCGAACGCGGAGACGAGATCGACGAGTCCTCCCACAGAATCCGGAAGTTGTCTCACGGCCTCGTTGCCGGCATGGAAGCACAGTCCAACCCGTGACCACTCGCCTCCGCGGTTGGCGACCAGAGCCATTCCAAGGACGTGGTTCCGCATGATCTGGTAGAGTCCATGCCGGAAGGGACACGGAGAGTCAGCAAGTGCCGAGAAGTCGAACGGATGAGGTCCGCTGCGCATGAGGTCCCAGTAGTGGCGCCCCTCAGCCACAACCATGAAGCACATCGCTGCGGGGTTCTCCAGGATCGCAGGCAGAGCCATACACTTCTCGGGGGTCGGGTTCCCGACCCCTTTCTTGTCCTGGCCCCTTGCGCCTCGGCATGATCCGGGTTCCGTCTCGGTGAATTTGACCTCGACCGGCAACCATCCGTGGGGCTTCCCATTCCGTCTTGCTTCGAAGAGGACATCAACTTGCGTTGGTTGCCTGCCTGACTCGCCAAGCCAATTCGTGGTACCGTCTGGGGTCGCCTCGAAGGAGACGACCACCTCGTCGTCGTCCAGTATTCCAAGAGCAGGTGCCAGTTCCTTCAGAACCGTCCGCGCCACAGCTCCGTTCAGGCACAGCGGGGCGAAGATGTTCACGGCGAAGCACTGACTAGATTGCAGGGAACGAGCCCAACGGTGCTCTCGGCCTTGGATGAAGGACCACCACTCCGGCCTGTAGAGGTTCCGACTCTTCTCTTGCTCCGTCAGTACCCAGGGCCACCTGTCCTCATACCAGCCGGGGACGTGACCGTTCGCAATGAGCCAGCGGCGTTGCGATTCCTTCATCCCGTCAGCGAAAGAGATCTCAGCCATTCCGGTCCTCCATTCTCGTGCCCGACCGAGAACCCGGATCCTCATTTCCCTCGGAGAAGAACCTCCAACGCCGCTTCAGCGCACTGGCCCACGGCCTTCCGAAAAGCTCGATGGCCCATCTTGGCTTCGTCGAAGTCGATGACGATGGACACGTTTGCATTCTTCGTCTCCAGAATCTCGAAGAGTCCCGACCACTCTCGTTCCAGCATGGCCGTCACGGCCTGCCGGACCTGTCCGGAGACAATCTCCAGCTCTGTCTGAGTGCCCAGTAGCTGCAAGGTCCTCTTGGCCACTCGAATCTCGACCACCCCTATCTTGAACGGGAGCACCGGGATGAGTTGGCTCCGCAATCCGGTGTGGTTCTTCTGGAAGAAGAGATACCGGCCCGCCTTTCCTGGATTCTCTGGATCGTAGTTCTCCTTGTCGGGCTTCGGACCGCTCAGAATCGCCGGATTCCTACGTTGCACGGCAATCAGAGCCTCTTCCCCGGCGCGAAAGAATCGCTGGCCGGGGTCCATTTCGCGGACGACCAGTCTTGCTGCGAGGGTAGCTGCCAGAATCGGCACAAGGACTGCCCCGATGTCCTTCACAGCATCCGCAAGTGTCTCTCCGCTGAAGCCCTTGAAGGCCAGACCGGCGAGAACGGCAACCGTGACGATCGCTGCAACCCCCCAGAGATCCCAGTTCTGTTTTCCGTCGCTGCTCTGCATGCGCACCTCCACCGCATAAGGCAGTCCACGAGCCCGTGTCCGCGTAGTCGCAGACGCGGGGACCGCATGTCCTTAGTCATGTAGCATACGTGAATCGACTAGACCAGCCCCCTTCCGGGAGCGTCCTCTTCCCACCCCCGATCCTATGGGCGGTTTGGATGACCGCTACGACGAATTCTCCAAATGATCGTCCAATCCTGCAACTGAACTCCCCAAGATCATTCACTTCTTTTGGACAAGAAGACAGCCCTTTGCGCCCATAGGACCGCCCATAGGACCGCCCATAGGACCGGGCGAGACAGGTGGGATGGTCCTGCGGCGTTCGAATCCCTCCTCGGTGGACAGGAGGTGGACAGGCGGCACTTCGAGAGTGGTCCCATGCGAAGCGATGCCCGTCAGCGCCTCGAACGGTTCCTCAGAAGCCCCCGCCATCAGGCCGCCGGCACCGACAGCAGCAGAAGCGGGGCCGGGATTGCTGCGACTCTCGTGGCCGCATCGAGGGACAGCGTCGAGCGCGACACGACGATCCCGCCACCGGCAGCCTTGAGGTGCTTCCGGTCGCCGGAAGTGATCTGCCCCTGGTACTTGACTTCGAAGCGCACCTGCTCGCCCCTGTCGGTCACGCCAATGATGTCGACCTCACCCCCATTGCGCCAGTGCATGAGTTGCCCGAACCGAGGCAGCAGTTGCCCCGCCACCGCACTCTCCACGAGGGCCCCGGTGCAACGCGGTTCCGAGAGGCACGCGGTGCAAGTCGCCCTGGCATCGGCTGTCCCTGTTGCCCAGGCTGAAAACACGTGCCGAAGAAAGGGGTCCCGGAAGAGGACCTTGCGGGCCTTCTTCGGAGCCGGCACATCAGACCCAAATGAAACCGGCTGCGGGAGAACCTGGACCAGGTAGCATGACTGCACGGTATCCAGGTAGTCCGCCACGGTGTTCTTCGACCCGATGGCCATGCGCTCTGCCAAGCCATGCCACGTGACCGGAGACCCGCTGCTCTGGACAACCGCCCGGAGGATCTCTCGAAGTTGAACCTCGTTCTTCCCTGCACGCAGCATGTCCCCGAGCACGGCATCACGATGCACCGCAGCCGTCTCGAGCGTGAACATCCCGGTGGAGGAGGCATCCGCCAGGGGCCGGGGCAGTCCTCCCGCCCGAAGGAACAGGCCGAAGGCATCGCCGGATGCCGGCGAGCGAAGCGTGTTCTCACTGGCGGCAGCATACAAGTCCTCAGGGGCCCACGAGCTTGCTGCCACCGGTGCGCCTCCCCGCGCACGCACCAATTCGGAGAAGGGGTAGTACCCCATCTCGAGATTGAACCTGGACTCGAGCGACCCGCGTCGGCCAGGAAGCCGCTCGGTCCCCCTGGCCAGGTCCAGAGCGTGCGAGCCGGTGGCCACCACGAGGGCATCTGCGAGCAGCCCCAGGTCTACGGCTGCCTTGAGAGCCGTGGCCCACTCAGCGCAGTACGTGACCTCGTCGAGGAAGATGTAGCGCCGGCCTCGGGCCGGACTCAGTCGGACGAAACCACGAAGGGCATCGACGAGCCCAGCCTGCGTATGCATTGCCGCCACATCGAGCGCGAGGTAGAGAACGTGTCTGGCCGGCACCCCCCTCTCCAGTAGCTTCC
>VGRX01000240.1 GCA_016875215.1 Deltaproteobacteria bacterium
GGGACGAACGAGATGTCGAGGTCCCACGGAATGAACAGGAAACCGCGGACGGGGTGATTGTACACGTAGAAGTTGTCCGAGCCGATCCAGAAGCCGTCACCGTCGGGCATCATGGCTTCGCCGGCCCACTCGAGGATGGCCTGGTCGAGGTCCATCGTGTCTTCGAGCAACTCGATGGTCAGGTCGTTCTTGGCGAACTCCCCGGTCGTGTGGTCGAACAGGAACGTCTGCTCCAGGTCGCTGGTATCCTCGTCGGCCTCGTTGGTGGCCTTGTAGAAGTACTTGTAGAGGTTGCCGTCGTTGAGCTGCGGTCCGAACCAGCGGGTGAGGAATTCCTTGTCCACGCGTTCGATGCTGGTGAACAGCCCGTAGTACTCGCCGTTCACGACGAGACGGACGCTGTTGGCGCACGAGGCGGGAAGGCCCAGATCGCGCATGTACGACATCCCCAGGCGGTCATGGAAGAAGGTGAGGTCCCAGGCCGGGGCATCGAGGAGCAGCTTGCGCAAGCCTCTGAACCGCTGGTCCTTGTTGATCTGGGTGAAGGAGATGTTGAACTGCATCTTGTCGGGGGAGAGGGGCCACTGGAACGGACTTCCCTTGGGGCGTATCATCACGTCGAAGAACGTCTCCCCCTCGTAGCGGAACCACTTGACCGGGCGGTAGACCTTGACCGGCTTGCCTTCCGCCTCCCAGTCGGCGCCGTTGGCCCATTCATCCTGCATGGCGGCCCAGACATCCGGTGCGATCTCGACCTCGAACGTGGGCAGGAGATCCTCGTCGAAGATCTCGGAGCACGGCTTTGTCGTGAATGGGAGAACCGTGATGTCGGTCTCGACTTCAGGGGTGGAATCCACGGCATCGACGATGTCGACCGGGGTCGTGATGTCCCCTTCCAGGGGAGTGTTCAGGTTGCATGCCGTCGGCAGCAGCAGGCTGAAGGCCAGGCCGGCTGCGACGGGCTGGAATAGTCTCATGTCGTCCTCCACCGGGATGCAGTCGACAACAAACGGCCACGTTCCGGGCATCCGACTGGAAGATAACCTTCGCGACACCGACCTGTCAATCGGAGCGGATCTTCGTTTCGGGTTGGAATCCGCAGAAGAAAGTGCTAGCTTCCGCTCGGTCAACTGTTTCAGGGGAGGATTCGATGTTCAAGAAGCTGCTTCCGTCGAACCTGGACTTCTTCGATCTGTTCGAGCGACATGCAATGCTGGGGCTCGAGGCAGCAAGGACGATGCACGCGGTTCTCCAGAATCTCTCGGACCCGTCGTATCGCAGGCAGCTTGCGAAGATCGAGGAGCTCGAGCACCAGTGCGACGAGGTGGTCCACATCGAGGTGGAGCTGCTCCGCAAGAGCTTCATCACCCCGTTCGAGCGGGAAGAGATCCGTGAGCTGATGGTCGCGCTGGATGACATCGTGGACTTCATCGAGGCGGCGGCACACCGTGTCGTGCTGTACGAGATCATGAGCGTTCCGGACGAAGTCGTTCAGCTCGCCGGGGTGCTGGTGCAGGCGCAGGAGAAGGTGCAGGAGATGGTCAAGATGCTGCGCCATCTCAAGGAGACCGTGAATCCGCACGAGGTGCTCAAGGGGCTCAACAGCCTGGAGAACGAGGCGGACAGGTTGCATCGTTCCGGCATTGCGGCCCTGTTCAAGGGGGGATTCGACCCCCTGACCGTGATCAAGCTCAAGGAGCTCTACGAGATCATCGAGTCGGCCACGGACAGTTGCGAGGACGTGGGCTACGTGGTCGAGGGGATCGTGATCGAGCACAAGGGGTAGGTTTTCGACCGGCCGATTGCGTTTTTGGGGAACGAATCTGGGAGTTGAGGTCGGCAAATGGCGATGATCGTGATCGTGGGCGTGACGCTGGCCCTGCTCTTCGACTTCCTCAACGGGATGAACGATGCGGCCAACTCGATTGCGACGGTCGTGTCGACTCGCGTTCTGTCTCCCCGCTGGGCGGTCCTGTGGGCAGCGTTCTTCAACTTCGCGGCCGTATTCCTTGTGGAGACGAAGGTCGCAGCGACCATCGGCAAAGGGGTGGTGGATCCGAACGTCGTCACTCCGGAGCTGGTGGTGTGCGCCCTGGTGGGAGCGATCGTGTGGACGCACGCGTGCACCAGCCTGGGCCTTCCGATCAGCGTGTCGCACGCGCTTATCGGTGGGTTGGCCGGGGCTGCCCTGATGAAGTCCGGGACGTCGGCGCTGGTGGGTTCGGGCCTGCTGAAGGTCTCGGTGTTCATCGTGCTTTCGCCCGTCGTGGGCATGCTCTTCGCCACGGGGCTGATGGTGGCGACGTACTGGGTGGTCCGGAAGTGGCGGCGCAGGACGGTGGAATCGGTCTCGAAGAAGCTCCAGCTCTTCTCCGCAGCGGCATATTCGCTGGGCCACGGGCTCAACGATGCCCAGAAGACCATGGGGATCCTCGCGATCCTCCTGTACTCGGCCGTCAAGCAGGGGCAGGCCCTTCCGAACTGGCTCTACGACTCGTCCCGCGGCTTCTACGTGCCGTGGTGGGTGATCATCGCGTGCCACGCATGCATCGGTCTCGGGACCGCGGCAGGAGGCTGGGGGGTCATCCGGACCATGGGGATGAAGCTGACCAAGCTGCGGCCGATCAACGCGTTCGCTGCGGAGACGGGGGGGGCCATGAGCATCGGCCTCGCCTCGTTCCTGGGGATCCCGGTGAGCACGACGCACACGATCACGGGCAGTATCGCGGGCGTGGGCCTCGTGACCAACGTGCGGGCCGTGCGTTGGGGGGTTGCCAGCCACATCCTCTGGGCCTGGCTGTTCACCATTCCGGTATCCGCAGCCGGCGGTGCGTTGACGTTCTACCTGTACACGCTGGTGGCGGGCTGACCCAAATCCACCCTCAACGGCGTCCAGAGGGCGATGAGCCTGCCTGTGTGGGGAATCCCTGGCCACCAGATTGGTGCCAGATGCAAGGCGCGACCGAGCCAGCCGAATGAGGCGTGGCCTAAGCCACGTCGCAGTGAGGCGGCGACGGAGCAACGCCGCAGGTGGCCCGAGATGGTGGCCAGGGGCTGAGCAGCGCGTGGACTCGCCAGAGTATCCGGTGTATCCTGTCGGCCGGTACGGAGGGAGCCCATGCGCATCCACGTCGTGTTCTGTCATGCAACGGCCGTTCTGTGGCTGGTCTCGTTCGGGTGCACCGGCGGTGCGACGCTGACGGTGACGGATGGCTCTCCCGAGACGGCCGACACGGTCGGTCAGGAGCAGGAGCTGGCAACCGCCGACGTTCCCGTCGACCTGCCGGGCCTGGCCGATCAACACCCTGAAGCCTGGGGCGACACGGCATCGGACCTGCTTCCCGAAGACGCCCGGGGGTGCAGCCCGGGCGAGGGCTGCTTCCTGGACCCGTGCGAGGACAACGGCGACTGCCTGGCCGGGGTCTGCGTGGAGCACCTGGGCAACAAGGTGTGCTCGCAGGCCTGCGTGGAGGAGTGCCCGGACGGGTGGAAGTGTGAGCCGTTCGACGCGGGCGGGCCGGACCTGACGTACGTGTGCCTGTCCCCCTACACCACGCTGTGCAAGCCGTGCAATGCCACCGCGGATTGCAAATCCGAAGCCGGGACGCAGGATGCGTGCATCGACTACGGCCCGCAGGGGCGGTTCTGCGGTGCGGATTGCTCCCAGGGACCGTGCCCGATGGGCTACGTGTGCAAGGATGCGCTGACCGCGGAGGGGGTGGGGGTGAAGCAGTGCATGGCCGAGCAGGGCGTGTGCGCGTGCTCGAGCCAGGCCAAGGCGCTGGGGCTGTCCACCCCGTGCTACGTCGAGAACGAGCTCGGCAAGTGCACAGGCAAGCGGGCGTGCGTGGCGGAAGGGCTGGAGCCGTGCAGCGCACCGGAGCCGGCCGAGGAGATCTGCAACGGCCTGGATGACGACTGCGACGGGACGACCGACGCGGGGCTGTGCGATGACTCGAACCCCTGTACCGCGGACAAGTGCGACCCGAAGTCGGGATGCGTGAACACCCCCCTGTCGGGTGTGGATTGCAACGACGGCAACGTGTGCACGCTGGCCGATCACTGCGAGGCAGGGCAGTGCCTGGGAACGCTCATCAACTGCGACGACGGCAATCCGTGCACGACCGACACGTGCGCTCCGACGGGGGGGTGCACGTACGGGTTCAACAACGCGTCGTGCGACGACGGGGACCCGTGCACCGCGGCCGATGCGTGCCAGCTCGGCAAGTGCGTAGGCGTCGCTCTCCCGTGCGACTGCCAGAAGGATTCCGACTGCGGTGCCCTGGAGGACGGCAACGTGTGCAACGGGACGCTGGTCTGCGACAAGAGCAAGATCCCGAACCAGTGCGTCGTGAATCCGGGAACCGTGATCACGTGCCCGGGGCCGGTGGGGGTGAACGCTGCGTGCCTGAAGCCGACCTGCCATCCCAAGTCGGGCGACTGCTCGTTCGAGCCGGCGAACAACGGCCTCTTCTGCGAGGACGGCAATGCCTGCACCGCGGGCAGCACCTGCCAGGCGGGCACGTGCTCGGGCGGGACGCAGGTGAACTGCAACGATGGGAATCCATGCACGGATGATCTGTGCGACCCGGCGACCGGGTGTGCGCACAACCCCAACGCGGTACCGTGCAGCGACGGCAACGCGTGCACGACGGGCGACGTGTGCGGCGGAGGGGGGTGCGTGGCCCCGGGGTTCCTGGACTGCGACGACGGGAATCCGTGCACCGACGACTCGTGCAATCCGGCCACCGGGTGCATCCACAAGCCCAACGCGGTACCGTGCAGCGACGGCAATGCCTGTACGACGGGCGACGTGTGTACGGGGGGCGCCTGTGCAGGCAAGGGCATTCTTGCATGCAACGACGGCAACGTGTGCACCGACGACTCGTGCGATCCGGCCAAGGGATGCCAGTACGTGACCAACGCGCTCCCGTGCAGTGATGGGGATGCCTGCACGATGGGCGACGCGTGCAGCCAGGGAGCATGCAAGGGGGGACCTGCCGTGGACTGCAACGACGGCAACGTGTGCACCGATGACTCGTGCGACGCCAAGAAGGGATGCCTGCACCTGCCCAACGCTGCGGCCTGCACCGACAACAACGCGTGCACGACGGGCGACCAGTGCAAGGGAGGGGCATGCATGCCGAGCGGCCCGCAGCCTTGCGACGACTCGAACCTGTGCACCACCGATTCCTGTGATCCCAAGCTTGGATGCGTGTTCGGGCTGAACGCCGCTCCGTGCGATGACGGCAACCTCTGCACGACGGGGGACAAGTGCGACGGGGGGGCATGCAAGGGAGGGCCGGCGCTGGCATGCAACGACGGCAACGTGTGCACCGATGACTCGTGCGACAAGGCGAAGGGGTGCGTGCACTCCCCGAACACCGCCGCATGCAACGACGGCAGTCTGTGCAGCGTGGGCGACACGTGCAAGGGGGGCTGGTGTGCGGGCAAGCCGGTGAGCTGCGACGACGGCAATCCGTGTACCGACGATTCGTGCGAGCCGGACAAGGGGTGCGTGCACTCCCCGAACACCGCCGCATGCAACGACGGCAATGCCTGCACGCTCGTGGATGTCTGCGCTGCCGGGAAGTGCGCGGGCAGCAACGACCTGTCGTGCAGCGACGGCAACGTGTGCACCGACGATGCATGCGATCCCAAGGCCGGCTGCACACACACGCCGAACATGGGCGGGTGCAGCGACTCGAATGCGTGCACCACGAACGACGTGTGCGCGGCCGGAAGCTGCAAGGGGGGGCCGGTGCAGGTGTGCAACGACGGCAACCTGTGCACAGACGATTCGTGTGAGCCCGCGACCGGGTGCAAGTACGTCAACAACACGGTACCGTGCAACGACGGCAACGCGTGTACCCTGAGCGACGTCTGCGACTCCGGTACCTGCAAGGGCGGGCCCGCTCTCCCCTGCAACGACGGCGATGCCTGCACCACCGACTCGTGCAGCCAGCAGACCGGTTGCGTGTACACACCCGTCGTCCCCTGCTGCGGCAACGGTGTGAAGGAGGCAGGCGAAGGGTGCGACAAGAACGATGCCGCAGCCTGCCCCGGGAGCTGCCAGGCCGACTGCACCTGCAAGAGCATCCACAACACCGTGTCGTTCGTGCCGACGTCGACCGCGGGCGGCTGCTCCTACAGCAACAGCCACGCGATCAAGTGGCTCAACCTGGGCAACACGACCTGGAAGCAGTGCGCGGTGGAGGCCTCGAAGCGCGGGGCCATGATGGCCCCCGAAGACTACACGGTGGCCGTGGGCTGGTGCTCGCACCGCAAGGGGAACAACGCCATGACCGGGAAATGGTCCAGCTACCAGCAGGCGGACATCGGCTCGCAGCAGCCATGCATCCTGGCCCGGGACCCGCACGCAACGATCAACAACGCACCGCTGAACCAGAGCGTCTCGTACGACGGCATGGTGTGGCACTACCAGGACTACGGGACGAAGTACTACGATGAGTGCCAGACCCTGGCCGGCAACGCAGGGGCCATGATCATCACCCCCTACACCATCGGCCAGTCCGGCGACAACTACTGGGTCAACAGCGTCCACATGTGCAACACCTACGAGTGGATCATCAGCAGCGGGACGAACTTCAGCTATGACAACCTCGGGGCCTACTCCCGGTCGAGCCAGCGTTCCTGCATGGTGGGGTACGTGGATTAGTTGGATGGAGAACGGGACCGTGGATGGGCACGGTCCTCGAGCTGAAAAGCAGCACCGTGGATGGGCACGGTCCTTGATCCGGGAAGGCGAGCGATGAAACGACTCACTTTGCTGGCAGTGTCGATGCTGGGTATCACGGCTCCTGATCGATCCGCGCGGGCGCAGGAGGAACCTGCAGAGTGGACCGAAGCGACGGCGGACGAGGGGGGGCCCGCAGAGAAGGACGGCGAGGGAAGGACGACGATCGAGGAGCTCTACGAGCACCCGAGGGCCGGTCACGAGGCGATCAAGGTGGGGGCCGGCGACTTCACGCTGTCGGTCAACCTCAACGCCCAGGTGCA
>VGRX01000241.1 GCA_016875215.1 Deltaproteobacteria bacterium
GGGGTTCTCGACAGTCGCGGCAGCCTTTTCGAACGAAAGAGAAGACGTCCGGCAACCGGCCGGGCGCCCAACGACGCCAGTGACGCGAGGAACCCCCAGTCGTTGGCAACGACCTCGACCGCACCGAAGCGCTCCACAACCGAGCGGACCTGCCCGACAGCAGCGGCAAACGCCGATTCCCGGACCGCACCCGACACCAGGGTGAGCTCGAAGCCGCAATCTACGGCGAGCTCGCATGCGCTCAGCGTCTCGTCCAGGCTCCACGCCAGGTAGGGGCAGAACTCATTCCCGAGGTACAGTCGCCCGCACTGAGAAGGAAGCGCCGCTTCCCCCAGCCCGCGCAAGAAGAGGGCGGAGGACTCCTCCACGTCCGTGACCGGCCTGGCCGGCGCCGCGACGTCCGCGAGCCGGTGCGAAGCGAGGAATGCCTTCTGTCCCTGGAACCAGGTCGGGTCGCAGACGTGCAGTGCAAGCTGACGCTCCCTCATGTCCGCTCCTGCTTCGGGAAGTAGCAGAAACGACCCTCCGAACACAACCGGGGGGCTGCCAGGAGCCTCCTGGCCACCCGCTCCAGGGGGTCGTCAGCAAGGGGCGAGCCTGGTTCGAGCCCCAATTCCCGGGCGTCCGCCGACGCCGCAGCTTCCATGGCCTCGAGCATACGCTTCACCAGGCGGAGCGCAGGCAGCGCAATCGAGGCTCTTCCCGGGATCTTCAGGTGGCTGATCCCTGCCTCAGCCAGCGCAGGCATGGCACACAGCCCGCACCGGCCCAGGCGGAGCGCATTCCCCTCCCCGGCCTCCAGGGCCTCTCCGGGGCCGACCGAAGGGAGAGGTCGCATCCCCTCGCGCCCGCGCTCGGCAACGTGCCGGACGGAGTGGTGGTTGCAGAAGTCGCACGGGAAGGCGTAGCCGTGCTCGGTGAAACAGCGGGCCCCATCGTAGACGCACGGCTCTCCCATGACGAACGCCTCGAACTCCCGCATCGAGTCGGACGCACCGGCAATCGAGGCCGCCAGGTCGGGGTAGGGCAGCTCACGTGGGAAGATCACGCGCCCCACACCCAGCTCAGCAAGAAACCTGCAGGCCGCAGCGTTGTACACGCCGCCGTCGCCGCTCATGTGCAGGGCAAGGTCGGGAAACTCGCGATGCACCAGTGCCGCCACTCCCGGACCTGCAACGATGGCCCCCGTCACGCCGGAACGCAGCGAGTCCTCCAGGACGCGGTACGCCGGTCCCGGCCCACCGACCGAAGGGAAACCGCCGGTCGCACGCCATGCGCTCCGGCTCAGCACGTGCTCGTTGAACGTGACCGCAACCGGGCACGGAGCGGCTGCCTCACACAGCTCACGCAGCCTCCCGACGTCCGTCACCTGCTGGCTGCGGCGGTACCGCCGGTTCGGCGATACCTCGAATCCGTAGGCCCGGTGCCATTCCGCAGGCACGAAACCCAGAAAGAACTCGTCGGCACCGGCTGCCTTCAGAGACTCCACGTACCTGCTGTCCGAAGTACCGGGAAGTCCGACCACCGTCCGCATCGACAATCGCCCTTCAAACCCGGCCCCGCAACGCCGTTCGCCGCTGCAAAGCCCGGTGTCGGCACGTATTGTACCAGAGGGGGTATGCTGATACAATCGCAACCCCCGGAGCGCAAGTGCGCGGGGGGAGGTGGTGGGTGCAGCAGCCGATTCGCTGGTCGACCAGGCGCACAGGGCTGTCCGCGGCACGGGTCGCTTTCGCACCGGACGTCTGGCCCTTCGGAAACGTAGAGGCCGCCCTCTTCGATGCCGGCCTCAAGCCGACCTTGAAGCTCGAGGATCTCACGCCCGGCGAGCGCAGACGGTGGTGGTATCGTCACGATGCCCCGACGATCGCCTGCGGAGCGGTTCAGGACCAGAGGAAGCTACCCAGTACCGGGAGCCGTCTGCTGGCCGGGAAGGGCTCGCAGTTCAGGCACCCGATCACCTACTACATGTCGCACTCCCACGAGGCACTTCACGAGCTGCTCCGGTGCGAGCGGGAGCAGCGGACCGGGGGGCCCGGCCGGGCGGAGGCCATTCGCACCGCTGGCCGCCTGCTCGGATATCCGGATTGCTGCACCGCCGCGTTTGCCACCCTCGAGAGACAGGACGATGCGCAGGTAGTTGCCGCGTATGGCCGCAACGTCACGGCCGAGGGCAAGGTCCGCGTGCTTCGGGCAGCGGATCCGCTGCTCAATTTCTTTCCCCCGCTCTCGAGCCCGGTGAGCTGGTACCCGTGCTCGCTGTCCTGCTCCGCTTCCGTGATGCTGGCACGGAGGGCGCTCTCGCTCCTTCCGGACCAGGAGGCCGACAGGCTGCGCGGCTTCCTGTCCGGGGCCGTGCTGGCGTTCGACAAGTTCAGGTTCGTTCACCTGCATGGGGCCGCCCTCGACGGCGACCGCATTACGTGGGAGTCGGTATCCGACGCGCTTTCGACCCCCTTTCCACCGAGGGCCCTGGCGGGGTCATCCATCCTGCGGGCGTTTCGCCGCGAGGTGACACGGGTGTTCGCCAGCGCCCGGGAGCTCACCCTGACCGAGGAAGCGATCTCCGTCCGTACCGCCCGGGGTCGGATTGTGCGCGGGCTTCTCCTTGCACCTTTGACCGTAGTGTGGTTCCCTTCTACCCGCGCCAGCGGAGGTGCGGAATGACGAAGCGTGCCATCGTGATCGGAGCCAGCAGCGGCATCGGTCTGGAGCTTGCCCGCCAGCTTGCGAAGGCGGGCTACGAGCTGGGGCTTGTGGCACGCCGGGCGGACCGGCTCGACGAGCTGGCCTTTCCCATATCCTGCCGCACCTGGGTCCGCGTGGGGGACGTGAGTCGCTCCGACGAGGCCATCGCAGGCCTCGGCGCACTGCTTCGGGAGATGGAATCGGTCGACCTCGTCGTCCTCAACGCCGGAGTCGGCTTCAACAACCGCAAGCTCAAGTGGGAGCACGAGAAGGCCACCATCGCCACCAACGTCGAGGGGTTTGCCGCGTGCGCCGGAGTTGCGTGGGCCCACTTCACGGAGCGGGGCGGGGGGCACCTCGTCGGCATCTCGTCCATCGCTGCACTGCGCGGCGGAAGCTCGGCCCCCGCATATGCCGCGTCGAAGGCATTCATCTCGTCCTACATGGAGGGGCTGGCATCCATCTCGTACCAGCGCAAGCTGAACATCACAGTGACCGACATCCGGCCAGGCTTCGTGGACACGGACATGACCCGCGGGCAGAAGGGGATGTTCTGGATCGCGACGCCAGAGGTTGCAGCCTCCCAGATTCTCCGTGCCATCCGTACGCGCAGGCGAGTGGCATACGTGACGAGGAGGTGGGCCCTGGTGGCCGCCCTGATGCGCTGGCTCCCCCACTGGATCTACCGGAAGATCTGAGGCCCCCGCATGGACTCCAACAACCCTCCCGATGTCGGGACCCCGGCCTCCAGACCCGCTTCGCCGGACGGTGAACCCGGAAGCACCGGCCGCCGAACGACCTTCGGCCCGGGGATGCTCGTCGGCCCCCCCTTCGGCTGCCGCGACCTCGGAATCGGTGCGTTGCTTGCCGTCCTCTATCTCGTCCTGGTCATGTCAACGACCTCCATGGGCTTCACCCGGGACGAGACCTTCTACTTCGACCACGCGCGCACCTATCTGAACTGGATGCTCAGGATCGTCCGGGCGGATGGCACCGAGGAACGCGGCAAGCTCCTTTCACGCAAGGAGGTCAAGAAGGTCTGGAAGAACAACTTCGAGCATCCTCCGCTGATGAAGGTCCTCTTCGGAGTCTCCTGGCGGTTTCTCGGTCAGAAGATGCGCCCCGCGGCGCCTGATGCCGAGGGCAGGGTCCGGATTGCCGACCTGGGCCTCGCCCATGGGTTCGAGCCGGGAGACGAAGTCCCCTTCCTCCTCCCCTCGCAGGTCGGTGAAGATCCCCGCTCGGCCGAACGTCGCGGCGGCCTCGTCCGCATCCTCGAGCGAAGGACACACGATGCCTCGGGCGAGATCGTGGATTCCGACGTGCCGCCGGAGGAGCTCACGCGAATCTGCCGGGAAGCCACCGAAAACGCGGAGGCGACGTGGCAGACCCCGTGTCAGGTTCGCTCGGCCGGTCCGCTCCAATTTCTGTCCGAGACCGATGCCTACAGGTTGCCCGGCGCGCTCATGGGCGCGCTCCTCGTGCTGCTGCTCTACCTGCTGGCCGTCGAGCTCGGTTCCGCTCGCGTCGGACTCCTGGCCGTGCTCTTCTTCATGTTCATTCCCAGGGCATTCTTCCACGCTCACCTGACCTGCTTCGACATCCCGATCACCGCGCTCGACCTGGCGTGCCTTCTCGCCTTCCTCCGCTCGTTGCGGTCCGGTCGATGGGCGGTGGCGACCGGCGTGCTCTGGGGGCTCGCCCTGCTCACGAAGCTGAATGCCTTCTTCATCCCGGTCACGCTCTTCCTCTGGTACCTGGCGGTCGCGGTCAGGGACGTTCGGCGGGAGGGACCGTGGCGCTGGACGTTGCCCGACTTCCCCCTGGCGTTCATCCTGATGCCTCTCATCGGACTGCCCATGCTGTTCGCGTTGTGGCCGTGGGTCTGGTACGACACCATGGCCGCGTTCGCAAAATACGTGGGATTCCACCTGCATCACGAGCACTACTTCGTGTATTACTTCGGAAAGGCCTACCAGTCACCTCCGTTTCCGATCGACTACCCGTTCACCATGACTTTCATCACGCTGCCCGTGGTCTTGCTCCTCCTCTCGCTGGCCGGGCTTTCGCTGCTGTTCCTGCCCGCTGCGGCTCCCACGAGCGAGGGAAGCAGGCGTCGCTGGTTCCTGTTGATCAACATGCTCTTTCCGATAGTCCTCATCGCGCTGCCGAGCACGCCGATCTTCGGCGGGGTGAAGCACTGGATGCTGGCGTTCCCGTTTCTGTGCATCCTGGCCGCGCATGCGCTGCTGCGCTGTTTCGAGTGGGCGGAAAGGGGCGTTGCCGCGGTGGGAGTCCGCTGGGTCGACCGGGGGCTTGCCATGCGACCGGTGCGCCTGGTTGTCGGGGCCGGGCTCGTGCTGCTGCTGGCTGCCCCCGCCGCGCGGGACACCCTGGCGTTCGTCTCGAATGGCACGGCCTACTTCAATGAGCTCATGCGCGGGCCGAGGGGGGCAGCGGAGGCGAGGGTGCAACGGCAGTTCTGGAGCTATGCGAGCCGGGGGGCCGTCGACTACCTGAACCGGACCGTGCCTCCGGGCACGACCGTCGACTTCCAGGATGCAACGGTATCGACCTGCTCCATGTACCGGCGGGAGGGGTGGCTCAGGCACGACCTCGCTTGCGCTGCCCGCCGTCATGCCCCGGATGTGCTGCTGTTCGACGTGGACGAGCGGTTCTCCGAAGAGGAGATCCGCTACTGGGGCCAGATGGATACCCTCGGCCCCACCCACGAGGTGCACGTACAGGGCGTCCCCGTGTTGCGGGTGTACCGCAAGGGGGCCGGGCTTCGGTTCATGCAGGAATCCAACGCTGGAGGGGGTGGCAATGCCATGTGAGAAGCTGAAGGAGAACTGCCAGATGTGCACCTGCTCCTACCCGGGTTGCTCCCGCAAAGGCAGGTGCTGCGAGTGCGTCGCGTACCACCGGCGCAACAATGAGCTTCCGGGCTGCTTCTTCCCCAAGAAGGCCGAAGCGACCTACGACCGCAGCTACGAGTACTTCGCCACCCTTTATTCCGAGAGGGATTGACGTGCATCGGCGCAGGTTCCTCGAGGTCACGGCTGCCGCGCTGGCAGCCTCGGTGCTCGGCAGTCGCCGCTCGTCCGCCCGCCCCGCCGGCGATAGCGTCCCGGAGATGAAACCGGGGTCTACCGAGAACCCCGGCGGCCTGGCGAAGCTCCCGGAATGGGCAAGCGGCGACTGCTCTTGCAGCGACTCGGCGGTCCTGATGTTCCGAGGCAACCCTGCACACACGTTCTACGGTACCGGACCGGTGAGGGACGCGCTCGAGGTCGCCTGGCGTTTCCGTACGCAGGACTTCGTGACCGAGCTGCGCGGAGAGTCGAAGACGTGGTCGGGAACAGGCTGGACCGGCCAGGCATCATGCCTGGGCGACTACGTCTTCTTCGGCAGCCAGGATCGCCACCTCTACTGCCTCGATGCCCGAGACGGCAAGCTCGTCTGGCGCTACCGTGGGGCCCGGATGTTCAAGGGATCCCTCTGCATCTACCGCAACCGTGTCTATGCACCCAACGTGGACGACCACCTCCACTGTCTCGACGCGGCGGACGGCCGCCTGCTGTGGCGGCACGACACGGGCAAGGACCTCGATTCCTCCCCCTGCGTGTGGAAAGGGAAGCTCTTCATCGCAGGAGAGAACGGCCACGTCCGCTGCCTCGACCCCGAGGACGGAACGCTGCAATGGAAGACGCTCGTCGGTGGAATCGGCCCCGGGACCAAGGCCGGCAGCAACGGTGCCGAGGGAAGCCCGGCCGTGGACAACCACCAGGTCGTCGTCGGCAACTACGACGGTGAAGTCCACTGCCTTGATGCCCGGGACGGAAAGCGCCTCTGGAAGGCGAAGACCGGCGACGATACCGACGTGTCCGCCGTCTTCTCTTCGGACCGGGTGTACATTGCGGCAGAGGAAGGAGCCCCTTCGATCTTCTGCTTCGATCGGGAGAACGGTGCCGAGGTATGGACGTTCTCCAACCGGGGAGGCTGGTACTCGACCCCTGCGCTGGTCGGTGAGCGCCTCTACATCGGCGGCAACGACGGCAGGTTCTACTGCATCGAGGCTCGGTCCGGCAAGCTCGTCTGGGAGGTTCCCATCGAGGCCGCGACCTGGTGCTCTCCTGCGGTCGTGGATGGCAAGGTGATGTTCGGCAGCTATGGCAACCATTTCTGCGTGCTCGATGCTGTTGACGGCCGGGAGATTGCAAAGATCGACCTTGGCGGCCGAATCCACTCTGCACCGTGCGTGGTGGGCGGCCGCGTATACGTGGGCACGGCGGCAGGCTGGTTCAACTGCCTGGCCTGAACGTGCCCGTC
>VGRX01000242.1 GCA_016875215.1 Deltaproteobacteria bacterium
CCCCCCCGCCGCCGCCTCCCCCCCCACCACCACCCCCGCCAACCCCGCCTCCCCCGCCACCACCACCACCACCACCACCGCCGCCGCCCCCGCCGCCCCCGGACGAAGCGGGACCGCCTGCGGACACGGCACTGGTGGGTGCGACGGTGTGGGACGGAACCGGAGCTCCGGAGATGGCGGATGCTGCCATCCTGGTCCACCAGGGGAGGATCACGTGGGTCGGCCCGAAGTCGCAGGCCCGCATTCCGCCGACCGCCAGGGTCGTGGATCTGACCGGAAGCTGGGTGATGCCGGGCCTCGTGGATGCACACGTCCACTTCTTCCAGTCCGCCGGCCTGTACACCCGCCCCGACATCATCGACCTGAGGGCCGTGCGGCCGTATGCCGACGAGATGGCAGCGATCAAGGCCGACCTGGCCGACACGTTCCGGCGCTATCTGGCATCGGGGGTCACCGCCGTGGTGGACATGGGCGGCCCCTTCTGGAACTTCGACATCCGGGAGGCCGCCCGCAAGGACCCGCTGGCCCCTCGGGTGGCCGTGGCCGGCCCCCTCATCTCCACCGTGGCCAGACCCCAGCTCGACCTCGGCGACCCGCCGATCATCCGGGCCGACTCGGCTGAGCACGCTCGCAAGCTGGTCGGGGAGCAGCTTGCACGCAAGCCCGACCTCACCAAGATCTGGTTCGTGCTGACGCCGGAGCGCCCGGCCGGGGACGGGGCTGCCATCGTCGCCGAGGTGGCAAAGGCCAGTCATGCGGCCGGGGTGCGCCTCGCCGTGCATGCGACCGAGCTGGAAACCGCACGCCAGGCGGTCCTCAACGGTGCCGACATCCTCGTCCACAGCATCCAGGATGCGCCGGTCGACCCGGGTTTCCTGGCGCTCGTCAAGGAACGCAACGTCCTCTACATCCCCAACCTCATCGTGCTCGAAGGGTACGCGGAAGTCCTCGGCCGGAAGGTCGACCTGCTCGCGGAAGAACGCCGCTGGGGAGCCCCTCAGGTCGTTTCCACCTGGAGCGAAATGCCCGGCCCGGATTCCGGGGAGGTCGCGGCTCAAGCCGCTGACAGAGCGGCCAGATTCGGTGCCAGGATGAAGATCGGCCGGGACAACCTGCTCCCCGTCCACAAAGCGGGAATCCCGCTGGCCACAGGCACCGATGCCGGCAACATCGGGACGCTTCCGGGACCGTCCATGCACCGGGAGATGCAGCTCATGGTCGAGGCGGGCCTGCCCATCGAGACGGTCCTTCAGGCCTCCACCAGCGGAGCCGCCCGGGTCTTCTCCCCCACTCCCGAGTTCGGCACGGTCGCGCCTGGAATGCTGGCCGACCTCCTGGTCCTCGAGGCCGATCCCCTGGCCGACATCCGCAACGTCGCCCGCATCCGGTTCGTGGTCCGGGAGGGCATCCTGCACGCGCCGAGGGACCTCGTGCTCCCGTCACCGGAATCCGTGGTCCAGGACCAGGTCGATGCCTACAACGCCCGCGATGTGGAACGGTTCGTCGCTCTCTTTTCCCCCGATGCCGAAGTGCTCCGTCATCCTTCGGGCGAGGTGCTGGCCCGCGGCCGTGATGCCATCCGTGCCACCTACTCCGACCTCTTCGAGCAGAGTCCTGACCTGCATTGCCGGATCCTTCGGCGCACAGTCCAGGGTCGCTTCGTGATCGACCAGGAGCTGGTCACAGGACATCGCCGGAAACCCGCAGTCCGTGCCGTCGCCATCTACGAGGTCGAAGCCGGCCTCATCCGTCGCTGCTGGCTGGTGAAGGAATAGCAGTGAGCAGCGTTCACAGCCCCGACCATGTTTGTAGACCGGATGAGAAGATCCTGTGGCCGAGTGATAGACCTCTTTGCGACGGACAAGGCGGCCACAAGGGCGACCACCAGGACGAAGGGCACGGGCGGGGACTGCGCAGGCGACGTGTCACACCCCCCCTTCGATGGCACGTTTCCCACGTCCCCGGGCTCTGCCTCCGACTGACCGTCCATACCGACGGAAAGCTCGGGCCCGGGGATGTCCGAGCCGACTGAATCCTGGTCAGGTCCGGCGACATCCGGTCCCGTTTCGGCTGGGTTAGAGAAAACCTCCCCTCCCGCATCGCCGACAAGCTCGACGGCAGGCTCCGGGGGGAAGTCGGGTTGCGGCGTCTCGACCACGCATTCCATCGTGTCCGGGTAGAGGGCCAGGACGGCCTTGACCGCCTCAGGAATCCCGGGGATGGTCGCCAGGCTCTTCTGGATGAGCGCCTGGTTTGCTTCCTTGCTGTATGGAGCAAACGCCGGGAAGACATCGCCGCCCTGAGGATGATCGATGTCGAGGATCCACCGGCCCGACTCGCAACCGGCCCCGAACTGATCCAGAGCGACGGTCTTGACCGCGTCGCTTGCCAGAGTGCGGAAATGAATGGTGCGCGTCTCCAGGTCATACACGATGTTCCACTTGCTGAAATCACCCTGCGAGACGCTGTCCAGGATCGAGAAGGCAGCAGCCGGTATCTCCCCATCCGCTGTCTGGACGGAAAGCGCCGAAGCACGCACGAAGCGGTCGAGCGAGCTGGTGCTCTGCGGAATCGGCTCGTTGCCACCAAATCCGATGAACTGTGAAAGGTACTCCGCACTGTCCTCGTAGGTGCTGTTCGTGAGCGTGGGGGCCGGCATGGCATCCCCGGTCGAAACCACCATCTTCCCGTCCAGGAACTCGAACGCGGCGCACGCTCCACTCACGTCGCATGCGAGGTAGTGGACCTTGGCGTGGACCGCGCTGATGCGGATCAGGGCGGCCCCCTCGATCATATCCTCCACCGAACCGAAGTTGTCGAGGCAGTACTGAATGAACTGGAGCTCGTTGACCGCGGGTCGGTCGTCCGGCAGCGGGTACTCGGTCTGCCCGAGAATCATCAGCTCGATTGCCAGCCCGGCATCATTGAGCCCACCGTTTGGCGCCTCGCACGCGTACTGGTCGAACGTGATGCTGGCGTGTTTCGAGGTCCACATGGCAGGGCTGTCCTGTGCGCCCAGGGTCAGGGCCGTCTTCTTCAACCCGGTCGGATTGAACACGACCAGGCCCCAACCAATGCTCCAGTCATAGCTCTTGCCCATCACGACGCGGCCCTCGACTCCGGTTCGAAAGCCGGTGCAGGCCGTCGCATCAACCGGGCCGATGAGAGCTGCCACCGCTGTCAGGATGAAGCCGAGGGAAAGGACGGTCCGGGTCGGGTTTCTCATGGAAGAAACTCTACCTGGACATCCCTCCCCCCGCAAGGGAGTACTCGACGTGGAGCCTGGGGGCATCCTTGGGGGCTCCGTCGTAGGCAACGGCGACTCGGCTCCCCGTGCCGGTGATGAACACCGCCATGGCGTTTCCGTTCTGCCAGCCCGGACGGCCGACGACCTCCTGGACGACGGCCGAAAGATCCGGCGTCCTCTGCGCCCCCGCCGCTTCACCCACGACGGTCCAGGGAGAGGGGACCCAGGATACGGATGCGTTCGTCTTCTGCCGAGCCGACACGTTGTACGCCGCGGTCGTGAACAGGGCAGCGTTGTCCGCCCGCTCTGCACGGATCGCCAACGCGGTTGCCCCGGAGCTCGTCTCGTCGGTCTTGAACTGGACATAGGCGTTGACGATCGCTGCCCCCGGAGGCACCTGCAGGCCGGCGAACCGCAAACCGACCGTCTGGTTGCCGGCGCTGTTGTACGAGTCGTAGACCAGCTCGAGGTCGCTGCTGTTGAGATAGACGGTACCGCTTGCTGCTTCCTCGGCGTCCGCTGCCGAAGCCGCCACGGCGACCTCGACGACGGTGACGGATGCACCCTGGACAGATACCACGACCTCGTCACTGGCCGTTGCCAGCGAATCACTCGCGGTCAACCTGAGGGTGTAGCTGCCGGCAGCGGAGAACGTGGCCTCGGTCGCTGCAGCCTGCGGGGCCAGGAAGGAGACCGTGCCCGGCCCGCTCACCTTGCTCCAGGTGAGAGTCAGAGCAGCAGGCGGGTTCGGGAGCCCGTCATCTGCGACGGCGCCGTTGAGGGTAACTGAATTCGCGGGGAGCAGGATGCTCTTGTCCGGCCCCGCACTCACCACTGGCGGCTGGTTGGCGGGAACCCCCGACACGTATTCCACGTGCAGAAGCGGCGCCTGCTTCTTGGAGAGGTCATAGGCTACCGCCACCCGCTGCTGGCTTCCGGTTATGAGAATCGCCAGAGCGTTGCCGCTCTTCCAGCCGGGCCGGCTCACCACCTCCTGCACCAGCGACGCGATGTTCGCAGTGCGCTGGTCGATTCCGGCGGCCCCGACCACGGGCCAGGGAGCCGGCGACCAGGATACGACGGCAGCAGTCTTGGCACGGGACGAAACATTGTTCTTTGCCGTGGTGAACACCGGTGCATTGTCCGCTGCCTGCGCCCTCAGCGACAGGGTGAGCGCCATGGAAGTCGCCTCGTCCACCGTGAACTGCACGTAGGCATTGGTGATGGTCGCCCCCGGAGGCACGGCAAAAACCGCAAAGCGCAATCCCACCACCTGGTTGCCCGCGGACTTGTAGCTGTCGTAGACCAGCTCGAGGTCGCTGCTGTTGAGCACCACGGTCCCCGCCGCTGCCTCCTCCGCATCCCCGTTGGACGCGTTCACCGCGACTTCCACCGTGACAGCGGTCGAGGGCTTCACCACCACCGTCACGGAATCGGACGTCAGGAGCGCTCCGTCGGTCGCGGTCAGCCCCAACACATAGGTCCCCGCCTGCGGGAACGTGACGCCAGTGTCGGTCGACGCCGCGTTCTGGAACGTAACGGCAGCAGGACCGGAGACCAGCTTCCATGAGGTCGTCACCTTGCCCGGGGGAACCGGCAGGCCGTCGTCCGTCACGGTCCCGTCCAGGAGCACACTGCTCGTGGGAAACGTGATCGCCTGGTCGATTCCCGCATCGACGGCAGGAGGTTGGTTGGTCACTACCCCCGGCGTCAGCACGATCGCCCCGCCGTTGGGAATCGCCTGGTAGTACACTACGGTCTCCGCCCCTTCCACCACCGGGAGCACCGATTGCACTCCCCCACCCTGCGTCACCAGAATCCCCGACCACGACGGGGGCACCGTGCTTCGCAACGTCAGCGGGACGTCGTAGATCGTGTTGTCCAGAATCGCGGCAAGGTTCAGCGTGATCGAGGTCGGTGTCTCACTCACGACATACAGGCTCGACGCCATGCGCTCCTGCATGTAGCGTACCACGTTCCCCATGGTATCCACCCATACGTCGCGCACGAGCAGCTCGTCGAGGAAATCGGAAAACAGGGTGGCAGCCGCCGCAGTGTCCAGATCGTGAATGTGCGGCATGAACCACCCACCGTTCAGCTCCGCACTGTCCAGGTACCCGGACAGTGTGTCCAGGTTCGTCAGCGAAGGATAGTCATAGGAGAAGCTGCCCAGGCCGTAGAAATCCACCGGAGTGAAATTCCCGTACACGTCCTCCGGATAGAGATTGAGGTACCCGTGCGACCAGACATCCCGGGCCGCGATGTAGTGCTCCTGGGCAACGGCATCGACGTTGCTGTTGTGCTCGCCGTATGGGTAGGCCAGCGTGAGGCACTTCTGTGCGGGAACGCTCGCCTCGATGGTTGCCTTCGATACCGAGAGCTCCTGCTGGAGCTCCGTCGCAGAGATCTTCGTAAGGTGCGCGTGCGTCACCGTATGACTTCCGACCTCATGTCCTTGTGATGCCGCCGCCTGCCACGACTGCCAGTACCCCGGCCACTCGTTCCAGCCGTCCCCCGTCAGGACGAAGGAGGTCCCCTTGAACCCTCGGGCGTTGAGCTCCGGCACCCCGACCGTGACGTGAGTGTAGAGGCCGTCATCGAACGTCACCGACACCGCCGCAGCGTGGTTGTCGTGCCAGCGCATGACCTGGTGCGATGCAGATGCGTTCAGCGGCAGGACCGTTGCGACGAGAACCAGGAGCAAGCCAGCCGTCCGAGCCTTCATCCCGCCCTCCCCCCGTAGCGAGGAACTCCACACGGTCCTCGACGGGCCTGGTCCTGACACTAGTGCATCGTGGCAGCCGTCGCAACACGAAAGCGCCCTACCGGTCGGCAAGGCATGTGACAAGCCGTCACATCGGTGACACCCGCGGTATGCCGCGCCTCGCCTCGTCTGCTTCGCCCGCCGATGCCACCAATGCCCCGTCCGGATCTCGTTGTCCGGCAATCATGGCGGAGGCCGGATTGCGGATTGAAAGACCCGGCCGCAAGCTGCCAGTCCCCCTTGTCGGGCTGATCGGCGGTCCACACGAGGCTGTGTGGTTCGTGACCGTCTCCGTCCGGGGCCGACCGTCGTGAGCCTGCAGGCAGTAGTCCGGGGCGTCACCTGCGTCCCTCTCGGGGGCCGAGCCCGGACGTCGTTGCGGATCGTTGCTGGCCGCTCCGCAGTCGACTATACTGGCGTTGTGGCCCCGATGTTTCCCGACCCACGCCCCGGTGGCAAGGAGGACCCCCATGAGAGTCGCAATCCCAGTGCGTGCTTCGGCGTGGTTCTTGGTTGCTGCGGCACTTCCGGCGTTGTCGGGGTGCGCAGAGGATAGCGGCGAGCTGCCCTGCGTCCCCTACACGTCCCGTTGCGGCGAGGTGGAGGACACCCTCGAGGTGTGCGACCCCTCCGGCACGGGCTGGTCGCTGGCCATGCTCTGCACCGGCGGTTGCCAGGACGGTCTGTGCGCCGGGATGATCGGCCCGGAGCTCGGGGACAAGAATCCGCTGTGGGGGCGGCCGCCGGACAATGACTTCTACAACTCGGACCCGGAACCGCCGCAGGCGCCGGGCTTCGACCTCCCAGGGGTGAGGGTGGGACTGCCGGAACCGGGCTACAAGGACATCGGGGAGACGCTCGGGTACCCCGTGGGCGTCGTGGTCTCGAAAGGGGGAGTGCTCCAGATGAACCCCGGGGACTGGCTGGAGCCCAAGGACGGACGGTGCCAGCGCCTCATCTACAAGGGCCCCTTCTTCGAGATTTT
>VGRX01000243.1 GCA_016875215.1 Deltaproteobacteria bacterium
TGAAGGAGGCTGTGAAGTGCCCGGACTTCATCGGGCTCTGCTCCGCCACCGTGGCCGAAGGGAACCCCCAGGAGGAGTGGGTGATCACCTCGGACATCGCGTTCCGGTGTGAAGGCGGGGTCAAGGAGTGCAGCTTCGAAGTGTTGAAGCCGCTCGGCTACGAGGCCCCGGAGGTGAAGTGCGACGGGGTGGACAACGACTGCGACGGCGAGACCGACGAAGTGACCGACATCGCGTCCAGCGACTGCCTGTTCGAGGGGGTGTGCAAGGACAAGACCAAGGCCGCCTGCCTGAACGGGGAGTGGTTCTGCCAGCTCGGCGAGGCACTGAACGACCCCGACTTCGAGCTGGGCGAGGAGACCCTGTGCGACGGCAAGGATAACGACTGCGACGGACTCACCGACGAGGGGCTTTCCTGGCCGCAGCACTGCTTCCAGGGGGTCGATGACGGCGGCAGCCCGGTCTATGACTGCGCCGACGAGGAGTGCAGCAAGTTCCACCCGGATTGCGAGGGGGCTACCCCGGTCTCGTTCACCGACTGCCCGCTGCTCACCACCGTCACCATCGCGGGCAAGAAGATCGACTACTACCCGGTGCTCGATGCCGAGGGGCTGCCGCTCCTCCAGGGGGTGTGCGAGCGCAACAAGGCCAGCGGAGAGACCCCCGTGCGCGTCTCGTGCGAGCCGCTCGATTTCAACGGAGCGGACGGCAAGATCGACGGAGCGCTCTGGAAGTGCAACTACGACGTGGTCCCGGGCTACGGCAAGCCGGAGAAGTTCTCTGCCGGAAAACCCTCGCTCTGCGACGGCAAGGACAACGACTGCGACGGGGTGACCGACGGCTACGTGGACGGGGAGGGTCCCCACTACATCGTCAACTCGACGGAGCCGGACAAGACCTCCTGCCGCTTCCTGGGCGAATGTGCGGGCAACGTGAAGGGGGAGTGCAACAAGGCGGGCGCCAACCCGGGCAAGTGGACCTGCACCTACAACCTCGTGCCGGACAAGACCGTCGAGGTGCCGACCGGATGCGATCCGGACAAGTCCAACTGTCTCTGGAGCGAGACGCTCTGCGACGGCCGGGACAACGACTGTGACGGCGTCTCGGACGAGATGCTCGACGGGCTCAAGGCCGAGCTCGATACCGCGTGCCTGGCCTTCAAGGACAAGGGGGTATGTGCAGCGGCCGGGGACAAGCTCAACACGAAGTGCGGCATCAAGCCGGGCGGCGAGAAGGGGTTCTTGTGCGACCTGTCGCAGGTTCTCAACTACGTTCTCGAAGAGAAGGGCAAGCCGGAGTGGTGCGACAGTCGCGACAACGACTGCGACGGCGTCACCGACGAGGAGATCCTCGTCTACACCATGCCGGACATCGTCAAGTACAACGCAGGCTGCCTGACCCAGGGGATCTGCAGCAAGGGGACGGTGGGGACCTGCAAGCCGAAGGACCCGCCCGAACCGGGCAAGGCGAACTGGGACTGCGACTACAAGACGGTCAAGGTCGGCAACCTCGATTTCTATGCGCTCAACTACCTCGACCCGAAGACCAAGGTGTACCGGGAGGTGGTGTGCGACGGCCTCGACAACGACTGCGACGGCCAGGTGGACGAGGAGTTGGACCAGGACTTCGGGGCACCGGCCGGAGACCAGAATCCGAAGATGAAGAGCGGCTGCTCCTTCAAGGGCTACTGCGCCACGTTCATGAAGTGGTCGTGCAAGAACGAGGGCGGGATCGCAAAGTGGGCCTGCGACGGCGCCGACTACCCGGACTATGAGATCCCGGAGGCGAGCTGCGACGGACAGGACAACGACTGCGACGGCGCCACGGACTTCGGGCTCAACGATATCGGCCCGCAGGGCGCCAACTGCAAGAGCAAGGGCATCTGCTCCGAGAACGTGTTCGCCGAATGCCTCAAGGGACCTCCTGCGGACTGGGACTGCCACTACGACGCGCTGGGGGCGAACTACGACGGCGATGACGAGGAGCAGTGCGACGGCAAGGACAACGACTGCGATGGGCTGACCGACGAAGAGCTCAACGAGAAGAAGACGTGGAAGAAGCTGGGCAAGTGCAAGACCGTCGGCGTCTGCAGCTCGCAAAACCTCCAGGCGACGTGCAAGGGCACGTTCGGCTGGGAATGCCTCTATCCGCTGCTGGCCCCCGAGGGGTGGGAAGAGAACGAGAAGCTCTGCGACGACCAGGACAACGACTGCGATGGCGCCACGGACGAGCTGGCCTGCAAGTACTGTGAGCCGTGCAACGACTTGACCAACTGCCAGTCCGGCGCATGCCTGGAGACGCCGCTGGGGGACAAGTACTGCTCCCTGGGCAAGAACTACTGCGTGTACGTGGATCCGAACGACGGGCTGTGTGCGACAGTGCCGGCCAAGACGGGCAAGGGGTGCAAGGATACGACGCAGCCCTGCCTCTGCGGCGGCGGTGAGGGCGGGGCGGACGCGTTCTGGTTCTGCGACGGCGTGCCGGCCTGCTCGGGAGCGACCCCCATCTGCTACAAGGGGGAGTGCAAGACCTGCGTGCCGGGCAAGAAGAAGTGTGACGGCAACTCGATCCTCGAATGCTCCACCGACGGCAAGGTGTGGAAGACCTGGGGCGTGTGCGGCGGCTCCCAGATCTGCCTGGGCGAAGGGAAATGCGTCAGCAACGACGAATCCAAGGTGAACGGCAAGGCCGTGTCCACGTCTCCCGGGGACTACAACGCCAAGGTTGCCGGACTGGTGGGCGGCGGGTTCGTGGTCGTGTATCATGCGAGCCTGCCGACCGGCGGAGCGTTGACCGACGTCATGGCCCGCATGTACGACTACCAGGGCAAGCCGCCAACCGGTGAGTTCATCGTGCACATGCCCGTCGTGGCGGGAAGCCAGGAGTCGCCGGACGTAGCCTCGTTCCCGAACACGGACGGGGGGTTCGTCGTGGCCTGGGAATCGTCCACCGACGACGGGGACGGTTGGGGCATCGTCGCCCAGCGATTCACGAACAACGGCCTCAAGCAGGGGGAGAAGTTCGTGGTCAATACGGCTACGGCCGGGGACCAGCGCCAGGCCGAGGTCGCCGCGTTCTACGACGGCAGCTTCCTGGTTGCGTGGGAGCACAACTTCGTAGGCCCCGATTCGCCCGACATCCGTGCCCAGCTCTTCAACAACAAGGCGGAGAAGGCAGGTCCGGAGAAGACGCTCAACTCGTACCTGCCCGGACAGCAGCGCACTCCGGTCGTTGCCGCGCTGGACAAGGACGGGTGGGTGGCGGCCTGGGCGTCGCTGGGCCAGGTGGACAGCAACGACGTCATTGCGCGGCGGTACAACTCCACTCTCGCCGAGGTCGGGGGCGAGATCCAGGTCAACCTGCACACGGCTTCGGCCCAGAAGCGCCCTGCCATCGGTGGATTCCTCGGCGCCAACAAGGGGGAATTCGCAGTTGCCTGGGAAAGCTACGGACAGGATACCCCCACGTCCCAGGGCGTGTTCGCCCAGGTCTTCACCAAGGAGGGCCTGGCAAAGCAGCCGTCGGATGTCCTGTGCAACTCGAAGTACATCGCGGGAAACCAGAAGGACCCGGAGATGGCCGTGCTCGAGAACAGCTCGTTCGTGGTGGTCTGGGAATCCTCGGATGTCGCTCCGGACGGAGACGGCGACGCGGTGATGGCCAAGGTGTTCGACAAGTCGGGCAATCCGCTGGGAGCGGACGAGCTCCTGGTGAACCAGACCACGACCGGCTTGCAGAACAACCCGGCGGTCGCTGCACTCGAAGGCCGAGGCTACGCGGTGGTCTGGACCAACCAGGCCACGGTCGGGGGTGTCAACACCTATGACGTCTACGTGAGGCTCTTCAAGGCTCCCTGATCCCAGTTGCCCTGAGGATGGCTTGTCCGAGCCCCGGGGACCGGCCTTTGGGCCGATGTGGAGGTGCGTGGAATGGGCAATCGTGTGCACGAGGCATGGAAGGAGATCCGGGACGAGGTCTTGCGCTCCCAGCGCGAGACCGGAGTGACCGAGCCTGTCGAGGCGGTCAAGGCGCCCAACGAGGAGCTGGGTCACCTGGGCTTTCCTGCGTTCTCGCTTGCCCGGCAGCTCAGGCGGAACCCGAACGACATCGCTGCCGAGCTGGCCGGCCGGATCCGAACCGGGGGCATCCTGCGCTCGGTGACCACGGCCAAGGGGTACGTGAACCTGTTCCTCGACGAGGAGCGGCTGGCGAACACCGTGCTGGCCGAGATCTTCGAGTCGCAGGAGCGCTTCGCAGCGGGCGGGGCTGCCGTGCCCGGCACCTGGCTCGTCGAGTACTCCTCCCCCAACACGAACAAGCCGCTCCACCTCGGGCACATCCGGAACAACCTGCTGGGCATGGGAGTGTCCAGGCTTGCCGAGTACTACGGCCACAACGTCGTCAAGGTGAACCTGGTCAACGATCGCGGCATTCACATCTGCAAGACCATGCTGGCCTACGGGAAGTGGGGTGCGGGGAGCACGCCCCAGTCCGCAGGGGTCAAGGGGGACCACTTCGTCGGTGAATTCTACGTGCGGTTCGACAGGGAATTCCGCAAGGAGCTTGCTGCATATGCCGAGGCCACCGGGACCAGGCCGGAGGAGGACGGCTTCTTCAACGGCCCTTCCAACCTGGGCAGGGAGGCCCGCGATCTGCTGCTGAAGTGGGAACAGGGGGACCCCCAGACCCTGTCCCTCTGGAAGCGGATGAACGAGTGGGTGCTCGACGGCTTTCGCAAGACCTACGAGCGGATGGGGTGCCGTTTCGACCTCACCCAGTTCGAGAGCGACACGTGGCGGTTCGGCAGGCAGCTCGTCGAGGAGGGGGTGGAGAAAGGGGTCTTCTCGCAGCGGGAAGACGGTGCGGTCGTGCTGGACGTGGCCCGCATCGACCCCGCGCTGTCAGGCGAGAAGGTGCTGCTCCGCTCTGACGGGACCAGCGTGTACATGACCCAGGACATCGGGACCGCTGCACGCCGCGTCGACCAGTTCTTTCCGGACCGCCTGATCTACGTGGTCGGCGACGAGCAGAACTACCACTTCAAGCTGCTGTTCGGGATCCTCGATCTGCTGCGCCCCGGAACAGGGCAGCGATGCCACCACCTGGCGTACGGCATGGTCCGCCTCCCGGAGGGCAGGATGAAGAGCCGTGAAGGGACGGTGGTCGATGCCGACGACCTCATGGACGAGCTGCACGCGCTTGCCCGCGAGGAAGTGCTGACCCGCGCCCGCGAGGGGCACGCCCATGCCGGAGGGGTCGATGACCGGGAGCTCGGCGAGCGCTCGGAGCGAATCGCCCAGGCCGCGCTCAAGTTCTTCGTGTTCCGGTTCACCCCGAAGAAGAGCTTCGAGTACGACCCGAAGCAGTCGATCGATTTCGCGGGGCAGACCGGCCCCTACTGCCTCTATGCCTATGCCCGAACCCGCTCGCTCGTCCGCAAGTCGGGCACCGAGCCGCGGTTCGATGCCACCCTGGTCCCGCTCCTGGCCCTCCCGTCGGAGAGGGTGCTGGTGCGACAGCTCTTCGAGCTGCCTCTGGTCGTCGAGAAGAGCGCAGAGACGCTGGATCCGTCCAAGATTGCGGAGTACGCGTTCAACCTGGCCGCAAGCTTCGCCCGGATGTTCAACGACCGGGACTATCCCATCGTGACGTGCGAGGAGGCGCGGCTGCGAAGCGCCCGCGTGATGCTCGCCGCTGGGGTGGGAATCACCCTCAAGACCACTCTGGGACTGCTCGGAATCGACGTGCTGGAGGAGATGTAGGAGAGGAGCTACACCTTCTTCAGGAGGTGCCCCATCCGGTCCTTCTTGGTCTTCAGGTAGTCGAAGTTGTCGGCCTGCGGCTCGACCTCGATGGAGACGCGTTCGACGACCTCCAGGCCGAAGCCGCTGATGCCGACGATCTTCCTCGGGTTGTTGGTCAGGATCCGGATGCGCTTGAGCCCGAGGTGACGCAGGACCTGGGCGCCGATTCCGTAGTCGCGCAGGTCCGGTTTGAGCCCGAGCGCGATATTGGCCTCGACGGTATCCTTGCCCTCGTCCTGGAGATGGTACGCCCGTACCTTGTTGGCCAGGCCGATGCCCCGCCCCTCCTGGCGCAGGTAGAGGACCGCGCCGCGCCCCTCGGCCTCGATCATCTGGATGGACCGCTGGAGCTGGGGACCGCAATCGCACCGGGACGACCCGAACACGTCACCGGTCAGACACTCCGAGTGAACGCGAACGAGCGCAGGCTCTTCCCCCTCCAGCTCCCCGAGGATGAACGCGGGGTGGTGGCTCCCGTCGAGGAGGTTCTCGTAGACCACGATGCGCCACTCGTGTCCCAAACGAGGGATGCGGGCCTGGTCCACCGGCCGGACGAAGTACTCCCGCTCGAGACGATAGCGGATCATGTCCGCAATGGTGACGACGTTGATTCCGTGGCGCGCTCCGAACTCGAGGAGCTGCGGCATGCGGGCCATGGTCCCGTCCTCGTTCATGATCTCGCAGATCATGCCTGACGGGACGAGCCCGGCCAGACGCGCCAGGTCGACCGACCCTTCGGTCTGCCCGGAGCGGACGAGGACGCCGCCGTCGCGGGCGCGGATCGGGAACACGTGGCCCGGGGACACGATATCGTCCGGCTTGGCTTCAGGGCGGATGGCCACCTGGATGGTGTGGGCCCTGTCCGCAGCAGAGATCCCGGTGGTCACTCCTTCGCGGGCCTCGATGCTGACCGTGAACGCGGTCTGGAACGGCGATTCGTTGCGCTGGGTCATCATGGGCAGGGTGAGTCGGGATACCTGGTCGCAGGTCAGGGTCAGGCAGATGAGCCCCCGTCCGAAGCGGGCCATGAAGTTGACGGCCTCGGGGGTGACGAACTGGGATGCCATGACGAGGTCCCCTTCGTTCTCACGGTCCTCGTCGTCCACCAGGATGACCATCTTCCCGTTGCGGATGTCCTCGATGGCCTGTTCGATCGGTGCAATCATCATGGAAA
>VGRX01000244.1 GCA_016875215.1 Deltaproteobacteria bacterium
TCAAAGAAACATGTGCGCTCGCTCCCCTGAGCGGAACCTACAGCGTCCTGGCGAGCCGGAAACCCTCGAAGCTAGATGCGTAGTTCGGATACGCGCCGCCCCGGTTGGCCGATCGGCAGTGCCGGGAGAAGGAATCCCAGCCCCCCCCACGGCGCACTCGATAGCCATCCGAGCCGGAGTATCCGCTGTCGGGATCCGTGTAGGGTGCGGCATAGGTCCCCCGCCAGTCCCAGCAATACTCCCACACGTTGCCGCTCATGTCCCGCAATCCCCATGCGTTTGCCGTCTTGCCGCCGACCGGCTTGGTCGACGTAGCGTTGCCGCAGTACCAGGCGATGCTGGTGAGATGGAACGGAACCTCGCAGGACGCGTGACCGCTGTCGATTCCCTGTCCGTCGTAGAACGGAGTCAGTGTCCCGGCACGGGCTGCGAGCTCCCACTCGGCCTCCATCGGGAGGCGGTACCCCTTGCAGTCGTATGGCTTGACCGCACCTGCTGCCAGCATGACCGTGGCGCTGGAGATTCCCATGCCCCCGGCCGTCATGCACGTCATGTACTGGCTGCCCACCGAGGTACCACTGACGCAGACCACGTTGGAAAGCTGGTAGCAGGGTGTCAGCCCGGCCTGGGCAGACCTCCAGTTGGCATAGGCCAGCGCGCTGTACCAGGTCACGCTCTCGACCGGACAGCTGTCGCCGCAGGTGTATGCAGAGGCGCTCGGGTTCCAGCCGCCGAACGCCCCCTTCCAGTCCTTCTGGGTGACCAGGAGATCCATGATCTCGAAATCACGGGTGAGGGTGACCTGGTGCAGGGTCTCGTCAGAATCACGGCCGTGCTCGGCCACCGTGTTGCCGGTCCCCGAACCGTTGCAGCCGCCGCCGGTGTAGCCGGCCGGACAGGCTGCTCCCGACGGGCTGCCCATCCAGAATGACCCGGCCTTGACGAGCACGAATCCGGGGGTCACCGGACACTGGCCGCAGTCCGCGGGGCAGGTCACGCACGATTCCCCGCCTTCCACTGAGCAGGTCTTGTCGCCGCAGACGAACGTGCACGCCTGGTTCGTGCAGGACATCCCTGCCGGACACGCAGTGCAGGCGGCCCCACCGCTCCCGCAGGCCAGATTGGCAGTCCCGTTGAGGCAGGCGCCGGCAGAGCAGCACCCGGTGCACGCACCGCAATCCAGCGGACAGTTGCAGCGGTTCTCGGGCTCGATGCAAAGGCCGTCTCCGCACACCAGTCCGCACATCCCGTTCGAGCATGCGTACCCCTGTTTGCACGTGCCGCACGTGCCAGCACAGCCGTTGTCCCCGCACTCCTTGCCCGCACAAGTCGGGACGCACATGCACATGCCGTTGAAGCAACTGAAGTTGACAATCGGACAACCCCCGCAGTCCATGAACGCTCCGCAGCCGTCCGGAGCGACTCCGCATTCCACCTTTGCCTCTGCACACGACAGCGGGATGCAGACGCACTTCCCGTCCACGCACGACTTCCCCTCGGGGCATGTCCCGCAACTCCCCTCGCAGCCGTTGCCGCCGCACACCTTGTCCTTGCAGTCCGGGATACAGAGGCACACGCCGTCCACGCAGGTCAGGGCCTTGCTGCAGGCACCGCAGTCCATCGGGTTGCCGCAGCCGTCATCCCAGAGGCCGCATTGGAGCTGGAACGACTGGCAACAATCCGGGATGCAGACACAGCCCCCTTCCTCGCAGACCTCCTCCATGGGGTCGCACTCGACTCCGGGCCCGACCGGGCCGCTCCCCAGGTCGTCGCACACCAGGGCGGTCATCCCATCGCAGTAGGGAGAAGATGGCTCACAGACCTTGGCGTGACACGCCCCGTTCAAGCAGTAGTCCGTGTCGGAGCAGGGTGTCACGAGCACGAAACTGCCGCCGTTCGGAGCACATCCCCACACATCCCCGGCCTGGCAGAGGAGGTCTCCGGCCTGGCACACGTCGGGATGACAGACCTGCTCATCGCAGTAGCCGCTCGCGGGACAGTCAGGGTCCGTGAGACACTCCACGCACACCCCCTTCTCCTTGTCGCAGACCATCTGGAGCTCTTTGCAGGTCTTGTCCGATTCGCACGGAATGGCCGGTACACAGGTGCCGGCCGCGGAGCACATCGAGTCAGGGCCGCAGTCGTCGTCCACCAAGCACTCGACGCAGACTCCCTTCTCCTTGTCGCACACCTCGTCCACGGCGCACTCTTTCGAGGAAACGCACGGGACCGGCAGCTTCTTGCAGGCTCCGTCCTCGCACACGGCGCCGTCCGGGCATTCCCCGCAGCTTCCGCCGCAGCCGTCCGGCCCGCACTCGCCGGCGCAGACGGGCACGCAGGAATCCTCGGGCACGACGGAATCGAGGACCTCCTGCCCTGCGGAATCGAAGACATCGAGAGGCAAGTCGTGCGGCTGGACGTCTCCTTCCGCGACTTCCGGCGTGGGCACGTCGATGCCCGGCCCGTCCTCGCCCCCGGTGTCGAGAACGACGTCCGGAGGCAGCACCTGCGCGTCGACCGCGGGATCCCCCGTCATGCCGTCTCCCGGACCATCCGGCCCTGCGCCATCGACGCTCAGGTTGCCCCCCCCCTTGCTGGACGAGCAGCCGAGCAGCAGCCCGGCGCAGAGAAGGAGCAACACTCTGGTCCGACCGGCCGAACGAACGCACACGAATCCCTCGAAGTCACTTGGAATCAGCATGGCAGAGAACCTCCAGGACTCGGACCGCCGAATCGCAGTCTACGGCTGCGCATGGGGGAAGTCCAGTTCCGACGTCGCCGCGAATCAGAATCGGGAATGGATGGGAAGCGATGAGGCGGAACCGATCAGGAGAGGAGCTACTCGCCCTCGTCAGACCCGTAGTCGCCGTACGTGTAGCACTCGAACACGTCGCCGTACAGGGAGGCCAGGGTCTCTTCGTCCTGGAAGGCCACCTGAGCCACCGGACCCTCCTTGATGGCCTTGGTATCGTGTACCTGGACTCCTCCCTTGGAGACGGAGAAGAGGAAGTTCTCCAGGAACACGCCACGCCGGATCTGGGTGAGATCGGAGTAGTTCCAGTTCATGTAGCAGTAGGTGTTGTCCTTCTTCTCGGGAGCCTTGAACTCGGGCATCATCGAGCCGTGGCTGACCGACCCGGCGGGTTCGATCCCCCCCTCGATGCTGATCTTGTACAGGTCGAGGCGGGAGAAGAAGGAATCGAAGTACCAGTCCCAGTCGCCGTCGTAGTCGTAGTTCCAGTTGTAGCCGGTGACCGGGATGGCGAGCAGCCCGAGGTGGGCGAAGTAGACGAACGCGTGGTGGTCCCACTGGGCCTCGCTCCACGAGTAGCCGTTCTGGTCCTCGGGGAGCGTGGTCTTGGCGACCTGCTTGGGGTTGTGCGGGTCGGTGACGTCGAAGATCTGGAAGGAGAGACCCAGCACCTGGGTTTCCTCGGTTCCATCACGGCCGATGGTGAGCAGGTGGGTATCGTCCAGCGGGTGCATGTAGGACGAGAAGCCGGGGACCTTCAGCTCGCCCGCCACCTCCGGCTTGGCCGGATTGGCGAGGTCCACGACATACAGGGGATCGGTCTGGCGGAAGGTGACGACGTAGCCCATCTCCTTGATGAAGCGCACCGACTGGATGGTCTCCCCCTTTCCGAGGTTTCCGACCTGCCCCACGGTGACCAGGGACGCCCCCTTCTGCTCCAGGGTGGTCACGAAGCTCTCGCTGGTATCCTCGTCGTCGTTCCACCACCATCCCCAGTCGGGCAGCGTCGTCGCAACCCGCAGGATCCCTTCGAACTCGTCAAAGGAGAACTGGTTGAGCGCATAGCCGACGACCGTGCCCGATGCCACGTAGCGGGCCGCACCGGTATCGTCGTCGAACTCGAACTTGTGGATGTGGGTGTTGATTTCGACCTCGTCCTCCTCGTCGGTCTCCCACCACCAGGACCAGGCCCAGTTGGTCGAGGCCGCGTACAGGGCCCCGGTGCTGGCGTAGATGTTGCTCCAGTCCCCCATCACGGAAGTCCCGAACGGGGCCGCCTTGCCGCTCAGGTCCACGGTCACGACGGTGAGGTTCCCCGAGCCCGAGTACACGTCCGACGAGTACATGTCGGTGCACTCGACCACCGGCACGCCGGCGTCCGTGTCGACCGTGCCGTCATCGCTCAGCTCGAAGCGGCTGGGGACATAGTCGCCCAGCTCGAGCGAGTCGATGATCGCCACGTTCTTGGCAGCCAGGGCGATGTAGGCGGCGTTGATCTCCACCACCGTGGACTTGTCGGACAGTTCGGCCCAGTACTGCACGCCCTTGTTCCAGAGGTCGATGTAGCCCTGCTGCACGAGGTACATGCGGTCTCCGATCCGGCGGCTGTCGACCAGGTAGCCCTCGAACACCTGGGCGCTCTTCACGACCGGCACCGCAGCGTCGGTGGCATCGATCACAGTGACCAGGGTGGCGGGCTGCCAGTAGCCGTAGTACATGTCCCCTTCCTTCGTCTTCTCCTGCGCCTGGGGGTCGAGCTCGTGCATCGAGGTGCTCGAGAGAACCGCGACCCGCCCTTCGTCCAGGAACATCGAGAACGGATTGCCCTTGAGCGCGACCCGGCTGACCTCGTGCGCCTCGTCGGCCGGCCAGGCATCCACGATCACCAGCTCGTTGCCCGACAGGGTGAAGAGGTACTTGCCGTCGGTCTTGACCAGGTCGGCTTCATCGACCCCTTCGGTCTGAACGTTGGTCTCGCTGTAGTTCTCGGCCCCCTTCGCACTGTCATTCTCGGCGGCTCCTCCCGTCTCCTGGGAGGCTGAGGGGGCGGCCTCACCGTCCTCCGCCATCCCGTACCAGTGCTTGTCGGGGTTGGTGACCCACTCGATGTGCCAACGCCGCTGCTGCTCGAGCTGCATCAGCATCTGGGTCTTGAGCATGCCCTTGAACTCGGCGTCGGCCTCCTCGCAGCTCTTGGCCACGGTCAGGGCCGAGTGCTGGGTATAGAGGTTCTTGTTGCCGCTCACATCCATGAGAGGAGAGTAGGTCTTGCTCCCCTCCTCGCAGCCGGCCAGGAGTGCGAAGCCCAGGAACCCTGCCACCGCCATCACGACTGCCATCCTCTTCTTCATCGCCGTCCTCCATTTGTCATCGCCGTTGCCGGCGGAGTTAGCCAAGAGACATCCACGACACATGCAACCACCGTGCCAGCTCGTGTCCGACCGGAGGAGGACCGCTTACCGCCTCGGTTTCCGCGTGGTTCTGCCTCATGGGTGCCGGCAGCGTCAAGTAGAGATTCTCCACACTCCTGGCATTCAGTTTACACCCGGGAGGCGCTTGCCGGATTCAGCTCCTGTCGGCAACGCGTTCGCGGTTGCCATGCCCCTCCGTGCTGCCATCATCGGCTGGAACGTCGCTGTTGGCAATTCCCGTCGACCGCTCGACACGGACCGTATCATGCGCTACGCTGAAGCACGCTGACGAACCCTGGCGGCTGGTCGCATGTGCCTGGAGCAGAATCAGCGACAGGGGTTGGCCCATGAGGTGAGGGGCATCCGATGAAGCTCACGACACCGGCAGTTTCATCCGCGGCTCCGTGGCCGTCGAGGGCAGCTTCACGTCTTCCGGAGGCTCTGCTCCTGGTCTTGCTGGCGGCGGCCTGCGGTGCGAAGAAGCCCGGCGGAGCGGATACCGGCGACGGCCTGGTCTTCCCCCAGTGGGACGCTGTGCAACGCTCCGACGACGCGAACTCGGACCCGGGCGGGGACTTCGCGGAGAATCCCGATTCCTTTTCCGGAGCCTGCCTCGAGGTTCCTGCCCCGGAGCCGGTATCCGAGGCTCCTCTTCCCGACCTTTCGCCCCCGGGGCCTGCCGAGACGGTCCAGGAGGGGGGCTTCACGGATGACTACCTTCTGGACCCGACCTCCTACGTCAAGGTAGGAACACGCCGGGAATGGGGGTCCTCCATCGTGTTCTTCGGGCTGGCCAAGGGCAATCCGGGCATGAACAGCACGAACACCATCGATGCCAACGACACGGGGAGGGAGGTGCAGATCGCGCTCTACGACCCGCTGCGGGCCATGCAGGGATGCGCCTGGAACGCGAGCTGCCAGTCGAATCCCCTTGCTGCCTGCCCGAACAGCATCACCTACCTGGGCTGGAACCCGGTGCAAGGGGGCAACGAGTGCAACATCGGCTCGGGGACCGAGTGGAGCGTCGTCAAGCCGGGCGTCCTGCAGGCCGAGGTGCGGCCGCTGTTCTGGAATCCCGACTGGAAGGAGCCCAATTGCTCGACCGGGGGATGCTCCGCCCCGGCCAAGAAGGCGATGAAGAGCGATGTCTTGTACACGCAGAGGCTCCGCTTCATCTCCACGCACGTGGTCGAGATGCAGATGACCGTTGAGAACCTCTCGGACCTGGACCACCCGGCCATGGGCCAGGAGTTCCCCACGGTGTACGCTGTGTACGGAGCCGGCGGGACGGCCGACCTCAAGGTGCTGCTCGATTCCAACGGCAACCAGGTTGCCATCGACGTGCCGGCCAACGACGGGTTCTTCTACAAGAACTTCTCGAGCCCCTCCGGATGGGTGACGCTCCAGAACGCATCCAAGGATTACGGAGTGGGCATCTACTACGAGAACCGGCTGACGGGCTTCGATGGGTGGCAGATGCTGGGGGTCTTCAACAACGTGCGCTCGCAGTTCTCGTTTGCGCTCCCGCCGTTCGGAACGGTGAAGGCCAGGGCCTACCTGATCCTGGGGGCGTTCGGGACGGTGGCGTCCGAGGCAGCGGCACTCGATGCCAAGCTCCCCCCGTTCGGCTCGCTGGACTCGCCAAAGCCGGATGCCGGCGTTTCGGGCACGCTCCACGTTTCCGGCTGGGTGCTGGACAACAAGGGGGTTTCATCCGTGGTCCTGCGGCGCGATGGAGTGCAGGTTGCGTCTTTGCCGGTCACCACGCAGCGGCCCGATGTCTGCCTTCGCTACCCCGGGTACACGA
>VGRX01000245.1 GCA_016875215.1 Deltaproteobacteria bacterium
GGAACTGGGTCACCTTGGCCGCGGGGTGCGAGAGGGCCGACGGCACCAGGCCGACGAGCAACGCTGCACAACCGTCCCGCTTCACGGCAAAACCCGCACCGAATACCCCGCAATCGGTCTCGGTAACGTCATACCGCTCCGCCACGTCGTGGCAGCTCGACGGCGCGTGCAGGTCCGGAACCACGAGCCCGCTCAGGTCGATACCGGGCTCTCCCCCCCCGTCCCCTGGACCGCCGGTGTCCCCGCGGGCATCCTCAACGGATATCCCATCCCCCACGTCCCCCGAGCAGTTCTTGTACCCCGGTGCATCGGGCCCCACGCAGTCCGCCACCCCCTTTCCCACGTCCAGCCCGCACCGGTTCTTCTCCGGGTTTCCCGAGCAGTCGAGGCTCTGCACCGCACTCCCGTCGCACCAGACCACTGTCTCTCCGGAGCAACACCCCACGTAGTCGACGCCCGGGCACCCGCCGGAAGGGCAGGTCTTCCCGTACTTGCCGGACGGATCGCTCATCCCGTCCGTCTCGCACTCGTACAGCAGCTTGTCGGCCTTCCACCCGCAGTGGGGCATCACGTCGCACGACAGCTGACACAGCTCGCCCCCTTCGCAGAAGAAGAGCGTCTCGCCGTCGCAGCACCCCTCCACCGGGATGCTCCCGCACTTCTTGCCCGTGGGCTTGGCACCGCCGGAGCAATCCGCGTGCACCTGCCCCACGGTCCCGAACAGCACGAGAGCGAACAAGCCCGCAACCGTCCGCCTTCGCGAGAAGCTTCGGCGTGACCTGGCCGGCCTTCGCACAAGGCTTCGGCGTGACGCCGCCTTCGCCCGGGGCTTCGGTGTGACTCCGTCGACCATCTCAGGTCCTTCCGTCTTCCCCGGGCCCCATTGCCCGCGTCGGTCCGCATTCTACTTCCCGCATTGTTCGACGCGCAAGTCGAAAGCTGGTATAAGTGCCCCAGGAAGTTGATCGCTTCTGCCGGAGCCGGGTGTTCCCTGAGCAGGATGGTGACCATGCGACCGTCCGACGTGGAAAGGCTGTATACTTTGTTCGGTCACCGGGTCTACAGCCGCTGCTTCTACCTGCTGAAGGAGGACCAGGCTGCCATGGACGTGACCCAGGATACGTTCCTTGCGCTGGTGGACCGCATCCGGACCTGGGCAGCGGGCGTGCAGGCCGGCCTCTCCCCCTTCTCCGGATTCCCGGACGACCGCCGCGCCTGTGCCTGGCTGCTGACCGTAGCGACCAACAAGTCGTTCAACGAGCTGCGCCGCCGCCGCTACTGGAAGGCGGTCCCTGCGGATGACTCCGGTCCTCCGCTTCAGAGCCACCCGTTCCCGTTCGTACAGGACCGCCTGCTCGTGCAGGAGCTGCTGTCCCCGCTCAAGCCGGAAAAGGCATCGCTGATCATCGGGTACTTCCTCGAGGGGATGACCCACGAGGAGGTGGCCCGGGAAAACGACGTGAGCGTCCCCACCGTGCGCAGAGCCGTGGCCGACTTCCTGGACAAGGCCCGGATCCGCACAGGGCAAAGGAGCACCCCATGAACGACCCCCGGAAACGGTATCCGGACCTCCCGGAGCGGATCGAGCCCGCAAAGCCGCGGCCCATGGACGCGCAGGAGTTCTACCGGAAGCATCCGCCCGACCGCCTCATGGCCGCTCTGGCTGCCCGGCGTCGCCCCGTGCTGCCCTGGCTCGCTGCCTTTGCCGGGGCCGCTGCCGCTGCCGCCCTGGCCTTCGTCTTGCTGTCCCCCGCCCCGGAACCCGCCCCGCCGCTCCCTCCGTTCGGCGGTGTGGGCACCAGGACGCTCAAAGGCACGGATACGCCGGACCGCCCTCTCCCGGAATCGACGCCGGTGCTCCGGGTGGAGGTGCGACGGGGCGGCGCTTTCGCCCCTCTGGCCGACGACGGCTCGGTCCGCCCCGGTGACGTGATCCGGCTCCTCTATGACGCGGCCGATTACGACTACCTTTGCGTCCTCTCCCTGGACGGACGGGGCGGCGTCGAGGTCTGGTATCCGGATGGCACGGGGACCTCCGTTCCCATCGTCCGCGGGCGCAACATCCCCCTTCCCGGGGCAATCGAGCTCGACGACTACGTCGGCCCCGAGCACCTCATCGCACTGTTCAGCACCGGGCCCGTCGACGCGGTCAAAGTCCGGGACGCGGTCCGGCAGGCCCTGGCTTCAGGCGACCCATCGGGCGCTTCGGAAGCCGCTGTTCTCCGGGCCATCCAGGAGTTGCGGCTCCGGGCTCGCCTATCCACCGTCCTTCTCGAGCGGAGGCTGCCGTGAGCCGCCTGAGTCTCTCACTGCTCGTCCCGCTGTGGTTGCTGCTCTGCGCTGCGGGTGCGGTTGCCGGCGAGGCCGGACCGGGGCGGGTCCGGTTCGCAGTGGTCGTGGGTCACAACCAGGGTGACCACCGGACCACGAAGCTCAAGTACGCTCTCAAGGACGCCGACAAGATGGCCCGGCTGATGGCCACGCTGGGCGAAGTCGCCGGGGACCGGCTGTTCCTCCTGCGCTCCCCCTCGGCGGATGAGCTGCGCACCGCTCTCTCCAACGTCGAGGGACTGCTGGGGCGGTGCTCAAACCCGCAGACAGAGGTGTTTCTCTACTTCAGCGGGCACGCGGACGATACCGCGCTGCTGCTGGGCGACACGGTGTTTCCGCTCCAGGAGCTCCGCACGTGGCTCAAGCAGTCCCCCGCCAAGGTCCGGGTGGCACTCATCGATGCCTGCCACAGCGGCGCGCTCGTGAGAGACAAGGGGGGGAAGCGGATCCCGCTCGAGCTCGCCATTTCCTCCGAAGGGGATGCCTCGGGGTTCGCCATCATCACGTCCAGCTCTGCGGGCGAGAAGTCCCAGGAGAGCGAGGAGCTGCGGGGGTCGTTCTTCACCCACTTCCTCACCTCGGGCATGCGGGGCGAAGCCGATGCCTCCGGTGACGGCCGGGTGACGCTCGGCGAGCTCTACCAGTACGCCTACCATCGGACGCTGAACCGCACCTATGCCGCGGGCGGAAAGGGACAGCATCCGACCTTCGACTACTCCCTTTCCGGATCGGGCGAAGTCGTCGTGAGCTACACCGGGCGCGCAGCCTCCCGCCTGCGCTTCCCCGAGAACGCGGAGGGCGACTTCCTCCTCTATGACCCTGCCAGCGATACCGTGCTGGCCGAGGTGGACAAGAAAGGGGGAGAGACTCGGACGCTTGCAATCCCGGCGGGGACGTTCGATCTGTTCCGGCGAAGCGACACCGCCCTCTTCCGCACGTCAGTACGGATTCCGGAAGGCAGCGAGGTCGCGATCTCGGTCCAGCAGATGGACCCGGTCTCACGGACCTGGCTTATCGACAAGGGGCGCAAGCCTTCGGTCAGTCTGGCGGCCAAGGGGGGCTACCAGTTCTTCTGGGACGGGACCATCCGCGAGCGCTCCCTGCTTCCCAGCGTCCTGGGGGGGGTGGAGCTGCGGGTCAACGACCTGCTCGGCCGCCGTGTCACGCCGTTCTTCGAGCTGCTCGTGGGCGGCGGCGTATCCAGCAGCACCAGCGACCATATCGGCCCTCTCGCCCAGACCTTCGCCTGCTTCGAAGGGGGGCTCGGGACCGCATTCTCCGTGCTCAGCTCGCCGTTCGTCATCGAGCTGGCCCCCGAGATCGCGCTCTTCTACGCCCGCCGCACCGTCGACAACGAGTCCATCGGGAAGAGCTCCACCGACCACTACGTCACCGCGGTACCGCTCGCAAACCTCCTCATCGGCTGGCAGGTCGTCGACGCGCTCTCGCTCGGCGTCCAGGCCCGCACAGGCTACCTGTACTTCCGGGAAGACGGCAGGGGCCGCCACCTGGGCTTCTCCGAGTTCTTCATGTCGGCCATGCTCAAGCTGTGACCCGCTCGACGCCGGACGGTCCGGGTCAGATCAGATAGGGCAGCACCCGCCTCAAGTCCCCCCCGGGCACCGTCACGTCTGCGGTCCTGGCAAGCTCGTCGGACTTGCAGTTGAACGCGATGGCGAATCCGGCCACCCGGGCCACCGCCACGTCGTTGAAGTTGTCACCGACGAATGCGGTCCGCTCCATCGGGATTCCATGTCGGACGGCCAGGTCCTTGAGCCCGGTCGCCTTGTCGCACACGTCGTAGGGAGTCGGCTCCCATTCGGAGAGCCGCCCCTCGCAATCGAACCCGATGTGGTTCAGGTAGATGTCGTCGAAGTACTCGGCAAGCCCGAACTTCTCGACCACGATGTCCAGCGAGCCCGAGAGGATCGCCATCCGTGCGCCGCTCCTCCGAATCGCTTCGAGCGTCTCCAGCGCCCCTTCCATCAGCCGCATTCCCGAGATGGCGTCCAGGATCGAGCCGTGGTTCGCCCCGGCCTCCGTCAGAAGCTGGATGTCGTGCTCGAACCACTGCCGGTAGCTCCACTCGCCGGCCATGTACTTCTCGAATGCCATCTGGCGGGACGCACGATCCGTCCGGTGGTGCTCATGAAGCGTCTCCCACACGAACACCGTATCATCCACCAGCGTGCCGTCCACGTCGAACGCTATCAGGTCGAATCGATTCCTGCCCATCACCTGCCCTTCGGAAAGAAAGAGAACGGATACACCACCTGGCACGGCACCTCCCCGGGGGCGGGAAACTCCACCCCCGCCAGCACCTCGAGCAGGCAGCCGCTCATGTCCTTCGAGCCCAGCTCGTCCTGCACCACCTGGAACCCGGTCGCCCGGCCCTCGGGAGTCAGCGAGAAACGCACAAGCACCTTCCCCTCTCTGGGCTGCGCGGCCAGGTACTTCCTGTAACATCTCTGGACCTGCCCCCCCGGGCCCAGCTCCGCCCTCACAGCCGCCCGGATCCCTTCCATATCACATCCCTTTCCCGTCTGCCTGACGTTGGCATTGCACTCCGTCCCCGTAGCCGTAGCCGTCGCCGTCGCCGTAGCCGTAGCCGTCGCCGTCGCCGTCCCCCCTTCCCCCTTCCCCCTGCATCCCACAACTCCTGCGATCAGCACGGCCGCTGCCAGATTGAGGAGAAGGGTTCGGGGGATCATGCCAGCGTCCACCATGGTTCCGGCGGCCTGGGCAGGATCCCCTGGGCCACCATTCGATGCACGAGGAGCTGGATGTCCTGCCACGCCACGTTCTTGCGGGAAGGGGTCCGCAGCAGGTACGCCGGATGGTACATCACCAGCAGCTCGGCCGAACCGAGCTTGTGCACCGTCCCGCGCACGGCCCCGAGGTTCACGGCCTCGGGCAGCAGAGATGTGGCGGACACCCTTCCCAGGCACACGACGATCTGGGGAGCAATGAGCTCGAGCTGACGGTTCAGGAAGGGGCGACAGGCAGCGTTCTCCTCCACGGACGGATCCCGATTCAGGGGGGGGCGGCACTTCACGATGTTCGTGATGTACACCTCCTTCCGGTCGATCCCCGCAGCGGCCAGCATCCGGGAGAGGAGCTGCCCGGCACGCCCGACGAACGGCAGCCCCCGCTCGTCCTCCTGGGACCCCGGCCCCTCTCCGATGAACATCACCCGGGCCCGGCTGCTCCCGTCGCCGAACACGACGTTCCGCCGGCCGGAAGCAAGCGGGCACCGCCGACACTCCAGTGCCTGTTTCCGGTAGTGCTCCAGGAGCCCCTCGCGGCCCAGATCGGTCGGTGGCTCCTCCAGCCGAACTTCCGCGGTCGTCTTCCTGGGAGGCGGTTCCTCCCGCAGCTCCCCGGGCAGAACCTCCACCCCTCGTGCCCTGAGCGACCGCAGGAGCTGTGCCGTCTCCCGAGCCAGCGCCGCCAGCTCCTTGTAGTTCGCCAGTTGCCGCTTCATCGCCGGCCGCCGTACTCGCGGTAGAGCATCTCGAGGCTCAACAGCGTCAGGTTGCTGTCCACCACCTCGATCGCCTCGCTGTCCTGCGCGATCATCGTGGCAAGCCCACCGGTCGCGATCACGCGGGCCGGAAAGCCCGCCTCGCGCTGCAACCGCCGCGCCAGCCCGTCCACCATCGCCACGTACCCGTAGTACACCCCTGCCTTCATGGCCTCTTCGGTGCTCCGGCCGATGGCATGGTCCGGCCTTCCGACCTCGATGCGAGGCAGCCTCGCAGCATAGTCGAACAGCGCATCCATGCTGATTCGGATCCCCGGGACGATGCAGCCGCCCAGGTACTCCCCGGCAGCGTTCACCACGTCGAACGTGGTCGCAGTGCCGAAGTCGACCACGATCGAGCCACCCCACTTGCGCCACGCATAGACCGCGTTCACCAGCCGGTCCGCCCCCATCTCCTCCGGGCGGTGGTAGAGCAGCTTCAACCCGACGTCCAGCCGGTGGTCCACGAAGAACGGCTCCCTGCCGGTCAGCTCCTGGGCGAACCGCGTCAGCGGGTACACCGTCGGCGGCACCACGGTGGCCACCACGACGTCCGCGACCGAGGCCATCGAGTATCCCGCCCTCCGGAACATCGGCTCCAGCAGCGCATAGTATTCGTCGCTGGTCCTGTTCCGCCGCGACTCGATGCGAAAATCGGCGACCAGGGTCTGACCCGCGAAAAGGCCGATCACCCCGTTCGTGTTGCCGATGTCGATGACCAGCAGCAGCGGTCCGTCACCGCGGTCGGACATGGATCACCTCCCCGGACACGATGCGCACCGTCTCCCCCTCGCATGCGAGCAGCAACGCCCCGTCCTCGGCCACCCCTGCGATCGTCCCCTCCAACTGCCGGTCCCGATGGTACACGGCCGCACGCTGTCCTACAAAAGGAAAGCGGGCCATGTACGCATCCAGCGGCAGCCTTTCCTCCTCCAGGAAACGCTTCTCCAGCTCGGCAAACCGAGCCAGGAAAGCCTCCGCCAGGTCCTCGAGCGGCCACTTCTTCCCGGTAAGCTCCAGCAACGTCGTCGCACTGTCGTGCACTTCCGGGGAGAGCGCTGCCACCGGCACGTTCACGTTCACCCCCACCCCGACCACCTGCCAAAA